>NZ_LBAW01000034.1 GCF_001648595.1 Legionella bozemanae | reverse complement strand
CAACACAGACCCCCACTACAGTCTTTCTTTGAATTTTGTGGGGATCGTACAGGCTTTATGCACGGCATCCAGTGAATCGTGCATGTAACGCTGGATTTCGCGCATAGCGTGGAATGTAAATATTTTGATTTTATCTAGTGCTATTCAATTTACCTTATCATTCCATCATCTTATATTAATGCCATTTTTCTCATTGGTTCTATTCGAACCCATATATTTGTTCCAGGATGTCATCGATACCTTTTTGGGCTGCATAAATTCCTGAGGCAGTTTTACAATTCATTTGATTCGCATCATGCAATAATCTGTAAGAACGATATAGATTGGTTCTGGCATTAAACCAGTATTCTTTTAAGATAAATCTTCCGCTATGAGCTACTAATTTTGCAGATTCTTGTATTATGGATGAGCAAGAATTGGTTTGATTAACATTTAATTCCCCAATTTTTTGTGACAGTTCATCGCATTGATTCGCAAGATAGGCTTTTTCTTCATCAGGCATACTGTGTGCTGCAAGTGAAAACAAGAAAAAAGAAGCACAAATAAGAAGTTTTTTAAGCATTTAATCATCCCTAATAAATTTGAGTCCAAAATTTTCACACGAAAATTTTACATGGGATTTCTAACTTTTCAATCCTCATTAATTAATTTACAAATCGACTCATAAATTCATTTGATGTACAATTAAAATCCATGATGTTTTATAAGATTAACTTTATGTATTCCCATATATACCCATCAACAGTACAAGCAACGGATAAGGAAGATTTACGCAAAAGGTTAAATGGAGCACATATTGACCCTAAAAGAAGCGATCATCCGCTACTTACCCCAGCTGCTGAGTTAGCATTAAAAGGACAATTTAAGCAAGTAGAATGGTTACGGGAACTTGGTGCAAGCGTTGATTCCATTGCCTATGCTTATGCAATAGCCGGAAAACATGATAAAGTCGATGACTACCGCAGACTGTATAAAGCAAACATTGACATTATTGCTCAAGGCTATGCTGTAGCTGGAAATACCCTGATGGTTGGAGAATATCAGGCGAAATATAAAGCAAGCGTCCATGCAATCGCCCAAGGATACGCTTTTGCAAAAAATGATGACCAGGTTGAACACTATAGAAAAAAATTTAAAGCCAGTGTTCATGCAATTGCGGAAGGCTATGCTTGTGCGGGCAATCATGAGCAAGTGCTGTATTACTGGGAGCACTATAAAGCAAACATTAATGCCATTGCTAAAGGTTATGCTTTAACGGGACAACATACAAAAGTCAAAAACTATCAGACCTCAGCAAGTGTGCGGGCGATTGCCCAAGGCTACGCAATTACAGGGTATCACACTAACGTTGAACAATATCGTAGGAAACATAAAGAATGCATCGATGCAATTGCTCAGGGCTATGCAATCACTGGAAATCACACGAAAGTTGAAGAATATCGGACGCGATATAAAGCAAGCGTTCATGCAATTGCCGAAGGTTATGCGCGAGCGGGAAATGATATAAAAGTTGAAGAATATCGGAGCAAGCATGGTGCAAAGCCACTAATGATTGCCAAGGGCTATGCTCTAGCGGGAAATCATGCAAAAGTTCAAGAATACCGTACGACACATCATATAAGCTTGTTTGCAATTGCCAAGTATTATGCTTTAGCAGGAAATTATAACCAAGTTGAATACTATCAACATCTCGCCGATACACGCCTTGATCAAAACTTCCGTAATCAAATGATCACCGCAATTGTTCAAGGTTATGCTTTAGCTGAGAATTATGAGAAGGTTGAAGAGTATCGGAAGGACTATAAAGCAAACGTTTATGTGATTGCTCAAAGCTATGCTATGGTTGAAAATCATGACCAGGTTAAAAAATATTTTACCGAATATCCAGCAACTGTTCATGTGATAGCCCAAGGCTATGCTTCAGCCGGAAATCATGACAAAGTTGAAGAATACCGAATAAAATTCAAGGCAGATGTTAATGCGATTGTTGAGGGGTACGCTTTAGCAGGCAATCATGAAAAAGTTGAAGAATATCGAACCAAGCATGGAGCAAGCATTAAAGCGATTATCAATGGCTACACTTTAGCTGGCGATAAGGAAAAAATTAGAGAATATGACATTAATAAACTCTTATCAGGCTATCTCAAAGATAGAGAAAAAAAAGTTGATTCTTCGGGAAAAACTAAAGAATATTTCTATACTTTTTTTACCTGTATTCAGAAAAGCTTGACACAAAAACGCAATGCAGTTAAAGCGGTACAACGTGCATTGCAAGGCGAGAAAGTTGTTTTCTCCGAAGAGAATATTGCCACATTGAGAAATGGCAATTTAGGCAAAGAATTAAGGGCATTCGTTAAAACCGGTAAAGCAGATGAACTCTTTAGTCAGAAAGTGCATACAGTAAGAGAGTTTTTGGATGCGCTTCAGAATAATTTTTCTACTCAGCTAAGAACCTAATTGCTTCATGACTAGACTTGATAAGGCACAACTTATCCTAATCGCACCTACTTTTGGGGTATCCGCTCATCCTCATTAACTATGATGCAAAATATAGATTTTTTCCTCGAAACAAATTATTTTAATTATGCTTTTGGTGAAATGAAAACAAAAATATCGTGCAACATCCACTGGCGCTAAAGCTCTGATTACTGATTTGGGAACTCATGCAGTGAAAGCACTATGTGATTAGACTATTCTGGCTTGGGCCAGACAAACCAGCCCCAGATCTAATCCATTCGTTCTCGCTCATCTTGTATTAAAGAGTCATATTGACTGCTTTGTTCTTCCAGGACTACGATGTCGTTGTTGCAAATATATGGCTGCAAGCGATTAAATTTTTCTTCGGGCCACGAATAGATATCCAGATTGATGATGCGTTGAATCACATGTTCTGCAAATCGTTTTTTAACAATTCGAGCTGGGCTACCGGCAACAATACTGTACGGTTCAACTTCTCGTGTTACCACGCTATTGGCAGCGATGATTGCTCCTTCACCAATGGTAATACCTGGCATAATCATCGAACGCATACCAAGCCAAACGCCATCTTTAATGCATGTATCGCCCTTACCTTGATAAGCTTGGACATAATTGTCTGCAAAAGGATACAAACAAAACCAATCAGCTCGATGATTATGATTTCCTCCTAACATAATAATTGCCTCAGCGGCAATACAAACATAATCCCCTATATAAAGCTGATCAATTTCCCATTGCGACTGCCAATTTTTTAAACTGAATTCATCTCCATAGAGGTACCTGACTACTGTTTCTTCGAAACTGCCTGTCCACGCATCACTGTAATAGCTATGTGTCCCTTTTATGTGAATGTTGGGATTCTTTACATTCTCGTGAAGATACTCTACTCGAGACCAATGTTTTTCTACTGTTTTTATCATGATTATCGTTTTTCTTTTAAAAAAATAATTTTAGCTAAAATGAGATAAAAACTAAATTTTTAAAAAGTTATAGATTACCTGCTCGACATTGACTATGCTCAATGTTGAGACAGTGCTATTTACAATCAAAGGAGTGACATATTATGAACCGGTCTTTTTTAAAAAGGATCAGTATTTTTGCTCTTACAATGCTGTTTTCCTTATTAGTTAATGCAGATGCTGCAGGAGACTTTCAAACTCGTTGTACTGAGGGCTGGATGAAACATGCAGATGAAGCAAAAGACAAAGTAGATTTTAAGAATTTTGGTGAAAAATTTTGTGGTTGCGCTGCAAAACAACCATTAGACGATAAAGAAAAAGCAGCTAAGGTATGTATGTCAAGAACTTTGCTTCATGACGCGATGGACTCTATAGAAGATGACATCGGCTTAAGCAAAGTAAAAGACAGTGATGTTGCTGATTATTGTCAGGACCGATGGGATCTTGTTCTCCCCAAACCAACTGACGAAGATAAAAAATTAATTACTGCCTATTGCGAATGCGCTAAACCTAAATTAGTCGAACTGCTCAAAAAATCAAATGATATGACCGATAAACAATATTACGATGAAATTGATAGTGTTGCTGATGCGTGTGCTGATAGCGCCGTCGCATCAAAACCTTCATCACCAAATTAAAAAATTCGCTCCTCTCCTGCTCATAAGAGAGGGGTTTGTTTTCCATGCCCAATTCAAAAATTTCTCAGCCAAGCATTCATACAATCACGTAGGATCGGATATATGAATCGAAACATTTTCCAAGAATAATAAGGGTCTTTTTAGTGAATTAGCCAATTTCCTACCCCAGCATATTTTACAGGGAATGAATCTTTTAATACATGCAATTTTTTCTCTAGTGATATGAATCATACAGATCCGAAACGCAATATGATATTCCAAACCCGCACCAATTTTCATTGCTATAGCATCACAGTTAGGTTCGATAATCTGCGTTGCTAATGCTTCCGTAGCAAGGAGTGATACTTCAGGCGTTAAATTACTATAAAGCTGACTAAATTCCCTATCATAAAAAACCATCTCTTTTTCCAAACAATAAGCATATCTCTCTCGAGTCAGTGTGAATTGACATTTACCGCTGTATCTAAGATAGGTTGCAGTTGCATGTACCTGAACCGAAATTAAAAAAAGACATAAGAAAACACTATGATATGTTTTTTTCACAATACACTCCCTGTTTCAATAGTTCAGCTTCATACTTATTTCGAGTAAATGAATGGGTACCTAATCCACTATAAATGTTAATGCAGCATTAATTCAACTAATCGATATGCTAAGCAGAGCGAATTAAATACCTAGCGTTTTATTTGCCAAGCTGATGCTCAGATTTCAATTTTGTGATTGAAGAAAAATGTGCGCATAGCTATTCTATGTAAGCATTTTTCTGATTGAGTAAAATTGAAAGGTGAGTGTCAGATTGGATGAAGAAAAAGCTAGGTATTTAATTCGCTCTGCTTATGATAAATACCCGCGAAAAAGAGGTAGTACACTGCATGAAATACACTAAATATGGTTATAGGATAAACCAACTTACTGAAAGCCATGGATTTTCCTGGTTATTTTTGCCCGGTGGTCCAGGATTGGGATCGGAGTACCTGGCTGATTTGTGTCATAAATTGTATTTGCCTGGGTCTATTTTTCTTTTAGATTTTCCTCAGGATGGGACCAATACCCAGGGCGAACTGAGCATCAAATATTGGCAAGAAGGTTTAATCGATTTGTTAAAATCCTTTCACCAACCAGTATTGGTCACTCACAGTTTTGCAGGAATGTTTGCATTAAATTTACCCGAATTAAAAAACTATTTAACAGGACTGGTATTAATGAATACCACGACCAAAAACAGTTTTTTCGAACATGTAAGCGCCATGCAACAGCAACATCATTTACCTGATTTGCTTCCTGCAGCCACTCAATATCATTTAAGCCCTTCAGATGAAACATACAAAGAATTTTGGAACACTTATAAATATTACTGTTTCACTGCCGATGAATTAACGGAAGGGGAAAAAATCCTCCCTCTTTTTGCTTTTAATAACACAGCTTATTATCATGCCATTGAACATTTTTATCCCGATTATTCCTGCAAATGGTTTCCCGAATCCATACCCACAATGACCATTGCCAGCGAAAATGACTTTATTTGCCCACCCAAAATCTTCCTGGAAAATAAAGGGTTCCAAGGGAAAAACACTATCAATAAAATCATTGCTCAAGCAGGCCATGTTCCTTGGTTAATGGCTTTTAACCAAGTTCAGCAGTGCTTTAATGATTTTATAATCGAACTGAATTCGGCAACAATGAATAGAGCTCTTGCATAATCTACGCCTTGTTACTTTATTGCTGCGATGCAAACATAAAGTTGTCTTAGGCAGAAATGTATCAAGCAAAGGATACCTCCATTGGTATTCCTTGTTTGCTCTAACGAAACAAACAGGTTTCTTGCGATTCGCGACAGGTCCAGTTTCCTGGGTAACTGCCTTGCTCCCAATTACTGCCTGTGCGGATGTATTGAGTGGATTTAATTTGTATCAAACCAATCTGGTTCAGTTTATTATCAAATAAACCGTAGTTACATCCTGCGATTCCCAGACGAGCAGAAGTAAACGCATAGTTCCAACGTACATCATCAGCTTGTTCATTATTAGTGCACGATTTGCCATTAACACTTTCACCCATAAGTACCCAATGCGCCCCATTAGGAACAATCATGACTTGCCATGCTCCATTAACACAGATCGCATTGATATCTAAACCAGGACATGTTGTATTCGCGTAAGCCAATGAATTCATCAGACTAAGACCCCATAAAGCAAACCATACATTTTTTTTAAGCTTCCCATGATGTGCACTAACTCGCGATAATCCATTCATGTAATATTATCCTTATTCAGAGTAATTTAAGAAAATCATATTATTAAATAAATTTCCCAAGAAAAGTAGTCCAGCTTATAAGCGAGAAATATCGGAAATGAAATGTCATAAACTCATTTATGATGTGAAATTCTGAATCACTGCCTCAAGCTCAGACACTAATTGTTGCTTGCGTTGTGCGGTACAAAAACTTGCCTGAATGCTATTTCGTACTAACTGAACTAATTCCTGATTGGTTAATTGGAAGGTGTCTGCTACAGCACTATAGTTTTCTTCTATGTAGCCGGAGAAATAAGCAGGATCATCCGAATTAATCGTAACAGCCAGCCCCATATTGAGCATTTTTTTAATAGGATGTTCTTTCATGGTCTTAAAAACACACAGTTTAATATTGGATAAGGGGCATACTGTAAGCGGTATTTGGTGTTTTTGTAAGCGCGCTACAAGTTCCATATCCTCTAAACAGCGCACGCCGTGATCAATACGAGATACCTTTAAAAGATCTAAAGCTTCAGTAATATAAGCTGCCGGGCCTTCTTCGCCTGCATGAGCAACAGTTAACAAACCATGAGCTCTTGCTTTAGCAAATACCGCAACAAAATCTCTGGGGGGATGAGCACGCTCAGCAGAATCCAAGCCCACAGCAATAAATTTATCTTGATACGTCAATGCACTTTCTAAAGTACGCAAAGCATCTTCTTCAGGCAAATCTCTCAAAAAACATAAAATCATCTCTGAGCTTATGTTGAACTGCCTTTTTGCCTCTTCCAGTGCTTTATGAATGCCATGAATCACTACTCCAATATCAATACCTCGAGCAGTATGTGTTTGCGGATCAAAAAAAATTTCCGTATGTCGTACATTTTGCTGCTGTATTTTTTGCATGTAGGCCCAGGTTAGATCATAAAAATCTTCTTCAGTTTGCAAAACATTGGTTCCTGCATAATAAAGATTTAAAAAGGATTGCAGATCAGTAAATTGATAGGCAGCATGAAGTTCCTCAGGATTTTTGTAGGGCAATACCATGTTATTTCGTTTTGCTAATAAAAACATTAAATCAGGTTCAAGCGTCCCTTCTATATGAATGTGAAGTTCAATCTTAGGCAACGCCATAATTAATTTATTCATTTTATTTTTCCTGTTTTAGCTGACGCACATCCGATTCAAAATTAAAGCGCATAATGATTTATTATAGATCGGAGTATAACCTCTTATTTGATATTTGGGGTTGGATCAATTACTTTCTTCTAAATAAAAAATTTTCTTATATGTGGGTTAATGGATGACCAATCATCTTATAAATAAAAATGTTGATATTTATAAATATCCAAGTGAATTCGAACATAGTTTAGGCTCGATCACGCTCGGTGATTTACATGGCAACCCAATCAAACTCATCCACTTTCTCTTTCGTCAGCAAATCATGCGCTTTAAAGATGAGGTGAAAGATATTGAGGAAGCTTATCAGCAATTTGTGTCACTCTATGAACAGTATGGTGAGATCCTTCAAGAGTATCTGGAAAACCGTACTCTTTTGCAACTTACACAGGTAAAAATCGATAATACAAAAGAACGTCTTGCAAATCTGGATAAACAATTAATTGAAGGAAACAAAGAAACGCAACAATATCAAACTTTGGTCCAATTGCGGCAACAAACACTGGAAAAGCTCCATACAGCTGAAGAAGAACAAAAAAAATTAAACCAAAAATTAAGCGAACCTAAAAATAAGCTGCCTGACTGTGTTGCCCAATTTAATCACTTCATGGCGCAATTAGAAGTCTGTGATAATCAAACGCTGGTTCGTCTTCTTGGTGATGAGGTTGCTGATCGCGGAAATTGTGATTATTTCACATTAAGAATTCTAAATTTGCTTCATCGCAATCATTGCCCATTAACTCTTCTTGTTTCAAACCATGGCAGTGAGTTTATTTATGCATATGAGCAACTCATCGCAGGACATCTGTTTGTGCCTCAGGGTTATATCGGTGATTTTCAAATCCCTTCGTTTTGGGGGCTTAAGCTTTTACTTGATCACGAAATTATTCCTCATTCCGAGTTAATCCATTTGGTTAATGAAAGTTATAAACCCACCTTAAAGATTCTGGATTACACTATAAGTGAAAAAGGGATCACATTATTTAGTCATGCTCCCATCCGCTTTGATGCCCTGAAATTGATGGCTAAAAGGCTTGGGGTGAACTATGACGACTCCACGCTTCGAGCCTTAGCAACAACGATTGATCAAATAAATCACCAATTTCAATCTCATATTGAGAACAATACCATTCATTCCCTTTTTCATACTGATGCGATTCACGACAGAACCAACATATCAGAAGAAGAACGAGCCGCATGGCCTTTGGTTTATCTTTTATGGAATCGCTGGGATGAAACGAAGGAAACTGAAACCGCAAGACCTGCAACACACAATGGATACACTATTAATTATGTCCATGGACATGATGGATTTCAGAGTATCCTGCCCCATATTTATAACCTAGACACACCTTCCGGCAAGGATCCTCGAAAAACTGAAGATCAACAAATCGAGCAGGCGTTTCGTTATCTCATTGAGAATCGCAATAAAGTTGCAGATAAAACACCATCAGAAATCTATCTTCGCAATGTTTTAAGATATAAAGTTCTTAATTCAGATGAATACCGCTTAGAACCCAATGAACGAAAGAAACAGGAACTTCTTAAAACGTCCCTGAATAATGAGCTCGATGGCAGCATAAAAAAATTAGGTCTCCTGGGAAAGCCCGTTGTACAGCCCTCAACATCACTCATTGAGTTGCCAACAGCCAAATCAAGTCCAAGAGAATTGATCATCGCGTCCGAGGAACAAGAAGACAAAGTAGTATTTTTTCCTCTTTGAATTTAATCAACTAAGACCAGGGGGATTATTCACGAAAGGAATTTCTCTTTCCCTACGTCCTGCGATTTGCTCCTGAGAGCTCCTTACAAAATTAACCACAAAAAACTGTCATCCCTGCGCAGGCAGGATGACAGCTTTTTAGACATAACTGAAATTGTACTAGGTATAAGCATGATTATCGTTGATGTTGGAAAAATAGTTTCTGATCACCATAATTTGAGGCTAATAAAGGGCTTTCCAGCATTAATGTTCCTATATGATACTCTGTACCCTGATATTCCCCGTATATTTCATAGAGGGAGCCCATAGGTACTTGCAAAAGAGAAACTCTAAAATCTTCACGTGAATTTTCTGGAATCAAATTTTTGACTAAGTCAGTCGGCCTGAAATAGATTCTCTCAGGAAATATTGGAATCCCTTTGTATTTACCCTCACTCGTCCAAGCAGCTAAATGCCACAGAGGCAAATTATTTGCGGGATCCCGGGTGAATTCAAATATTTTCTCAATTGCAGTCAACGTCCAACTTGTAGGATGAGGGATTTTATTTGAAAAATCTTTTGCAAAATAATTCCAATTATCTTTTTGTCCCTCAAGTAAATTCATTATGTGCAAGTTTAAAGATGGATGTTTGGAAACTAAAATTTTAACAGCCATTCCAGGAATATAATTATCTTCAGCAGGAGGAGTCGCCAAAGAAAGACGTGCTACACCAATTCCACCGGACTGATAAATACCGGTAAAAGGATGACCCGCTGCAGGAATTAAAGTAATTTTTCCTACGGAACCATTAGCATGAATAATTTTTACTCGGCCTTCTGGTATTTCATCACTGGCATGATCAAATGTAGGTTTTAAATGAAACAATCCTTTTATTTTTTCAAGTACTTCATTATAACTATTGCCAGTTAGTGGGGGCAAAGGTTCTTCCGCATTGCTTAAGGTAATTTCATTCCATAATAAAGCTTGTTTTTCTGCAGCAGATAAATCCTGATAATCGCAGGGTAATTGGGCGTATAAACCAAAGCTCATGCAAAAATAGATCAATCCATTAATAATCAAAGTCGAACAACGGCCCATCAAAACCTCCTTGTTATTAAAGTTTATTTTTGTGACAGAGTATACGAAATAGGAAAGCTTTTCTAATATTTTTTGAGTACATGCGTGTAGCTTGGGTTCGATTCACCCAAGCTACTTTTGATGAGCTGTCATGATGACTTCATAAAATGATCATAAATAGCACGGCTAGCTAAGGCTATGGCACGACTGCGTGGATAATCACTGGCCGATTTTGATTTGACATATACTGCAATCGCAATATGTCCTTTATTATGAGGCAAGGTAATAATTCCAACATCACTAACAAAACGATATAGTTTTTTAGAGCCAGGATATCTTAAATAGTCTCGTTCATAGATTGACCAGGTTCCTGTTTTATGTGCCACTTTCACATTGGCAGGTAATAATCCTTTTATTCTGCTGCGTCCTGTGCGGCATTGCTCCATAATCTTCATCAGAAGCTCAGTACTTGATTCTGAAAGCGCTTGTTTTTTATATAACTTTACGAGCAACTTTGCCATATCATTCGGTGTCGTAGTGTCGCGTATGTCTTTTTCAAAGCGCTGCCAAGCTTGCTGTTTTTCTTTAAGAGGAACACGATTAGATATTTTTTGCCAGGAATACACTGGTTGGCGTTTTTGTAAAAAAGAACGATCCACATGATTTGTATCTATAAACATTTCCATAATGGAACGATTAATGAAAATATTTTTGAATCCTAATGCATTCATTCGTTTTGCTACATATCGAGGCCCATTTGCTGCCTGCAATAATGCATCACTTGCACTATTATCGCTATTTTTAAGGGTATGCATCAGTATTTGTTTTAAGGAAATATTCAGTTTTTTCTTTTCAAATAAATAATGTAGCGCTCCAGAGCCAGGAACCGAATACCGTGAATCCATTTTAATCACTCGATTTAATGAGTCTTTTTTCTCATCAACACGATGTAAAAAAGCCATTGCAATGGGCAACTTGATGGTACTTGCCATGAAAAAACGTTGGTTACTGTTATGCGCGATTACTTTATTTTTCTCTATATAAATGGCAGTAATTCCCATCACTGTATTTGATTTTTTTTCAATATCTTTTATTTTTTTAATCAATTCTGTATCACTTTGGCTCGCAAAACCATTCACTGAAAATACAATACTAAAAAGCCAACACAGTAAGGTACTTTTTTTCCTTAAAACATGAGCACACTGCGCCAGTAATTTTATTTTCATAAAGTATTTGATCCCTTCTTCATTAGAGTTTTTGCATAATCTGTGAATTTTTTTTGCTTTAGCGCAAGGCACAGGCTATGCAGCTCTATTATTTTTATTCAATTCATTAGCTCAAATAATAGACAATATATGCATTTTTAAACGTGATCGAAAAAATTTATGCCAAAAATGTCCCTATCAGCATGTAACAGTCCATAGTTTAAGAAGGTTTGTGATGAGATAAGGGATTAAATCTTCTTTGTACTGCATTTTTGCCTGATTTTCACTGTCTGTGCAATAAACGAGACAAAGCATTAAGCAAATTTTTATTCTATTTTTAGATTAATTACAACCTCTTGCGCATTTTCAGAGCCAGTATGCTTGTTATTTAGACGAATAGTGCATTGCTATTCTTCTTTTTAGTAAGCATCCTCAGCTCAATGCCCTATCCATTAGGCCAACAAAACCAATCATTGAATTCAGTAATAAAAACGCGTCTATAGACTTCCGCTATCTTCAAAATATGTCTTCTTTTTCAGTTTTTGTCTGCTTGAGGGGTGCACCATTAAAAATCCTAAAAATAACAAACTTTGGGCGCAAATTATGCATAAAACGAAAAAGTCATCAAGAATTATTTGATTTAAATATTATACTTATTTTGAATGCCTTGAATCACATTTTAGAACTCACATTAAGATAAGAATTTTCCATATAAGCCAGTAGTTCGTCCTTATTCACTGGCAATTGAGTTAAACCCACGTATTTATCTGGCCGAATCAGTACTGCAGTAGGTTCATTGATTTTGAAGTGTTGATGCATTTTTTGATTGTCATCAATTAATACTGAAATTTCTTCGGCAAACGGTATTATTTCAGAGGTGGACAATACAATGTGCGTTTTGATTGATTCTTTAAATTGTTGTTGGACCATTGCGGCAATTTCAGACAAGACAGACAATTGACTGTTTGCAAGTCCAGAAAACAAAAATAAATGGTGCTGTGTTCCTTGAGTAATGTACTGTAACTCTTTTTTCTCTTTATTTTTAACATCAACAAAAGAAAAATTAATGAGAAACTCGCCTATTTTGAAATGTGTTTTTTTACCCAATATTTTCACTATGGGACTCTTAGCATAGCTTACTGCCAGTTCAGCAAGATCATAAAGGATAATATTTTTAATCGAATCGAAGGACATGACTGTTTGTAAAATAAAATTACGCAAATTAATCAACCATGGGTTAGTCATCATAATCAGATTCGTCATTATCCCTGTCTTTTTTAATACTTTTGCAGCGATAGGATGACGCTCAATATGATAACTATCAAGTAAAGAATTTTTTGCTAGTCCTTTATGTACGAGTGCCAGTTTCCAAGCCAGATTATAAATATCTTGGATGCCCGTATTCATACCCTGCCCACCCATAGGGCTATGCACATGCGCCGCATCGCCAGCAAAAAAGACACGCCCATAACGGTATTTTTGAATTTGTTTGTGATCAATCCCAAATTGACTAATCCAAAGAGGGTCTCGAAGGGTCGCTTTATCCGAACAGCGTGCTTTAAAGGTTTGTTCTATATTTTTCATTGTTGGTTCTTGATGCATGATTTTTTCGGGTGCAGTCATTACCAAGCGATAGCGTTTATTCCCCATGGGAAAACAGGCAACTGGTCCTTTATCGCTCACATAAAGAACCATTTTATTTTCTGGAAGTTTCCAATCAATCAGCAAATCAGCAAGCCACCAAGTTTGTGTGTAGTAGGAACCAACAAACTCAGCATGAACCAACTTTCTTAACGTGCTGTGTGAACCATCGCAAGCAATAATCCAACTTGCCTGAACTTTTTCTAGAGTGCCATCAACATGTTTTACAGTGGATACAATATGATCTGATGCTTGCTCTATTTCCGTAAGTTCCGTTTGCCATTCAACATGAAGCCCCCTATCGATTAGCTCGTTACATAAAATATGTTCTGTTTTGTCTTGAGGAAGATCAATAATATAATGACGATTGGCTTCAAGGTGAGTATAAGTCGCATGAATCAGTTCTTTTCCCTTAGATTTAAACAAGAGGCCGTCTACTTTATGCCCCTCAATAAGTATTTCATCAAGAAAACCGCAGTCCTGAAGAAGATCAAGCGTTCGAATATGGAGGGCGAGCGCCTTGGATTTATCACTAAGTGTTGATTTTTTATCAATGATCCGACAACTTAAACCTTGACGATTAAGTTCATTTGCACAAAATAAGCCGACAGGTCCTGCTCCAACTACCAATACATCCAATAACTTATCAGACATATGTGCTCCCAGCATGAGATAAAATTCATAAGAAATTCATTTATTATTTATTGTAGCAACTTTATCTGTCTTTAATTTGCTTTATTCTTCTTTTCTGTAACCGTCTTTAAAAAGCTGGTTCAATCCCTCACGGTAAGATGGGTACTCTAGATTTACTTTGAGCTCTTCTTTAATTTTTGCATTAGATACCCGACGATTACTTGCATAAAACTGCTTTTCCATAGAGGACATCGTTGCTGTTTCGTAGGATATAAGTGGCAAGGCAGGAAATCCGAGTAATGATGCAGCGTACGCATCAACAATATGGACTGGTGTGGGTTCATCATCAGCAACATTATAAACTGAATATGGCTGAGGATTTTTTAGCGATGAGAGAATAACCGAGGTAATATCCGCAACATGTACTCTGGAAAAATACTGTCCTTCCTTATAAATACTGGCTTTTTTTCCAGCAATAATACGTTCGATTGCATTTCTATGCGGACCATAAATTCCTGCCAATCGAAAAATATGCAGCGGAATTCCGTGTTGTCTGGCAAAAGACATCCATTTATTTTCAGTTATTAACCTTAATTTACCCTGTATTCCTGCTGCTATGGAACTGGACTCTTCAGTTACCCAAGCACCTTGATGATCTCCATAAACACTGGTAGAAGACAGATAACCCAGCCATCGGATATGTGATGTGTTTTGACTGATTAAATCACTAAAACACGAAAGAACAGGGTCTCCTATTTTTTCTGCAGGTGGAATACATACTAAAATATGGGTTGCCTCGCTTAAATAAGGCTCTATTTCATCCCCGCAATAATCAATAAGTTTGTAATGTTCTTGAGTGCTATTTAAGATTTTATTCTTATCTCGAGTTGTGCCAATCACTTTGAAATTTAATTTAAGCAGCTCTCTGGCTAAAAATTCGGCGGTATAACCAAAACCAAAGATAAAAAAACAAGAAGATACAGAATGATTTTTCATAGTGAACAAACCCATAAATTTTTTCTCGAATTAAGAGTCCTTGTAGCCTGGGTGCAGCGCAGCAGAACCTGGAACATGAATAAACTCCTTATAATCCCGGGTTTCGCTGCGCTGCACCCAGGCTACATTTTAATTCGTTTGATAAGTCGAGAAGTTCTGCCCGCGTGGGATATTCTTACTACTACGCACTAATTTCATAACTCGATTAACAAAATCTGGCCCTGGATCGTCTTTATCCGTTTGATAATTTGGATCCCGCTCAAGCCAAAGGGGAGTATTCTTAAAATTTAAATACTCATTATGGCCAATAACATATTTTATTTCCGGATATTTCTTTTTAAGATAACACACTAAAAATGCATTTGCCTTTGTTTGTGCTTCTGTTAGATCATCCTTACTGTCTATTCCTCCTATATTCTCAATACCAATCGCATAATGATTCAATCCAATAACATGTCTTGCCATCCAGTTGTCGGGCATGAGTTGATAAATCGTTCCGTCACGATCCACTAAAAAATGACTTGATACATTCAAGTTACCAGGTAATTCTTTTATGCGTGGGGAATTTTGAGGGAATGTAGGTGGATTAAAAACACGAAAGGTTGCCTTAAGAGTGGGAATACAAGTCCAATGCAATACGATCATTTTTGGTTC
This sequence comes from Legionella bozemanae, assembly GCF_001648595.1. Taxonomy (GTDB): domain Bacteria; phylum Pseudomonadota; class Gammaproteobacteria; order Legionellales; family Legionellaceae; genus Legionella; species Legionella bozemanae. The sequence continues at coordinate 11,539 of NZ_LBAW01000034.1, read as the reverse complement.
AATTTCAATTGACTTAGAATCAATTCCATAATGAGTTAATTGATACTGTCGTGTTAAAGCAATGCGCTTTTCATCAAATTGAATTGGAGCCTTATGAATTTCTTGCCTATCGTAGCAAGAAAATGCATGTACCAGAGAACTTATAAAAAATGAACAATACAGGAAAATTTTCATATTATTTTTTTAGTACCATAAAATAAGCAGTCACATAATCGGGTAAATGACGAGTTGCTTGCGAGAAGGCTTTGCTCCCTGCATAACTACCTGCGAGAAAATCAACTTGATACAAATTATTCTGGAATGCACCACCAGTGTCAGCAAAAATACCCATGCGTGTCACCATTTTTCCCTTCTGACCTGGATACTGTACCATCAAAAGTTTTCCTAAACCAAACTGTTCGAGATCGGCGGCAAAAGTGACTTCAGTATTTACCGTAATTTTATGATCCGCATCTTTTCCATAACCTTTGATACCCGTTACCGGTTTAAAATACCAATAACGTTCTTGTTGATAAGGATTTTTGGCTTTGTCATAGGGAATATTGTTGCATCGATGAACATTAAAGATTTTTGTTTGATGATTCGGGTAATCGGCAATAATGGTTCCTTGCATTAAGGCTGCCTCCAAGTCGTCTCGATTAAAATAGGCGAGCGGGGGAACATTTTTATTTGCCAATGCGCCTTTTAATATTGCTTGTTTCCCATATTGGAAACGTGTCAGTTCAGATTTTGCATCTGCTTCTTCAAGTGTCAGTTGCTCTTCATCTCTAGGGAGTCCATAAAGAGCAAAAGGATAAACAACACTGCATTTCGTTGATGCTTTTGCACGATGTACATAATACTTAGTCATTAAAATTTTATCTGAGGGCAAATGAGCAATGAGTGATTTTTTCTCCCTTAATGGTTTGGCTTGCTCCAGATCAGGATACCAGCGAACAAAATCAAAGTGCTTTTTAATAAAAGCAGGATTATTCAATTCATTTTGGTGGCGGCAAATAAAGATTAAAGTTTTTTTGATGCGTGAAAGAGGTATAGCAAACGCTTTACCTTCGTGAATGACACGAGGGTCATAGTGGCTGCCTTTATTTAAATAAGCCAAAGTTTCTTTGGCTGTCGCACATAATGCAGGCCCATTGATTTCATACTGGGTGGCAGAAGAAGGCTCTGCAGGTACAAAATGGGGAGCAGCAAAAGCTTGCATTGTCACTAACACGCCATAAAAGAAGCTTTTTATTTTCATAGGTTCCAATCAGTATGTGTTAAAACAGAATAATACCATATGTGAGCATAGCAGTGCAGAAAATCAGAACAGTTTGGCCAAGATAGTAGAAACTTAGGTCTGTTTCCATTTCGCTAGCTTGAGTCAAAATGCCCTGGTTTTCGAGTACCGAAGCGCAGCATACACGGAGTATGTGAGCATCAGAGCGCAGAAAATCAGGGCAGTTTTGGCCAAGATAGTAGAAATAGAAACGGACCTAAGCTGCTTCCGCTCCGTCCAGCTCTGAGTCATTCGATTCAGCTGTTAAACGATTAAAATGCCAGGAACTGTAAAGTGCTCCAAGCCCACAAGCAATTAACCCTAAAGGCAACGCATTGAGCGTTTGCATGAGCAGATATGCACTTAAGATAGTTAAAAGGGATGAACCAAACATACGTACGGTATGAATTATGGCCAGTGCAAGGCCAGTGTTTTCCTTATAATCTGCAAGCATGATCGACATGGTAGCTGGTGCAGTTAAACTGATCCCTAAATTACAAATTAATGCAAAAGATAGGGAATACAAATTGAATTCATAAAGAGTTGCGCACAATAACATCGCAAAACCACCGATAATAATGAACCAACTGCCAAGATAAATGGTTGCAGCCATGCTGAAATATTTACGAAGCCAAATGCCTAAATAGTTTCCAACGATAATATTTAATCCATTGATAATAAAAATAATACCATACACTAAGGGCGAAAAACCAAATTGATCGATAATGATATAGGATGAATTAATCACTGAAAGCATTACTGCCGCAAAACTAAACATCATAATAAGCGAACCACTCCATAAAGAAGGCGATGGAATGATCTCTTGATACGCTTTGATTATTTTTTTTACGATAAAAGGTTCTTTGGGTTGGCTCCAAAATGGCGATTCAAATAATCCTTTGCGCGACTGAAGCAAGAGCACGATACCGATCGCAGCCATTAACATAAAGTTAGCTTGCCAGCCATAATAGGTAAAAATAAGCGAGCCAAGCACAGGAGCAAGGATGGGTGATATTGAAACAATCATAGAAACATAGGATAAAACCTTGGCTCGCTCTGCAGTATCTTCAAAATCTCGCGAAATTGAAAAAGCAACCAAATTAGCGCAGCATAATGCAAATCCCTGTAAAGCCCTACCGAGAATGAGTACCCAAATATTAGGCGCAAGAGCACATAGGATACTGGCAAGCACGGCAACCACTAAACTGCCTGGCAATAAACGACGTCGGCCAAAATGATCGATTAACGGCCCCCAAATTAATTGGGTCACGCCAAAAACAACCAAATAAATACTTAAGGTTAGTTGGCTTAGACTATGCGTTGTACTAAAAAAATGGGTGATATAGGGCAAGGAAGGTTGATAGAGATCAAAGGTAAGCAAAGAAAAAGCTGATAATAATCCAACAAGCAAAATAGAGGTTCTAGATTGAGACATAATATTCGTTTTATAAAAAGTAGCGAAGCATTATAGTAAAATCTCTTTGCTTTTGCTCTAGATCCAAGAAAAAATTTGCAATGACGGACTAAAATTGAGCTTGTAGCCTGGGTGCAGCGCAGCGTAACCCGGGATTGAACCATTCACTCCTGATACCCGGGTTACGCTGCGCTGCACCCAGACTACTCCAATTAACCTTTGCGAATCAAATAATTACTGCCCGCATGAATTACTTTTTTCATCCGATTATCCTCATCCGGATTAGGCTGACATGCTTTAAAAGCATCTTTTACTGATGCAACACTAATAGGTAAAACAGGTCGGCTGTCGGTTTCTAAGTAACCCTCTTTATTCTTGAAAATAGTAAAATGATCGGAAGCAAATTCCTGGCATTCAGTTAAAGTTTCATCCTGGCAAATCGAAAATTTAATGGTTCGCTCCACATGATATGAATCACCCACTTCATCAGCGAAAACGATATCACCATATACTACGCTATGGCGAGTTCCACAAAAATAATAGCCAAATTTATATTGACCATTTTCAACAACATCGGTGCGGATATATCGTCCATCGCCTTGAGTCACGCCATTGAGCGTCACAATATGGCGCACCTCTTCTTTGGGGGCACTTTCCGCAATTGCCAAACCAGTTAGAGCCAATCCCATGATTAACAAAGTAATTTTTCTCATTTTTTATTCCTTATCTGAAAAAACATCCTCAAGGAACGTGTCTTTAAGGATCAATAAACCTACTCTAACGTCAATTCGGAGGGAAAATTTTTACCAAACTGACATCGCAGCCCCATTATCCTAAGAAAAAAACCATTTGAACAGATAAAAAAATATAACTCTTTGACCAGAAAAAGAACAAATAAATTGGGAATATCTCCCTAATAAAAACAAACGTGCTGGACAAGATCAGTGGCAGTGACGATAATTATGGCTTTTTCATCTAACATTGCACATGACAACACCACTCATTGAAATTAGAAATGTTTACAAATCATACGGCAATACTCCCATTTTGAATGATGTGTCCTTAAGCGTTAATCATGGTGAATTTTTAACGTTGCTGGGCCCTTCAGGTTGTGGGAAAACCACATTGCTACGTCTTATTTCGGGTTTTGAATACCCCACACAAGGCGAAATCTATATCAATGGCCAATGTGTTAGCCAATTACCACCACAAAAAAGGGACGTGCATACGGTATTTCAAAGTTATGCTCTTTTCCCCCATTTATCCGTTTATGAGAATGTTGCTTTTGCTTTACGGTGTAAAAAAGTCCCTGCTCAAGAAATTAAAGAACGTGTTTTTGATGCATTAAAACTGGTGCAACTCGAAGGTTTTTCAGAGCGAAATATAAAGCAATTGAGTGGAGGACAACAACAACGAGTAGCTATTGCACGTGCAATTATCAATAGACCGCAAGTACTGTTGTTGGATGAACCATTAAGCTCTCTCGATTACAGACTTAGAAAAGCCATGCAATCCGAATTAAAACAATTGCAGAAAACCCTGAATATGACTTTTGTTTTTGTCACTCATGATCAAGAAGAAGCCTTATCCATGTCGGATCGTATTGTAGTCTTCAATCACGGACACATTGAACAGATAGGAACGCCTAAATGTGTTTATGAAACACCTGCAAATCTCTACGTCGCAATGTTTATTGGTGAGGCTAATATATTTGATGTACACGTTCATTCCTTGCACGATCGCGATCTGACGACCTTTATCGAGGAAATCCCTTTACTTTGTAAAAATAACGGCAATTATCACATTGGCGATAGGCTGCATTTGATAGTACGCCCAGAAGATATCAGGGTCTGGAGTTTATCCGAAGTTGAGAACCCAGAAGGAATGCTTCCTGGTCGAATTATAGATATTATTTATAAAGGCTCAACCGTTGATCTCAAAGTTGCACTTTCTTCAGGAAAAATAATTAACGCCTCAGAATTTTTTGATGAGGACGATGATAAATTGGAATATACACTTTCTGAGGACGTGTGGGTGCAGTGGTTGCCAGGCTGGGAGGTTTTACTACCTTATGAAGGCTAAATCTTTTGCATTATACATCTTATATTTTTGGTTAGTTGTTTTTGGTCTTATTCCTTTATGCATGATGTTTGTCGCCAGTTTTCTTTCTAAAGACAGCACGCATCTTGTTGCCTTGCCTTTTACCCTGGAAAATTACGCAACTCTATTTACTCCAGTCTTTGCAAAAATTTATTTTCGCTCTTTATTTATTGCATCGATTGCAACACTGCTGTGTTTGTTCATTGCCTATCCATTTAGCTATTTAATGATTAAATCAAAACATCAATCTATCTTCTTGTTGTTGATTATCATCCCCTTTTGGACAAGTTCCTTAATAAGAACTTACTCTTTAATTGCCATCCTAAAGTATAAGGGCGTTTTAAACGCACTCTTACTCAAATTACATTTAATTAATGAACCCCTCTCATTACTTTATACCAATTTTGCTGTGATTATTGGTTTGGTATACAATCTATTTCCCTTTATGGTGCTGCCTATATTCACGAATATGGAACGTTTTGATTTCCGATTATTTGAAGCAGCTAAAGATTTGGGAGCAAACAAGTGGTCTGTCTTTGCTCGAGTGTTCTTACCAAATACAGCACCAGGCATTTTATCAGGCTGTTTGTTAGTTCTATTACCAGCAATGACTTTATTCTACATTCCTAATGTTTTAGGTGGAGCACGTTCCATTTTACTGGGTAATTTAATTCAAAATCAGTTTCTCGTCTTAAGTGACTGGCCTCAAGGTTCTGCCACCAGTGTGGTGCTCACCATATTACTTCTTTTATTATTTCTTATTTTTCGACGTCAAAAGAAGAGGAGTGTTCAATGAACTCCTTAATGAAACGCCTTTTTCTTTTTTTTGTTTATGCCTCGCTTTATATTCCAATCGCGGTATTGGTTTTATATTCATTTAACGATGCAAAATTTTCACTCCAATGGCATGGCTTTTCTTTAAAATGGTATTACGAATTATTTCACGATCGCGGCTTGTGGACTGCCTTTTTTAATTCCATTATTTTGGGCCTTATCTCCGCATTGATTGCAACCACCATAGGTTTGTTGGCATCCATCCATTTATTTTTATTTGGCTCGAAACATCGCCAGATTTTATATGCCGTTTTACTGTCACTGATTATTATTCCTGATTTGGTTCTTGGTGTTGCCTTATTAATTTTCTTTAATATCACCAAAGTACCCATGGGCTTTTTAAGTTTATTAATTGCTCATGTTACTTTCTGTATTCCTTTTGTTATTGTCACGATTAATGTGCGGATTAATACACTAAATCCCAATATTTATTTTGGCGCATTAGATTTGGGAGCAAGCCATTATATTGCGTTAACGCGAATTTTACTGCCTTTATTATGGCCGGCAGTATTAAGTGTTTTTCTTTTAAGTTTTACTTTATCTTTTGATGACGTCATCATCAGTTATTTTGTAGCAGGACCTGATTTTTCCATTCTCCCTTTAACTATCTATTCATTAGTACGTGCCGGGGTTACTCCTGAGCTTAACGCGTTATGTTCTATTACCTTTGTTTTATCCATGATTTTGGTGATCATTTCTCATCGTCTCTCCGGGAAGCAAGTATGAATTATTTTTTATTCGTGTTGGTTTTTTTGGCTTTTAAAGCATTTTCTGCCCCTGTTGTTAATGTGTATGCATGGGGAGGAGAAATTCCCAAAAAGTTGATTCAACAATTTGAACATGATTCTGGAATTAAAGTTAATTTTTCTACCTATGACAGTAATGAGACTATGTATGCCAAATTAAAGGCAAGTCAGCACACTGTATATGATGTGATTCTTCCCTCTGCCTATTTTGTTGAACGTATGAAACGACAAGGGATGTTGGAACCACTGGATCACCAGCAACTGCCCAATATGAATAATCTGGATGAACGCTTCATGAATAATAATTATGATCGCGGTAACCGCTACAGTATGCCGATTATATGGGGAGCAACCGGTATCTTTTTTAATCATGGCACGGTATCCAACCCACCTAAAAGCTGGAAGGAGTTGTGGGCTCCCAAATGGCATAATCAGCTGATGCTTTTGGATGACTCCCGCGAAATTTTTGCAATTGCCTTAATGAGCCTTGGCTTTGATCCTAATGATACAAATCCAGAGCATATTAAAAAAGCCTATGAACATTTATTGCACCTTGTACCTAATATTAAATTATTTGTGAGCGATAGTATTCAGGCAATGATGATCGATGAAGATGCAGCAATTGGTTCTGCATGGAATGGCGATGCATTTAAAGCACATGAAGAGAATAAAGCAATTGAGTTTGTCTATCCTGAAGATGGTTTTGTTATCTGGGTTGATTGTTTGGCTATTCCTAAAAATCCGCCTCATCTGAAAGAGGCCCTGCAATTTATTAATTTCATTCTTAAAGCAGAATCCAGTGCGCAAATCGCTTTAAAAGAAGGACATGGAATTACTAATGCAAAAGGAAGAGCCTTACTGCCCGCTTCCATTAAAGATAATCCTATGATTTACCCACCCAGAGCAATCATGGAAAAAGGTCAATTCCAGCATGATGTAGGAGAAGAAACCCTACTGCTCTATAACCAATACTGGGAGCACTTAAAGCTGGCTTTTTAACTGTCTTTATCCCTTGGCTTTGTTGCAGGGCATGTGACCTCCATTCCGTACAAAAAGTGATACAATAGAAGTGCTCATTTCAAACTCATCGATGTTGAATTACCTATTTGGACAAATCCAACATCGATGATACTGTTTAGTTAAGAGTAGTGTACAGATTGTTCGCTGCTCTTCATATGAGAATGACAATCATTGATAAATAATAAAACGCCACTATCCGGAGCACAATCTTTGGGACTATGACTCGATTTATCAGGAATATCCACAGATGCACCTGCTTCTATAAGCAGTTTAATCATTGGCTTATCCCCATTTTGTACCGCCTTGTGCAACGGGGTTTGTCCTTCTTTGTCCTGAAGATCTAAGGAGGCACCTGCTTTTACCAATGCGCGAGCACAATCAAAATTTTTGCTCGAAACAGCCCAATGCAGTGCTGAACGTCCATAAGTAGGATCTGCTTTATCCAGATCTGACACTGACATCGATTTAATCAATACCTTGAGTTCAAATAAACGTCCCCAGGTAGCAGCTCTTCTTAACGCTTGATCATGCACCGGGCTACCCATTTCACCCGATTTACGCAATGAAGCACAAACTGTAGCAAGTTGTACTGGATCTTTCGTTTTTCGTGTGTCACCGATAAAAGTAAGAAGTTTTGGTGCGATTTTTCCGCTTGCCCGATCCATAATAGTCTGGTTCGCACTCACTAATCTTGAGTTTACAGAATCCAGTTTTAACAAACTATCGGTACGTTCCATATCCTTACGGCTTAGTGGTTTATTAGCAAAAAGCAAGTCTGACAATTCAATAATCATGTCGGGTAATGCTCCGAATAAGGAGGTATCACTCGAAACTAATGACTTCACTGCAATTAAATAAGCCGCAACAAATTGCGTATTATTATCCATATCTTGATAATAAGGCAGCTTTTTGTCTCGCATTGCTTCCAGAGTACTGGTGACGCCAGTTGATAAAACCAATGAGCTTGTTGAATGAGCAACCGTTTGCCGCATCACCCCGCTTGGTAATGATTGATGGTATTCAATTGTCGGCAGAGGCTTGGAAGTAGTCAAAGTCAAATCATGTTCATAAGCATATCTAATTTCAGACTTTTTACTCCCGAACTCCCCAACAAGAATGTACTTGTCTTGATCACTTAACTTAATGTACTGTGCGATTAATTTATAATCCTTAGAAGAATCTACTGCGGCAAGATACATAAATCCATAATTACCTGTAGGAACTTTTGCCTGGTCGGAGCTTGATAATGCAGGTAAATCTTCTGCTTTGGTAATCGAGGGTATGCCTAACCTATCTGATCCAAGACCAGCGCTCCCAATCAACATATCGCGATCATCAAAAGAATCATAGAGTCCTGATTGATCCATCTTGGCTTGCATGCGATAAAGGGATTGCGTGAACATATCTGCAAAAGCCATCTGGTTTACATTCCCTACAAATAAGAATTTACTGTCAGGAGAAAGAACTCGTTTGATAATATCTCCTGGAGCATGCTTACAACGGTTGGCATCGATAAAAGCTACAACTGTATTGTCAACTGCATCAAACGTCTCTAAAGAAGACAGTCCAACACTAGTCCCTTCGATGGATACGCGACCATCCACGGGAGCGCCATACATACTTGTAAATCGAGGGATACCATCAAGTGTACTGACTAAAACAACGTCAATATCCGGTATATTCTGTTTGGCAAGTTCGCGGACCATGTCCTTTGCCATATTACCTGCAAAAGCAAAATCACCTTTTGCAGTAGGATTTTTACAATTAGCATGAATAAGAATTACTTTACCCATAATTTACCCTTAATTGTTTAATTTATGGGCAAAATTTTATAACTTTAACCTTAACAAAATATTAACAATATGTTTTTTTTATTTAATTTTAGATGAGATCGCAATCATTTATTAATAAAATCAACTACATCGGTTTAAAATCAAATTTGATGGTTTAATAAAATCATCAAATCGATTCATCTAAGCAGAAGAAGGCGTCAGAAAAGAAAAAACAGTACTTCATTTCTAAATTTACTTTTGGCGTGAAACACTTTCATGGTAGAATAATATTTGTACATTGGGGGTGCCAATTACGGCTGAGAGGATAAACCAACCCTTTGAACCTGATCTCATTCGTCTGAGCGGAGGAAAATGTGTCTATTGTTTTGTTTTCGGGTATTGTTGCTTTTATTACTTCTTTTATTGGTTTGTTACCGCAAATTATCAAATCCTTAAAAACGAAGTCAACCCAAGATCTCTCCATGATCATGTTGATTAATTACCTTGTTTGTTCTGTAGCATGGATTATTTATGGGAGTAGTACCGATTCCTTTTTTGTGCTCAGTGCAAATGTAGTGGGTTTACTTGTCAGTCTGCTACTTATTCTCTTAAAAAGACATTATGATGCACGATGTAATTAATTTAACAGGATATCAGTCCATTTTATGCCTCAATGGAGAGTTGCCTGAATCCTCTTTTTTTAATCGGATGAACTTACCTATCATTGCCGCTGATGGAGCCGCAAACAGTTTATTAGAACGTGGAATCCGCCCTCAATTAATTACTGGAGATTTGGATTCTGTCCACCCAATGATTCTGGAAAACCATCCTTTTCTTCATTCGCCAAATCAAAATCAAAGTGATTACCAAAAAGCAATGTATTATTTAAAAGATAATGATTTACTACCTGCCATTATTGTTGGCATAAATGGTGGCTATTTGGATCACATACTAAATAACATGAATATCTTCATGGAAACAAACTGCCTTTTATACGCTCCCCCCCTAAGAGGTTTTGTTCTTCATGAACAATCCAAGATGAATTGTTTGTTACCTACTCAGACAAAAATTTCATTAATGGGAATACCTAAAGCAACTCTATCTTCAAAAGGGTTACAATGGGAACTCAATAACACGCCACTTTCCTTTCCAGGAAAGACATCATGTTTTAATCGAACTCAATTGCCTGAAATCGTTTTGGAAGTTCATCAAGGTTCCGTTCTGGTTTTGATTTACGAACAAATGATTGAAGATGCAGGGTTAGCCGCCCGATAAAGAACTCTTGCAAGCCTCCTGTAAAATGACTGCTAATTTGAGCTCCTATTTAATTTACTACAATGGAGCACTGATCACCTACCATCACTAAAGTCACCGTACTGTCTTTAGTTAGCACTTTAGAACCACACAAAACATCGGGGCCAAATGCGGAATTTTTTCTATACCCAAATATGTATTCCCTATTTACTGGTCCTTTGCCCGAATGGATTTTGCCCCGAGACCCGGATCGTTTACCATCCACAGTAAAACCCAAGGCAGCCGCTGTTTTCTCTTTGGTTTTTACATCAACTCGAATCGTATCATGAGCAAAAGCTTGCATTGAAAAAGAAAGCAGGACTAGGACGTTCAAATTTTTAAGAGATTTTTTTATCATAATAAAACACTCCTTGTTCTATGTACTTTTAATATAATCCATTTAATGAATTAGGGAAAATCATTAGGGATAAAATGTAATTTACTTGATCTATAAGATCATTTTTTAGTGCATTCAGCGCTTTTATAGGACACCATGTTTCTATTTTTCTCTGGAGCTCTTAAAACCGGACTGAATACTGCCCATGCACTGTTCTTAGGTCCATCAAAAACACTGAATGAAATGCGTTCCGCCCAAGAAAGTCGCTATCAGGCGTTCTCAGCCATGATGACCTCCTTAATTATCATGAGCAACAAATTGGTGCGAGAAGACAGTATTGGTGCGCCCAAAACCTACTTCCTGGCCTGATTATTTAAAGCTTATGCAAAACCATTCGCGGAAAGAATAGTACAGTCGCCTGTTTCTGTTGCCTCCCCTAGAGCATTGCTTGCAATGATAAAGCAATTAATCATTGCTTTAGATAATAAGATAATACAGAAAATGTAACCCAATTTTTGCACCTGCTTGCACGAGACTCGAATACGGTCATCTCAACTAAACTAAAATCAAGCCCCACAAGCCATCCCTCCATTCGGGAATCCGCTTATGTGATGGAGACGTCATTCAATTAATAAAAGAATTGAATGCCAACAGTACTGTGGTAGTTACAAACAATGCGGCAAATTCGCGGTTTGTTCCTGAGCGATCCACGCGAAATTTAATCCCCTACCTACCGCGCTTTATGCCTGAGAGATAGACAAAAAA
>NZ_LBAW01000033.1 GCF_001648595.1 Legionella bozemanae | reverse complement strand
ATGAGTACAAAGAGCGCTTAAATCCGCAAGGGGAAATTCGCACTTGAAAACTGAACGTGCCAAAAATAATTGTCGCACTTGGAGCTAGAATGCGCCTTCTACAACTACACGTAACTACTTGATTTTATTGGTGGGCCCACTAGGACTTGAACCTAGGACCAACGGATTATGAGCCCCCAGCTTCATTTTTAAGCACTTGATTTTATTATAAATTTTGCCGCGGGTTTTTACTACAAATGGCGTACTGTGTCGTACGGTGTCGTACCCAAATACGACGATCTCCCGAAGGGGGTTTTTTGCATTATATTGTGTTATTTTTAATGTGTTGTATTTTTTATGTTCTATTTCGAATAGTTTATTTTGCAAAAGTCTCAGGTGCTGTATTAGAAAATGCCTCAATTTCGAGTATATTTCCAGTTGATCACACAACAATGTTGATTTTGTAAATATATTAACTCCGATCCCAAATTAGGTTTAAGTCAAGATCTACACTATTACTCAGTGAATTGAGGTGTTCTGGCATGCAGATATCCCAAATAATATGCGTGCAAATCAGAAGAATAGTATGTGTTAGCGTTTTGTTGTTTAGCATAATTCTCGCTGGTTACATAAATGTTCATTCCCGTTCCATTGGTATCTATAATTATGTCGCCTCCCTGATTATTAGTGATCAGCTTTAAACCTCTCCTGCTCCAAGCTCCGTAACCTAGATGTTCAGAAGGTGCATTACCGAATAGAGTAAGTTTTGGTCTGACAACATCTAAGAAATCATAGGAACGGTCTGAATCACGACCATGATGAGGTGCAATTAGAACATCTATATCTGCAATATCATTGTGATGATTGGCTAAGAGATGCGCCCATGTTTTATCATGAGAATCCCCCGTGAATAATATCCGTCCGGCATTTGAACGGTATAGAATGACGTAGGAAGCATCATTGTAATCGTCGCTTACATTTGCATGATTAACTAGTTCTTGCGTAGGAGCTAAAACGTATAATCCATCGGCTCCGTTCTTTCCATTTTGATCTTGGTTAAAAAACTGGCCTTGAGCACCGGCATATAGATTCAATCGTTTGATTGAGGAGTTAGTATTTCCATCACGGAGTGAACAATAAAATTGCCAATCTTCCTCCCTGTATGGACCATTGCTCCAATTAGATTTTACGCTCTTGTTTTTGATATCCCAGAAATTAGTTGGGTGAAATTCATCAAAAAAATCTTTGATGCCATCCATGTGATCCATATCAGGATGCGTCAAAATGAAACGAAAAATTTCTTTGATACCATGCTGTTTAATATAAGTGATAGGGTTGGTTGGGTTGGATTTCTGATGACTTGTAGCATTTTTATTTAAGTTTGTAATTAACTCTGAGATATTTATGTGCTTGTCTTTATGTTTACGAGCATTGCAAACATCAATTACTGTGACATGTCCTGACGGATGCTGAATAATTGAGCAATCCCCATTTTTAACATTTAGAAAATGTACAATACCCATAGAAATCCACTTATTTTTCGGCCGATTTAATGGCCATAACTGTTGTTACAAAACGCTGTCCATGGTTACGAGCTGCATTATTAGTGAGGCAGACCTGTATTATTAGAAAAGCGATGTAAATCCACTTGGTTTTGATCGGCACAATCAAGAACCATCCTACAATCCCAAAAAAGAAGAGGAATACCAATGAGAGAAAAGCATAATCACGATTAAATAGAAACTCACCATGTGCATAAATTACAGACACATCACCACTCACAGATTTATATAAGCGATACCATAAAGCATTTTGTTCCTTAGGGTCTGTAGGCAATGGCCCATAGTTTTGTTGTAGTAATTGAAGACTGATTCGTTGATCGTTCATTGCATATCGAGAAAATGCTTGAGAGCCTGGCAATGGGTTTTTCCAGCGCCAGAACACCAATCTAGCTTTCATTTCTGATTTAATTTGAGCATTAATTATTCCTGAAAAAATGATGGCAATAGATCCGGGCAACACCCATAACCCAATTTTTATGGCACTCCAGTCACCTTTTAAAATATTATCTACTTGGAGAATAGTAAGGAATATTGCAATATTTCCAATTATCACAGTACGTAAATGTTTTTTGTTTTTGTCTTGTAGTGAGGCCAAGAGTTTATTTTCCGAGCAAATAAATGAATGACAGGAATATGGGGGAAGATTTAAGAATTTCAATATATTAAGTTATAAAAAACTATGAAAAATAAACATTTACTCAATGAATAGCTTATGAATTACAGGTTGAGTGTTAAAGTTGAGCATTGCGTTCTATTTAATTTTTCTATGCAAATAAATAACACTTGCAATAATTTTACAGACTATCTGATTGTCGACATGAAGATTTGCCCAATCTTCGTTTATTGCAATTAACTCGTAGACTTGTTCTGTTGTAGAAATAGACAATTGCTTATATTTTCGAATAACAACTCCTTCCTCACTTCCAATTTGAGCAGCGACATAATCTCCTGGATTCAATTTAGCATTGGGATTTAATATTACAATATCATTCACTCTAAATTCAGGTTCCATGCTGTTGTCATTAATTTGTAATGCAAAAGCATTTTCATCTATCTGATTTGCTATGTCAGGGCCGACAGGTACAAAATTTATTTTTTCGGGGTGAAGTTCTTCTTTAATTCTTTGGATATAAAAGTCCGGATCACAAGCTTGTTTGTAATCTAATAATGGTATTAATGTTCCAATTCCAGAGTTTCTGCTAAATTCACTGTCTCGTTCATCGGATAGCCCCATCAGAAAAGCTGGGGATACTTCCAAAGCTTTTGCTAACTGAGTAATTTCTTCTGGGCCAGGAGTTCTTTCTCCACGTTCATAATTGTTGATTCGGGAAACATTTAAATTTTCAGTCAACTCAGCCAATGCTTTCCTTGTCAGCCCTTTGGTAGTGCGTTCGTGTTTTATCCGTTGTCCAATTTTTTCTTTGACATTCATATTTTGCCGAGCCTTCCAGTTACTAAGAAATAAACGATTAGCAAGTATTGACATTGTCTCAAAACGTGCTAATTTATACTCTTTATGAGTTAAATTGCTCGAAAAGAGTATTTAAATGTAATCCATCGTTTAAAAGATAACACAATAAGAACTTTATGACGATAGGAGGAAGGAGCAAAGTGAGTAAATGGATTTCAAAATTAATCATCAGGAGTTAGATGCGTTAAGTGGCTTGCCACATATCCAGCGCCTGGCTTATCTAATGGGAATTAGGCCTTATATGGATGGTAAAACTGGATTAGTCGGGATTAAACGACGGATTAGTCACCAATCAATATCAGAACAATTATATGTTGAGCCTCATCAAGGGATCAAAAGTCAGAATTTTTCAAGAGATCAGGTTCGACGAGCGCTATATGGTTTAGTCCGTGCGGGTATTATTACTATTCAGTCAGAAGGAATGCAGTTAATTTTAAAATGTGAATTAGCAACAATGCATTATTCTGTCCAAAATAAAGCCGCCATAAACCCGCCACAGAAAGCCACCATAAACCCGCACAATGAAAGTCTTGTAGAGACTGGGCTATCTCACGTTGAGCCACAAATAGCCGACATAGCCGAATCATCAAAAGCCGCCATACCTCTAAAAGAAGATTATTATATTTATTTATTATCGCGATTCGAACAATTTTGGTCGCTTTACCCAGAGAAAAAATCTAAACCCAAAGCACAAGCAGCATTTTTAAAACTTAATCCAAGTGCTTTGTTATTTAAGCAAATCATGAGCGCATTACAAGCCCAAATCCATCATGTTGAAACCATGAAAGTCAATGGTGGATGGGTCGCGGAATGGAAATATCCTGCCAATTGGTTGGCACATCGCTGTTGGGAAGACGAAATCACTGAAATGAAGCAGGAGAGTCATCATGAAACACATTGGAAGCCTCATCAACATGAATCCACAAGAGACCCATTTTGGAACCCCAGTGAAGAAGACCATGAACCCGAAAGAACCAACATCGTCCATTTCCCGAGAGGTTAATCCCAAAAGCAAAATGATTGAAACCTTGTTTTCAAAGTTTGCAGCTTTTTATGGCCACATTTGGCGAAGCCAGTTTAAGAGTGAAGGATTTTTGGAGTATGCCAAAAAAGAATGGCAGGATGGTTTGAATGGGTTTAGCGAAAACACGATTAATAAAGCCATCATCCAATGTCGGGATTTTTATGAGTTGCCGCCTTCTTTACCACAAATGATTGCGTGCTGTCGTGAGATTAAAAAGCGTACTCAGTTTTATGTGGTTAAGAAGAGTCATGTGCCTGCAAAACAAGAGGTTGTTGTCACTCATTTAAACAAGTGTAAAGAAATTTTAACCAAAAAATAAAGGAAGAACATCATGGTGGTATTAAGCAGAAAAATTGGAGAAAAAGTGTTGGTTGATGATGGGGAAATCGAGGTTAAGGTTTTGTGCTCTAAAGGAAATAAGATCTTATTGGGATTCAAGGTACCAGCGAATATGGGGGTTGAACGAGAGGAAGACTATCTAAGAAAAATATTACAAGTTCCGGAGTTTCTAAAAGTTAATCAAGCTTAATCAATGAGCCATAAGGAGAGTGAAATGCACAAACAAAATACCTTCATGAAGACCATTAAAGGAGGAATCAGTTCTATATGTGTTTTTCTTTTTTCATCAAGTCTATGGGCTAACGATCTGTTATCCAAAGCATTGGAGGGTGATGTTAAAGATTCATTAGGAAGCGGTTCAATGTTTTGGAAAGTGTTTATTTTGGTGGACATTATTTTAGCTACTGCGATGGCTGTTAAAAGTAAGAATCCAATGGTTTTTGTTGGTGTTACTGCAGTGGCTTTTATACCAGCATTTTTATTGAAAACATTCGTGTTTTAAGGAGAAAGCAAACGATGAGTAACATGAATTATCAATTTTTAAGCCACATTGAGGCACCCAAGAGAATACTGACGTTAACTTTGGATGAGCTTGTGGTCGCAGGATTAGGTTTTATGTTGCTCATCATTAGTAATCAAAAGATTTTGGTCTCACTGTTTGGGCTGGGGTTATTAAGTGGTTTGCGTTATTTGAAAAAAGGGGAGGGTCCCAAAGCGCTTCTTGTGTTGGCTTATTGGCATCTCCCAAGCGGGCTGACTCAGTTCTTTTTACCCCAATTACCACTGTCACATCATCGTGTGTATGTGGCTTAAGGAGATCTAAATGGACTTTAAAACGCACCAAAGCCGATTAAGCCAATTATCCGCACGATTTAATTTGATGGTGTGCCTTGTGTTTGGTTTATTGGTATCTAACGTGCTGTTGTCTTGCTTTGTATATTCAGCGTTCAAACATCATACCGTAGAGATTACCCCTTTTTCAGGGAATCCTGGTTATTTAAAAAGTGCTTCATTTGTTGACAGTCATTACTTAAGTTTAATGACGGAGAATTTTATCAATGAGCGCCTCAATGTTAGTCCTGAAACCGTTGATGCGAATCATAAGCGTCTGCTTTCCTTTGTGAGTCATCAACAGTACCCCTATTTTTTAAAGCTGTTTGCCCAGGAAGCCAGGGTTATTAAAAACAAAAAAATGTCATCTACCTTTGACATCACTGAAATCAAAGTAAACCCCAATGAACTTAATGCTGTGGTGAATGGAAAGTTAAAGCGCTATGTGGGAATTCAAGCACTTTCTGACACACAAACAACATACAAGTTGGTATTTCAATATATGGATGGTCGTTTATCAATCGTCCAATTTGCACCAAAGAAGGAGAGTAACGATGCATAAAGGACTTGGTGTCATTTTGGCACTGGTATCAATGAGTGTGATTGGGAGTAACAGTATCCCTTTTAAAGATAATAGTGAAATCGCATTAACTTTAAGCCAGGGAAATTACAACCGCATTTTTGTGAAAAATGACAAAATCGTGGAAGCGGTTTTTCCGGAAAAGGCGATGGCGATTAAACGTGATGAACAGGATGGATCTGTTTACATTATGTTGGCAGCAGCCAACCCATTTACCTTATTCCTTACTACTGAAGCAGGTCATCATTTTTCGGTGACGTTAAATAGCGAAGAGTCATTAGGTAAAACAATTGAACTCATTCCACAACAGCCACTACCTGTAAAAGTAACACCTCGTCAAACGAAAACCAGTCAGGTAGCTGGGACTCATGAAGCTATTCCAGAAGCAATTCTTGCAATGCTTACCCATATGGAGAATAAAAAACCATTTACTGATGTGGTTGTAACGCGTCAATTTGGCAAAGCCCAGCGTTGGGGAAGAGGTTTAACCCTGTTACCTAAAGAGTCTTGGGATGGGCGGCTTCTTAAAGGAGAAACCATTGAGCTCTATAACGGGGGTAAAGAGCCTTTAGAGTTATCTCAAGAATGGTTTGCAAAGAAGGATACTCTAGCGATTAAATTTTCTAAGCCCACAATTAATCCTCGTGAGCGTGCCATGCTTTACCGTGTTGCAGGAGTGGATCATGGCTAATTGGCAACTCAATACAATGGTTAAAAGCCGCCAACTCCGTACATTAATCATGGTGGGAATTGGAGTTTTGCTTATTCTCGCTATCATGATTGTATTGTTTGTAGATGGTCGTCCTAAAAAAACTTTAGTTCAACAAAAACCAGTAGATATAACTGGAATTGTGGATGAATCGTTTACCGAAGCAGCAGCTGATAATGCATTAGCAGCCCAACAAACTGAGCTTGAATCACTTAAAAAGCAACTCAATGCTTTGACTTCCAATTTGAAAAAGATGAGTAAGGAACATGAGAAGCAACTAAGCGCTCAGAAAGAAGAATTGACGTCTCAAATCACCTCGATTCTCGCAAATCAGGAAAAAACAACCATTTCCGAGCAACCGCAGAACACATCCAATGAGTTAAAAGGAGTACACAATCCAGAGTTGTGGCATCAGCCCAATGCCTATGCCATGAATGCAGGTAGCAACTCTAACCCCATGGTATTGACGGATAGTACGCCCCGTATTCATACAGTTTCTTTTCGACCCAAACGCCGTAGTACGAAAATTCATCATAATAGCTATTTGAACCCTGCTCATTACGTCCCCTCAAACACTTCGGTTAGAGCAGTTGTTTTGGGTGGTGCTGATGCGGATGCATCCGTTAATGGTCAATCTAAAAATAACGGCGTAATGCTCTTTAAGTTCCTAGAGGATGGAACACTCCCTAATGGAGCGCGCTCACGTCTTCGGGGATGTCGCGTGAGTGCGAATTCCTATGGAGATATTTCCAGTGAACGTGCTTTTGCAACCTTATATCGTCTCTCTTGTGCTCATCCAGGCCAACCCATTATTGATAAAGAAGTGACGGGTTGGGTGTTTTTCAATGGCAAAGTGGGGATTAAAGGCAAGCCATTGATGAGGGATAACAAAGTGATGACTTGGGCAGGAGTTAGTGGTGCGTTATCTGGAATTGCCCAAGCCGCACAATATGCTCAAAGCGTACAAGCGATTGGCCCTTATGGTGCAACTTCTGTAGTTCCATCAAGCCAAATTGCACCTTTTGCAGCTTATGGAGGTGCTTCCAAAGCAGCAGATACGTTATCTGCGTATTACGTTAAACGCGCAGAACAATACCATCCTGTCATTCAAGTCGGTTCTGGCAATGTGGTCACGGTGGTTTTTAAAGATGGATTTTATTTAGAGCCTGATGAAGACAAAAGCCAACATGCCATGAACCAAGTCAAAGCAGAGGAAGAAGCACAAAGATTAATTACTGCTAACCATGAAGGGAATTCGATTGACATGAATTTTACGGTGCCGCCTGAGGTATTAGGGAAAATTGACCATGCGAACAGCTTGAGCGGAAATGAGACAGGGGTATTACGATGAAAATAATTAAAAAGAGTCTGATCCTTTTAATTTATATGGGATTAGCAGGATGTGGACCAATCAGTTCCAATTTCAGTTGTAATGCCACGGCCGGGGATAGTTGTTTGACCATCGAGCAGGTCGATGCCATGACTCGATTTTCAGATGATGTAAAACCCTATAGTTCCAGAAAGAACATGATGAAGGCTGAAAGCAAACATCTTTTAAATCAAGGAAAAATAGTCAAACAAGATAATGGACAAGCTCTATGGCTAGCAAAAACAGTTAAGGAGCAATCGTGGGCTTAAGGCTAAATCAATGGCGAGATAAAGCACGCGATATGATGCATCGTGCGAGTCATAAAATGGGAGAAACAGCAGGGATTAAACCAGAGTCACTGCAAAATCATCTAAAAGTAAGTGAATCGTGCACTTTAGATTTACCTTCTCTAAAAAGTCTTCTGCCTTATGAAACGGTAAGTGATGAGGGATTTTTTGTAAACCGAAACTCTGCGGGGTTTGGTCTTTTATTGATGCCTATGGCAGGGGCTGACGAGTCTTTGATGAAATCCTTAGCAGAAACTTTTAAAAACAAGCTAACTGAAGGGACGGATTGTACGGTGTTATTGTATAAGCACGCTTGGCTTGCGCAAAATATGTATCAAAATTACGTACCCATTTTAAAGCAAGATGGAATTTATGCAGAACTAGCACGTCAAAGTCTCAAATACCATCTTAGTGCCATTGCCAAGGGCTATAAAAATGGACGTAATGTTCCAGCCACACTCTCGGATTACCGATGTTATCTTTTTATTTCAAGACCAACAGAGCTTAGAGTTGAAGGCAAGCTTCAGGGACTGCGAGATGACTTTGAATCCGAACTCAAAGTTGCAGGGTTTAGTTTTATGCGGTGTGAGGCGCACGATTTTAAAGTATTGATGCGGGCTCTTGTTTCACCAAATTTCGATGAATGTTCCTGGCCAAAAATTGAGGATTCACAACCTTTTATTAGTGCATCCATTCCCAATCCGACTACAGTATATGAAATTGGTGATGAGAACATTGATATCTCCATTGCAGATGATGAAGGTGCTATTCAGCGCTCAAGGGTGGTGAATTGTGAGCTCACGAGTTTTCCTAAGGCTCCATTTGCCTTATGGCAAACGCCAGACTTATTTGCCAATCTTTTAAAACCTGAACAAGGCATTCAATGTCCATTTCTTCTTTCATTTACTGTGCGTGGTGTCAATCAGGAAAAGATGAAGGCACAAGCGAAAAAAAGAGCTAAATCTTTAAGTGCTAATAACAATGCCATTCAATCCTTTATTAATCCTAGTATTAAAGAGGAGGCTTCCGAATGGCAATTTGTTCATGAGTACGCATCCAAAGGCGAACTGTACCTGCTGCCTACGTTTTACAATCTAGTATTGTACACCACCGTTGAAAAAGAACGGGAGCATGTGGCAAAAGCAATCGCAAGTTTTAGGCAAATGGGATTTACACTGATCCAAAGCCGTTGCAAACAGTGGCTTCGATTTTTGGGAAGCTTCCCTTTTATGTTGACCGAAGGGCTTTTTTCAAGCCTTGAACTCTTAGGCCTAACCAAAAAACTAAGTCATACGAATGTGGCCAATCTTTTGCCTGTGGTTGCTGATTTTAAAGGAGCACGGCAGGGGCTTATTCTACCCACATACCGCCATCAATTGTTTTATTTAGATACCTTTGATGACCGAGTTTTACCTATTACCAATTTTAATCGTTTAACCATTGCAAGCCCAGGCTCTGGTAAATCCTTTTTTGAACAAGCACAAATTCTTGATGGTTTATCACGTGGGCAGCAAATTTTTGTTATTGATTTAGGAGGTTCTTACAAGCATTTATGTGAATTAGTCGGTGGAAGCTACATTGATGCATCTACATTGACGCTTAATCCTTTTACGTTATTTGATTTTGATGGGGTTACCGAGATTAATGGCGAGAAGGTGAATGACTATATTCAAATCAGAGACTTGTTAGCCATTATGGCAAGCCCCAATGAAGCATTGGGTGAGGTACAAAAAGCATGGCTTTTGGATGCGGTTCTTACCTGTTGGAAAGGGAGAGGAAGGCTCGCCAAAATGGATGATGTATTGGCAGCACTGAGAGAGCTTCTTCAAAAACCAGAATCCAGAAATGACCGAAGATTAAAAGATTTGCTGATTTTGTTGGATAAATATGGAAGCCAAGGAATCTACGGCAAGATGTTTAACAGCGATACCCCTCTTTTGAATAACTCTAATTTTGTGGTTCTGGAAATGGGGAAACTTGAAAGTAATCCAGAACTACTTACCATTGTCATGTTCGTCATGATTGTGATTATTCAGGGTCAATTTTATCACTCAGACCGCCGAACCCAAAAGCGTTGCATCATTGATGAAGCTTGGCGTTTTCTAGTCGTGGGATCTAATCCTATTTCAGCAGGATTTATTGAGCAGGGATTTCGTACGGCAAGAAAACACACTGGTGGTTTTGCGGTGATTACTCAAAATCTTGCCGATACTATGAATACGCTCCAGGGGCAAGCTATTGCTGCAGCAGCCGATACTAAAATCATCATGCGCCAAGGAGCATTTAGGGACTATATAGAGAAACATCCCGACCATTTTAACCCCCTAGAAGTTTCCATGATCGAATCCTTTGGTGAGGCAAAAACACAAGGATTTTCTAATTTGATGATTCAATTTGGTAATGTCACAACATTTCATCGTTATTTTTGCGATCCATTTTCAAGGGTTTTGTTTTCTACCTCAGGTGATGAGTTTGGGGAAATTGAATCCCTAATGAACCAGGGGGTACCACTCACCGATGCTGTGCACCGTGTGGCACAACAATACTATGGAGATGAATTATGCGATTAGTTCATCAAGTTTCACTGAGTGTGGTTGCATTAATTCTTATTGGATTGGAACTTGTTTGGACTTCGCAAAACACTCAGGTGGTCCTTTTTGATACTGAAGTCATTCAGGCGCAATTGGTTCGTCAACTCGCCGAGCATCAAGCAAATGAGGAGCAAGTGAGCCATACAACACGTCAATTTAAAAATAAACTTCAAAATCTATTAACCCAGTATGCAAAGCAGCATCACGTCATCATTTTAGATCATCGTAAGGTTCTTGCCGGTGGTGAGGACATTACCTATGAGATTGTTAACAAATTGGGACAAGCAATGAGGAACAAGTCATGAAAAGAGTAATTTTTGTGTCTCTTATGTTAGCGAATTGTTGGAATGCTCATGCTAAATCATTCGATGTTGTAGGCGGGGTTTTCCCCGTTGCAGAAAAAAGCTTTGTAGTGCTGATTGAAGAACGTTTACGCATATTAACTGCCAGTGGTGAGTTGGAGACATTAAACCGGAAATGGATTGATACAGTGGTCAACCATACTAACAGACCTACCGCATTAGGTTTGGGGCGAACCAACCAAACAATCAGACATTACTACATATCAGAAATCACTTTAAGTCAGGATATCGCGGATGGTAAAGGCAATGTTCTCTACCCCAAAGGAACTCATGTTAATTCTTTGGGGTATATGCCTACATATAGACCCTGTTGGTTGTTTTTTAATGCAGATGATGAGGCGCAGATGCGTTGGGCGGAGAAGCAAAATAATCAATGTTCTAATCCAAAATTTATTTTGACGAGTGGGACAATTGATAGCACTGAAAAAAGACTCAACGCAGTAATTTATTTTGATCAGGAAGGACGCATTACAAGAAAGCTTAATATTGAACATGTGCCAGCGCGAGTAACACGCAAAGAAAATCAGCTTCTTATTGTTGAAATGGCAATTAAGGAGAATGGCAATGTTGTTTAGAACTCTATTTTTAATGGTTTTATTTATTTTTTCTTGCAGTGGTTTTAGCAAGCAGTGTACAGGAAATTTTGTTAATCCGATTACTGATGTATGTTGGCGATGTTTATTTCCTTTATCGATTGGAAACATCAAGGTAGTGAACTCATCTCTTCCCGATACTGACAATGCAGCAAGTCCTGTAGGTGTATGCCCAAGCCCTATGGGTTTACGTGTGGGGTTGAATATTGGTTTTTGGGAGCCTGTGGCGCTGACGGATGTGACTGACACACCGTATTGTCTGGTGAATTTAGGCGGCACCCAGCTCAATCTTGGCCTAAAGCAGTCAAGAGGTGGTCGTCATGTGGTGGGCAATGGCCAGCAACGCGCGTTTTTCCACGTCCATTGGTACAAATACCCGCTTATTAGCTGGCTTAATCTCATCACCTCACTCGGATGCATGCAAGGTGGAGACTTTGATATTGCCTACCTGACCGAACTTGACCCTACGTGGCAAGACTCAGAAATGAGTTTTGTATTAAGTCCTGAGTCGGTGTTATTTGGTAATCCCATAGCAGCTTCTGCATGTGCCGCGGACGCTCTTTCTTCGACATTGACCAAGAAACCCATAGACAGCCTTTTTTGGTGTGCGGGAAGCCAAGGGACTCATTATCCTCTGACAGGTCATGTGCATGCACCTTTATCTCCCGTGCAAACCGCGCTGCTATTGACCGAGCGCATGAATTACAAAATGCATCGTGAATTTTTAATCGCTGATTCAAGTCCTGTGTCAGGTGCGATTTGCAAAGAACATCATTATTCAGTAACCCCTAAATCCCGCTACCGCTATGAAATGGTCAATCAGGTGGCCGATGGCAAACATTGCTATCCAGGTGGGTTAAGCACTTTGGCTTGGGAGTTCGGAAAAATTAAACCGCATACTCCAGACCAATATGGGTTTTTAGTGTGGCGAAAACGCAACTGTACCTTCCTTTAGATGGAGTTTGACATGCTAAAAAAAGGAATTATTTTTTTACTGGGATGTTTTGCGAATACGGTACTTTTTGCCTCTACAGTCTCCGTGTTTATCAGCTTTTCCATGCCGGATGCGCTTTTGGAGCAGACCCTGAAAGAAAGCAGCAGGTTACACATTCCTGCATATTTAAATGGGTTGTATCACGATTCAATGAGGGATACTGCACTCAAGGTCATGGAGTTAAGCAAGCAAATCCCCAATTTGAATCTAGCCATTGACCCCACCTTATTTGAGCGTTTTGAGATTCAGCAAGTCCCTGCCCTGGTTGTTGAAGAAGGGAACTCCTTTGATGTGATTTACGGCCATTTAACCCTAAAAGAAGGATTGTTACGAATTGCAGGTCATGGAGATGCCCAATTGTCCATGCAGGATGCTCGGAGGATAAGCGGTGAGTAAGTTCATCTTGATTTTATGTTCTTCTCTATTTATTACCGCGGGATTGGCGCAAACTCCAGCGGATGCATTAAAGGCGCGCGAACAAGCGATGCACGCTTTAAACGGTTTTAGTCCTGCAAGCGTATTGAATGGATACACACAAAATCCTAAGGAGACGAGCCATCTCCCGCAAGAAGGAACGAACACTTTGCCTTCTGCAGGCTTAAACGCACTGTCCCACAATCCGGAGGCTTTAGAGGTTTACCAACACGCAGGAACTCGCACTAAAGGACGCTACAATCCGAATAGCCCTGAGATGCGTTATGCCGAACAATTGCTTGAAAATCCAGAGAGTGCGGTAGATGGTGTTTGCTATAAAGAACCAGGATTCTGTGAATCGACCCAAGAGAGCAAAACCTGCGAAGAAACCGTGGGCTACAAAAATATCTCCTGTGGTGAAGCGCTTAAGGTAACGCTAAAACCACTCACACAAAATTTTACGCGCGAGGTCATGTTCCCTCAAGGAAGTGCAACGTTTCATTTAGCCCAATGTGGCAAACACAACAAAAAATGCAGCAAAGCAAATCTTGCCGAAATAAGCCCTGCGTGTGAAGCATTAAATCTGGTGGTGATGTATCACAATAAAGTGCTGCAAATCATAAAAAATCCTACCTGCAAAGACCCCACAGTGACGGTGTCCTTAGGAAAAATAATTAAGGCACCGATACCGCTTAGGATGACATTGACGCAACAGGTAAGTGAAGAGTCTTGGGTCACGCAAGCCTGCGACAAAAACACCTCAGATACCTGTGTTTTAACGAACACCAATTCATGTCTTGAACCGAATGCCACAAAAATCATGGAGGGCATTGCCATTACCAGACCGTGCTGGGGTCATGCTTCGAATTATCAATGCTCTTACTTAGAAAACAGTTATTGCATGCCTTTGCTTCAGGCCGGCTGTTCGCAAGTGAGTTCCCGGTGTCTTAATGCGTCCAATGGATTATGCACTCGCTTCTTACAAACATTTTCCTGTATGAATCAGGTGTGTTTTCCAGAAAAAACCATTTGTCCTGACAAAATACCCTGCAGCGATGGATCCTGTGACTTGTCTTTTGAGGAAGAAAGTGATGATGCGGCTGAAGGCTTGTCACGCCTAGGGGCTCTTGCTGGTGTGGCATCTGATGTCGCAACCAAGCAAGTTCGCAGTGGGGTGCCTGCGATTTTCACTGGAACAAATTCAACCTGTCGCAAAGTGGTTGCCAATACACGTAATTGTTGTCATGGCAGCTACCAAATGACTCATTGCAGTGACGATGAGAAGCGGCTTGCCAAAGCTAAGGAAGAGGGCAGAGCATACAAAGTAGGAACTTTTTGTGCTTTAAAAAAGCTAGGACTTTGCCTGGAGGAAAAAGAATCATGGTGTGTTTTCCCAACAAAATTGGCTTCCATCCTGCAAATTCAAGGACGTTTTTATCAGTTAGGCATTCACTTTGGTTGGGCAAAAGATGAGGATAATAAAGCCAATTGTCGTGGTATTACTCCAGAAGAACTCGAACGCATTAATTTTTCTGCCTTAGATTTATCTCCTATTACCCAAGAACTCATGAATCGTAAAGTACTGCCAAATGATGGGCAAGTATCTGCGGTCAATCAGTCGCATATCGAGCGTTTAAAACAGATGGGGCGTGCACATGATTAAATGGGGCATTTTACTTTTGATATTCCTTAATTCGCTTAGTGTGCTCGCCGAGAAACCGGTCGGTTTTCTTTGGTACAGCATCGAAAAGGAACAGAAAAAGACAAGACAACCAGTGCCTGGAGGCACTCCCTTTAACCGGCTTAGTTTTACTGAACGCGATGCGGTACTTCGTTTCTATACCATGGAAGCCTTGCATAAAGCACGGTACACCAAAAAGATTGAAGACATGCGTGTTTTTCTGAGCCTTCAAGATTACTGGCTCAATGAGTCAACGCGTTTTAAAACCTTATTTCAAAAAACGATGCTTGCTCATCCCCAATACGATTATACAGTGACTCATCCTACATCGAACATGGGTACTAAAATCACCGATGAAGTACGTGAGTCGCATCGTATAGAAGTAATCACAACTCTCGCCAAATCCCATGGATTATTGTTTTTCTATCGTGGCAAAAGTCCTTATGACCTCAAGCAAATTCCCATTCTTGCTGATTTTTGTCATCGGTTTCGTTTGACTTTAATGGCCATTAGTGTGGATGGGGTGATTTCACCTGAATTCCCTCACTCAAAAATTGACTCAGGGCAAGCAAATCATCTTGGCGTGCATTATTTTCCTGCACTCCTTTTGGTAAACCCACTATCCCGTAAAACAGAGTCCGTGGCGTATGGTTTAACCACGCAGGATGTATTAATGGAGCGACTCGTACAGGTAGCCACTCAGTTTCAAGGAGAACAAGGATGAAAGGACGCTTGATTATTACCGTACTTATTCTGACTATAAGCACATTTACTGTGCACGCAGAAAGTTCCGCATGGTTTACGAAGATTATTGCTTCCAAGGAAGAGGGCTCGCTACAACATACAGTCAAAAAAGAACCCAAAACACAACAGCACGGCTTTTTTAGAGAACATGGACTCATTCTCTTTTATGCAAGCACATGTCCTCATTGCCACCAATTTGCACCCATTCTTAAATCATGGGTTGTGCAGAATGAAGTTGAGGTGCTTCCCTTAGCATTTGACAATCTACCCTTGCCTGAATTTCCAAACTTTTTACCTGCTACTACTGAATGGATTAACGCAGCTTTCCAAGGACAACCCATTAACTATCCTGCATTGTTTGTTGTGAATCCCAAAACAAAGATGCTGTTTCCTGTTGGATTTGGGTCTATGACCCAAGACGAATTAAATTATCGTATGGAGCGCCTCATTCCCAAAATTACATCTTATGAACGCAGGGGAGTGATGCTATGAACAAATTGATAGTAAGCTTTGTGCTGTTGAGTGTGGTTTCATTGACACAGGCTAGTGTTAGCACCGATTTAGATAATTTCTTTAATGGCATTGGCTATGCATCGAATGTAACCTCTCCTGCTGCTTTTGAATCGCAAGCAGCAGGATTTTTTGGTGGAGGCTCTCTTTATGCGCGCAATCAAGTGCGTCAATATCAGCTGGTACAATTGGACTTACCCAGTTACCGTGCAGGATGTGGGGGGATCGATTTATTTACCGGCAGTATGAGTTTTTTAAGCGAACAAAAGCTTGTGGATTTAGGCAAATCAGTGATGACCAATGCCGGCGCTTATGCCGTAGATGTAATGCTGGCATCAACTGTTCCTGAGCTGAAACAAGTTCGAGATTACTTGCAGCAATTGGAACAAATGGCCAATCAAGCGAGCATCAATTCCTGTCAGTTGTCCCAAAATATGGTGGGTGGTGTCTGGCCAAAAACTGCAGAAAGCCAGCAAAAAATCTGTAAAGACCAAGCAGCCATGGGCAAAGAAGGATTATTCAGTGATTACGTCAAAGCACGTATGGTCTGTTCTGGAACTGGTTTTGATAGTGTGATGAGTAAAGCATCGAGCGATCCCGAACGTAAAAAACAGGTAGTGTTAAATAAAAACCTTGTGTGGTCTATTTTACAATCGAAATCGTTTTTAAGTGCTGACCGCGAACTGTCTGAAATGGTGATGAGCCTTACCGGAACGCTGATTATCGATGGCCAAGGTAAAGTAACCAATGTGCCCTCACTTGTGGGCAATGCTGGTTTAATCAACGCACTTATTGGGACTGCCGGTACCCACCAGGCCAAAATATGGCGCTGCAAAGATGCAGAAAGCACCAATGCCTGCTTGCAAGTAAGTCTTCAAGATATTTCCATACCCGAAACCGCAACATTAACCTATAAAGTTCGTGACATTATTCGCACCATCAATACCAAGCTGCTTAATGATGAGAAACCAGGCAATCGTGAATTGAATTTCTTAAGTATGACTTCACTTCCCGTGATGAAATTTTTATCCGTATTAAACAGCATGCGCTATGCAGGCACCACCGTAGATATTGAGGAGTATTCAATGCTGATTGCTCAAGATTTACTGACCAATTACCTCACCGAGCTACTTACGGAAGTCAGTCAAGCTACAGCAGGCTCTGAATTAAACGCTGATTTAGTGAAAGAAATACAAAAACGAATTAATCGAGCTACTACAGTTGTGAGCTCACTCGATCCTAAAGTAGGTCATAAGCTGCAACAAAAATTGGCACTGGTTGAGCGCATGGCACAGATTGAAAAGCAGGTGGCTGCCAGCATGAACAGTGCAGGAGCATAAGAAGATGATAACCATTCATGTGCTTGCAGGTGGCGAACTCGTCCAACATGTGCTTAATGCAGTAACTTCGTTTATGAAACAGGACAGTTTTTTAGGATTACTGCGTATTACTGCACTTATAGGTATCGTTATGGCCACCGTTGGTTATTTAAAAACGAGAAATCCGATGAGCTTTGCCCATTGGTTCTTAGGTTATGTGTTGTTTGTAAATCTCATCCTTTTGCCTAAAACCTCGGTCTTAATCGATGATATTTCTGCCCAAAACCCTAAATTAGTTGATAACGTCCCTGTTGTCTTTGCGTTAAGTGCAAGTCTTGTGACCACCATCGGTTATGGATTAGCGCAAAGTTATGATGCCTTACTTACTATGCCTGATGATTTACAGTACACCCAAACAGGAGCTTTGTTTGGCTCACGCCTTATTCAAGCGGCAACCAGTTTTCGCATCATCGACCCGGTACTTAAAGAAGAGATGAATGAATATTTTCGCGTGTGTGTGGTAGGGGATATTCGCATGAATCGCAAATACTCCGTGGGTGATTTGGCACATTCCACCAATCTCTGGGATTTAATCAGTGCTAAAGCCTCACCCCTTCGCATGCTCGCGGTGAATGGAAACCTTGTCACCTGTGCTGAAGCCTCCAAACCCGACGGACAAACTAGTCTTCGCAAAAAACTGGATAGCGAAATTAAAAAGGCCTATACCTTTTTTGGTGTCAATTTATTTGGCAAACCCAAGGATACAACCTATGAAGCATTGTTCAGTACCCATCTGAAATCTGCTTTTGATTATTATCAGGGGCTTACCGATTCCGCGAGTAATGTCTTTTTACAAAGTATGATGATTAATGCCATGAAAGAAGGCATAGGACAATATCAAGCCTTTACCGATGCTACGGCAGGTGTCGTCAATCAACAGTTCACCAAGTCCCAAGTGCAGCATCGCTGGAGTTGGGAGGTGCTCGGGCAAAAAGCACTTTGGATTTTACCGATTACCCATACGTGTTTGACGCTTTTATTATTTGGAGTGTTCCCTTTAATTATTGCTTTAACTACACTTCCTGGTGGGGTACGAATTTTGTATGGCTATTTGCAATTTTTTATGTCCTTGCAGTTTTGGCCAGTGCTCTTTGCCATTCTCAATGCAGGCATGACCATTTATGGCGCTTCATCCTCAGGCGAATACGGGCAATTTACCATGGTTAATCTCAATCAAATTGATGAGTTGCACGCGGATATTTCTGGTGCCTGCGGTTATTTGATGATGCTCATTCCCTTTTTATCACATGGCTTAGTTTCCAATTTGGGCGGGGCATTTAGCAATCTCGCAACCTCTATGATGAGCCACATGCAAGGCTCGAGCATGTCGGTGGCAGGAGAAGCTGCCGGCGGCTCTTTTGCCCTAGGTCAAACAAGTTTCTATAACACCACGGCCAATAATTTCTCTGCTAACAAACACGATTCCAATTGGAGCCATCTACATGGAATGCAGACCGAGCAATTAGGAAGTGGGGTATTAAAAACCATTTCCGGTAATGGTGAGCGTATTTTTGATGTAAGTCCAGGCATGACCCGAAGTGCAGTTTCCATAAACACTGCCGAAGGTTTAAGTGCCTCACTGAACCAAGCCTATGAAAAATCATCTCAAGCAGCCCTTAATGAAACCAATCATTATCAATCGGCATTATCACGTTTTGCTCATCGTGCAGTGCAACTGTCTCAACTCCAAGGACATGATATGCGCCTAGGTCAAGGAGTTTCTGAAAGTGAATCAAGCCAATACTCCAAAGCGCTCTCAACCTTAAGTCACATAGCCGAAGATGTGGCGCAACGTATGGGAGTAAGCAAGGAAGATGCATTAACTCACTTAACCAGTGGTGGTTGGGGAGCCCATTCAGGCATCAATACCAATCGCAGCATTTTTGGTAAATTAGCTCAATGGGGAACGGGGTTGCATGCAGGAGGGGATGCACATCTTAAATTTGACCGTTCTTCAAGTAGCAGCAATCGTTATCATCAAGGCATGGATGGGAGCTTGTCTTCACGCGAAGCCCAAGATTTTAATAAGGCACTTAATTACGTGCAGCATTTTTCCCAAACCCATCATTTGGATGACAGTCATTCTGAAGCCGCATCACTCTCGAAGCAAATGGGCACTGATTTACGCGAAGCAGAATCAGCAAGCCATAATGTTGATGCCAACCGCTTGGAAGCGGCGCGAATTTCCAAAGCGAAAAGTTTCATTGAGTCGCATTCAGCCCAAGTGAATACGGATTTAAATCAGGCATTTCCTGCCTATGTAACTCAGCGAATTGGAGAAGCGGCTCGCGATGAGCTCTTTGCACGTCCCGGGGATATGCAGGCACTCAATCAACTTCAAAAACTGGGGCATGAGTTTATTGCAGTCAGGCGTGATGAATTAATTGCAGAGTTCGGCACTAAAGAGCAACAAAAAAATGTGGATTCCTTTTATCATCAAGCAAAACAGGGTCTTGAGAGTCGAGAAAACCAGTTAGGTGTAATGTATCGAAAAAACACACACGAACTCGAACACGATGCACATCAACTTAAGCTCGGCATTGATGCAAACAACATGCACACACTACCCAATAACGTGCAGCAAAAAATTAAAGAAGCGCCACAGCATCTTAACCAACAGGAACAGTTGATTCGTAAGGAGCAGCATGATCTAATGGAGAACGAGGTTCAAACAGTACACGAAGGAAAGGTGGACGCACAAAAAAATGTGATTTTAACGGAAAAGCTCCCAAGAACTTGGGGACTGCATACGAAAGGAGAGTAAAATGAACCCAATAGAATTGAAACTCGCACTGGATGAGGATGTCCAACTCATCAATAGTTTAAATCCCGATATTATTCCTGCCCGCTTTTATTATGGAACTTTTTTGAAATTATTTGCCAGTGGGTTTTGGAAAATTTGGCTCATTATCACAGCCACACTGACTTATGCAGGAGTTCATAACCCGTCCAATGAGGCGATTGCGCATGAGGCTGTATCGCAAATTGTCGAAGAGTCCGTGCTTATGGCATTTTTTATGAGTTTAGGCTCCATGCTATTACTCACTCAAGCCTTAAATTTCCGCATTCTTGTGCGTTTTTATTTGGAAGACCGATTAAAAACAGGCCGAATACTGACTCAAAAATTAAAGCACATCGCCTATCTGTTCTTCGGTAGTTTTGCTGTGTTCTGCGCGATGTTTGCAAGTTATGGAGAGTCTGCTGCCATTTTTTTCTTGGTGGGCATAGCATTTTTTGGAAGTCTTGTGATTACCTATTTCGTGGTGAACATGGAAATGAACCGAATTGGGTTAATTCTCATTTTTTCAGTCATACATGAGTTTTTTCAAAAAGGGAAAAAAGGGTACTTAAATTCTTCGATGACCCAATAAAAAACAAAATAACCAATTAACAACCAGAACAACATGCAGTGGTAGCCACTGCTTTGCCTGAAAAAAGGTAGAGGAAGAAACATCATGCAAAATGAGCCTAATTTTAAACACTATACGCGGGGTGGGCAAATCAGTTTCCATAACTTAAGGATGTGGGATCAAATCACTAAATCCTTGGTATTGATTTGTCTGTTTTTATGGGTGGTACTCACGGGGCTTATTATTTGGAGTGTGACCTCTTTTGAAAAACTACACCATGTGTATGCTTATTATTGGGCGCAATTTTTAAATGGTGTGGGTCAAAGTCATGTTTTTCATCTTTCTTTTCATGGCAAAACCTATTTACAAAACGTCCAGCAAATTCTCAATTACCCCTATTACAAAGAAAATGCTTATGAAATAACCCGGCTCATGGGGCAATCCGCATTAGGAGCTTTTGCTGTTGCATTTTTGCTGGGGATAGTGCTTGGTATTTATTTTATTCGCCGAGGTAAGGAACAAAGCAAGCATCAATTCATTCGTGGAAGCAGGATGGATACAACTGAGCAAGTCAGAGCACTCATTTTAAAGGATGGTGTTCATTCAGACATTCACATTGATGGCTTTCCTTTAATCTATGGCAGTGAAGTACAGCATCTATTAGTGCATGGCACAGTAGGTACTGGAAAAAGTCAGCTCATCATGAAGATATTGGATGTCTTACGTGCACGCGGAGATAGAGTTATTATTTATGATAAGGGATGCTCTTTTATCTCCCATTATTTTCAAGAAGAATGCGATGTAGTTTTAAATCCCTTTGATGTACGCTGCCCTAATTGGGATATGTGGGCTGAAGCACCTCGCGATTCTGATTTTGAAAATATGGCAGAAAGCCTTATTCCCATGCATGGGGAATCTGACCCGTTTTGGGTGAATGCAGCGCGAACGGTCTTTGCATCGGTTGCAGCGACCATGCGTCATGACTCCGAACGCTCACTGGACAAACTCTTGCGACTTTTATTAACGGGTGAATTTGCTACTTTGGAAGCTTATGTAGCAGGTACGGCGGCAGCGACTTTAGTCAGTGGGAAAATAGAAAAAACGGCGATTTCCATTCGTTCAGTTATCACCACTTATCTGAAATCCCTGCAGTCTCTATTAGGGCTTGAGCATGAGAATAAGCCTTCATTTTCTATTCGGGATTACATTTTAGATGATCAACGTCAAGGATGGTTTTTTATTTCGTCTAATGGGGAGCAACATAAAACCTTAAAACCGCTGATGTCTATGTGGCTTGCCATGGCATCTCTAACACTTTTAAGTTTAACTCCCGACAGAAATCGACGCATTTGGTTTGTCTGCGATGAGTTACCCAGTTTGCATAAACTGCCTTTATTGGGTGAGACCATAGCTGAGGTACGCAAATTTGGTGGCTGCTTTCTTTTAGGGATGCAAAGCTTTGCTCAGCTCACCAAAGTATATGGACAAAGCGGGGCGCGCGAGCTTTTTGATTTGCTCAATACGCGTTTTTTCTTTCGCAGTCCAAGCAGTGATATGGCGCGTCTTGTCGCTCAGGAACTCGGCGAAGAAGAAATCGAGGAGTCACGGGAAAATTATTCCTATGGCGCGAACAGTATTCGTGATGGGATTTCTTTAGGAAGCCAGCGAGTAACGCGTCCCATTGTTGCTTATTCAGAGCTTATGGAGCTTCAGGATTTGCATTGTTTCGTACGGCTTCCTGGTCCTTATCCGGTCACCCAGTTATCCCTTAAGCTCAATCAACGTCCGAAACACTGTTCTGGTTATATCGAGCGCACGATTCCTGAAGCGTTGAACAGAGAAGAAACAGTAGAAACTAACCCCAAGTTGATAAACCAAAAGGGTGAAGAACTCGTTCAAAAGAACAAAAAATCTCATTTAATTGAATACATGGATTAAGCCTATGCTCAGTGTACAACCCTTAAAATCAGCTCAAGGAGCCGCAGACTATTATACTGCAGCATTTAACTATTACACTGGTGATGCCACAGCCATGCAGTGGCTGGGAAAAGCAGCCGAACATTTAAAGTTAAGCGGCATGGTTGAAAAAGAAGAGATGCTAGCACTTTTAGAAGGAGCCTTACCTAATGGCCAAAAACTGCAAAATCGCCAAGGGGTACATCGCCCAGGTTTTGATATGACCTTTTCAGCCCCTAAAAGCGTTTCACTGCTGGTGGGACTTGGAGTAGCACCAGAGCTGATTTCTTTTCATGACCAAGCAGTTCAGTATGCCATTTCGCAAATTGAGAAAGAGTTTTCCCAAACACGAAGTGTTCGTGATGAAGCGATTATTTTTGAGAAGACGGATAATTTATGTGTTGCTGCGTTTAGGCAACCCAGTTCGCGTGCCAACGACCCGGCACTACACACTCATTGTGTCACGATGAATCTTACCTTTCACAATGGAAAATTTAAGTCCTTAGCAAGTGACCCCTCAAGAAACAAAGGAGTGCTCGAGCAAATCCAAAATAATGCACATTATTGTGGTTTAATTTATCGACAGCACTTAGCTAATTCCTTAAAAGAAGCCGGATTTTCTCTTCGTTTGAGCGGAGATGGGTTATTTGAAATTGATGGGATTCCAGAGGATGTGTTACGCGCGTTTTCCAGAAGAAGGGGGGAGATTGAAGCGCATTTAAGCGAGAAGGGCTGGTCAGGGGCTAAAAGTGCTTCGGCAGCTAATTTGCTTACTCGCCAGAATAAGGAAGAGCAGGATATTCATGTACTGAAGCAAGAATGGCAGGAACGAGCTCATACATTGGGGTTTGATGCACATGAATTTTTAAAAAATCGGAATCAACAACTTGAGACAAACAGTTTCTTTTCTGCACTTAAAGAAAAAGTACATAACCTAATCAATCACTTTAAAAAACAAAATACCTCAGAACTTGATGCTGCACGTGCCTGTGTGCATGTTGCTGTTGAAAGGCTAAGCCAACGCACTGCTTTTTTTAGTGAGCGCCAACTCCTGACAGAATCCATGAAACACAGCTTAATTGCACCTCAATCGATTACACAAAAGGAGCTTCTTGCAGCCATTGAGCAGGAAAACAAAGCACAAACACTTTATGAAGCCAAATGTCCGGAAACCCAACAAACGGTGTATACCACCCCGTGGCTTTTAACCCTTGAGGCAGAAACAATTGCGCGGATTGAACACAATAAAGGAGTGGTTCCTGCAATTGCTTCACGCCAACACATAAAGTCTTTTCAACAAAAACGGGCAAGCTATTTAATCTATCCTATGACCCAGTCACAAAAACAGTCGATGATTGCGTTACTTACTTCCCAAGACCGTTTTAGCGCCATTCAAGGTTTTGCAGGAGTTGCAAAAACCTCGATGCTTGCAGAAGCCAAGACTTTAATTGAAGAGAAAGGCTATATGCTACGAGGAATTACCGTTGCAAGCTCTGCAGCGCACGAATTACAGACTAAAGCAGGTATTCGTACCGATGTTTTTCCAATTGTACATCAAGAATTAAAAGAAGCTCCGACGGGTTCTTTATTTAAAACGCTCTTTATAGTCGATGAAGCCTCCATGCTTTCTTCTCACCAAGGTCATGAGCTGTTGAAGCAAATTGAACGCACCGGTGCGCGTCTTATATTGGTAGGGGATAAAGCGCAACTCCCCAGTGTGAACACAGGGCGTATTTTTAGCCTTGCCCAAGACTATGGCATTGAAACATCGGTAATGGATGAAATTGTACGGCAGCAAAATCAAAAAGCTAAAGAAGCAGTGATTTGTGCTACGAAAGGGGATGTTCAAGGTGCAATAGAAAGGCTTAATGTGCAAATACTACCTACATATGAAAAGCGAATCCAATGGATTGCAGAGCATTGGCTGTCTTTATCACCAAAGCAACGCGATGAAACACTTTTATTTGCACCAACCCATGCTAATAGGAAAGCCATTACTCAAATTCTTCGAGGAGGTTTAAAACAAGAAAGCAGTTTAAACGGAGATGCTCTTATTCAAAAAGTTTTGCATCCCAAATCCATTGAAGCGGTACAGCAACGATTTGTTTCTTACTACCAGAAAGGAGATGTTGTACGTTTTAATCAAAACTTTAACAAGGGTATTAAGCAGGGAGCTTATTTTACTGTAGGGCAAATGACCAAAAAGCATTATAGGGATAATGTACTTCTTTTGATTAATACGGAGGGAAAATCTTTCAACTTTCCTCTTAAAAATCTTCCTGCTTATAAAACCCATAGCGGTCCTTTTGAGCGCATTATTGAATTGTATCAAGCCAAGGAATTGGAGCTTCTTAAAGGCGATAAAGTGATGTGGACGCGCAATTTTAAAGAATTAGATCTTCGCAATGGGCAATGCGCCAAAGTGCATGAAATCAAAGAACATGACATTGTGTTTAAAAATCAAGAAGGAGCAATTTTTAGTATTCAAAAAGCGCATCCAGCCTTAAACCATCTTGATTACAGTTATGTTCTTACTAATTACAAAGTTCAAGGAAAAGACGCGCCTTATGGAATTGGCCTTATGGAATCCTATCACCGCTTTAGTGCGACCATGAAAAATTTTTATGTACAAATTTCCAGGGCTATTCATGGAATGACTTTGGTGACGGACAATAAAGAGCAATTGGTTCAGGCGATTCAAAAAAACTCAGATGAAAAGCGTGCTTCACTGGATGTGATTTCTAGTCACAAATTAAATCAACATGTATCGCGTTTTACACATAATCATCAATTTTCCATTAAGCCGGCTATTGATAAAAAGATTCAATTTGAATTGCAAAATGAACGAATAAACTCATTGAGACAATTAAATAAAATTGAGGAGCTCTCTTTCACTAAAGATGAGAGTGGCAAAGTATTTATTGAAAAAACCAAAAATTTTATCAAAGAATTAGAGCTATAAATTGGAGAAAGCCATGTCACGATTAACGATTTCATTGTCTGATAATCTACACAACCGTATTTCATCACTAGCGGCGCAGTATGATGATTCCATGTCGAGTATAATTAATCAATTAATTCATATTGGTATGCAACATTGGAATGAGAGGCAGCAAGGCCCCAATTTAATTGAACAACATTGCCAACAATTAATTATTCAGATGAATGCATTAATTAAAAATATGTCTGTAGAACTACTTAAGTTTACTCAAGATGATTTTGAACAGTTACAAAAGGCAGCTATGGGAAAATTTACTGAATTAAAAGAAGGCTAACAAAATGTCTTTCCAATTCAAGGAGTTTGAGTTGGAAAATTATCCTTAAAGCGTAGCAAAAGATTTAAAAAGTCAATTTCTTGAAACCTGGTCATTTCATTTTTTATGGACTATGGAAATAGTTCTTTAATAGGTATTACATAGAGCTACTAAAGTCTTTGAGTTTAAAATGACTATAAATAGACATCCTAACTTATTAATTATTTTGACAAAAGGGTATTAGGCTAATCATGCATGGGTATTGTATGGAAATATTTTCTATAAAGTGAGAGAAATATTCCGTTGTCTTGAATTTTTGTTATTGCAGTGTTTACACCATTTATTCGGGGCAAAGAGCCAAGTTTTGCCATAATTCCATAGCCTATCCCAATTGCAAAGGGTTTACCAATTCCTTTAAAGGAAGACGGATTATTGCTCACCCAATAATCAGTGGAAAAATCATCCATTAAGATGCTGTCCACATGTTTTTGATTTAACGCACTTAATAATTGTTCGGTAGTTGGGTATTCTTTGATAATAGCTTGGGGTAAGTATTGATTTATCCAATGTCTAAAGACTGCGCCCGTAGTGATTCCTATCGTTTTATTTGCCAATTGCTTTATTGTCTTTATTTTACTGTTCTTTCGTATGATAAAACTTCCTTGACTGCTTAAGTAGGGGAGGCTAAAAAGAAATTGGTGTTGTCTTTCATTGGTAATGGTAATGGCTGCAATAGCTAGATCAATATTTCCCTTGTTGATTTCGCTAAAAAGTGCATTGAAGACCATTGGCTTAAATTGGCACTCTACGTTCATTTCTTGGCAGATAGAACTCATCAGCTCAATATCAAATCCAAAATAATGACTCGTGCTGGCCTGCAAGGCAAACGGTGGATCATTATTAACTATGCCGATGATTAACGGCTGGGCCTTAACTGGAAGTGTGAGTAATAAAAAAAGAAGGGATAAAAAACGAGTCATATAAGTTTAATTATAATTATTCATGGGAAATGAGCCAAATTTTGGCTACTTTCTCCCTGCGATATCAGTTATTATGATTAAAGTAGCATGCTGCAAACGTACAGGGCAAATAAAAATTAATAATCCATGGTGTACAATAAGTTAAATGGGGATGAGAGAAGGAAGGGAATGCGTTTTTTCATTAAATTATCAATGACACTGTTGCTAGGCTTTATGTTTGCGGAAGTGC
>NZ_LBAW01000032.1 GCF_001648595.1 Legionella bozemanae | reverse complement strand
TCAGTTATCTTGGCCTAAGCTATGGCCGATTAAAAGAGGATGAGTCCATCACATTGCGCCCCTGACGCAAAAACTTAAAACATCAGATCGGAAAATCCCCGATAACATCATTATACTTATCTTGTGCATCGGCCAGGCTTAATTTGGAATAGATTTCCAGTGAGTCTCTTTTAGCATGACCCGAGTAGGGTTGAATAAAAGCATCATCGATATTTTTCTTCTTAAGCCAGGTAAATAAAAAATGTCTTAATTTATGAGGCGAGATAGATCGCTCAATGCCAGCTAACTTAGTATACCTCATAAGAATTTTTCTAATTCCACGATCAGTATAGTGGCGGCGAAATCCTGACTCAAATAAAAATAGTCTGTTTTCATTTTTATATTGTTTCATATGAAGCGCCAAAGTTTCTTTAAATGCTGGCGAAAAAGGCACAACTCTATCTTTTTTTCCTTTACCCTGATTGATTTTTATTCGGCAATTAGTTAAATCAACATCAGCTAACTGGATATTGATTAACTCGCTAACCCGTATACCTGTATAAAGCAAAACTTTAACAATGAGCATAGGAACAATATCGTGAGATTCCCAAACTGCTTTGTAAAAAAGTCTGATTTCATCTTCAGTGGGTACATAGGGTAACCGTTTGGGTGTTGTGGTGACTTCGATATTAAGATTTTCTCTTACAAACCTGAATACATCTCGAAGATAATCATAATTTGGGTTCTGTGCCTTTAGCAAATTTGAAACCTTTTGTGCCATTTTTTTAGCTGATATTCGTTCCATTATGCTGCTACTCCATAATGAAGATGGGGCAAGCGTGTTGATAAATCTAACGGGAATAAGCCATATGGGTTTACGTGCTCATAAATAAGGGGGGTTAACGCTCTTTTCTCTTCCTTTGTTAATTTATTTTTTAGTCCCTGCTCTTCTATGATTTGCTGAATCATTAAGGTATTGATATATACCATCGAGAGTTGTAAAAGATGTAAAGACAATACAGATAAGGTTTGTGCCTTCTCATGATTAGAAGATATCTCACCTGAACGACCATAAAAAATGAACTTGGATACGCCATTCCAAAGTTCAACCACATTTAATCCTTCTTGAATTTCCTGTCTGATAGATTCATGCATCAAGTAATTACAGATGAATATGGTTTTTAATACCTTACCTAATTGTGATAATGCTAAATACGTTGGATGTTTCAGATTGTTTTGATTAAAACGCCTAAGAATAGATTCAGGATCAGCATGACCGGCCTTCATTGCAGCAGTATATTTTACAATTTGGCTATATTGCTCTTTAATTAATTGCCAATTAATAGTGTCTGTAAGTATCGGTTGTAGATTTTTATACTTTTGATAATCTCCAAGTTCACATTGTGCCAGTTTTTGTTTGTTCAAATTTGCCAGTCGTGGCATTAAAGAAAATCCAAGAAGATGTGAAAAAGCAAAGCCAACCTCACTTTGGCCATGAGTATCAACATAATTCTTTTGAACCGACATTTCTGTACAGTGTCTTAGTACACCTTCAATCATGGCAGATACTTCAGAGCTTGATACGCTTTTTAATTGAGAGTGGATGCAACAGGCATTTTTTTCAACATGCCAGTAAATCATCACGCCTCTTCCCCCGTAACGATTATGGTATTCTGAAATCAAATTTTGAAAATAAGTTGAAAATTGCGTTGAATCACTGGCAACAGCTATAGGCATATCGCCCCATATTTCTTTTAATCTGATTTTGAATAAGGCATTTGCCACTTTGCTTAGTGCGTTTTTTAAATTATCAGTGGATAAAAAGTAGTTTTTGATGTGTCGAAGCTGGTACTCATTTACATGAGCATTTCCCGCACACATATGTTTTAACCCAACATTAGTTCCCATTCCATAAATAGACAATAAGATCCTTTCTGAAATCTCATTGGGTTTTAAGTAAATTTTTTGGCCATAGGAAATAAAATCATGAGTAAACTGGTTTTCTAAATCGACCTCTTTAATCATATCAATAAGATTGGTTCCTTCCCATTTTTCCTGTAAATGTTTTTTTATAATTCTAATATTGTTTGATTCTGCCTGGGATGTAAGAGGAGTTACGATAATACGACCGCCATTTTGGGGGCTAATTCGAACTTTCGTATTTTTGGAAATATTATCATTTAAAGCAGCTAAGGCACTTGTATGGCGCTGTTTTAATTGTTCAATAAATACATCACCATCAAAGGGCAAAGAAAGTTCTTCAAAATACACTTCTTTGTCTTCTTCAAAATTATTTGGCAAATCTTCATCTGGGTTTCGGTGTTTAAATGACGATTCAATCCATATTTCACGGCATCTAATCCTGTCTGCAAGTTTTTTTAGTACATAGACCTCATAACAAATTCGTTTAATTTTTCCACTAGTTGGATCAATAATACGTCTTTTCCATTTATTTGGTAAACAATCTAGAGGTATCTCTTCATTGTCTGGAAAATAAGTTTTGTTGCTGTCAAAATATTTTTTAATGAGTGCCAATGCATCGAGTATTGGTTGATGCTCTGAATTATTAGAGCGAAAAACAATATTTTCTAATAAAGGCTGAACCATGCGCCGGTAATAGGTGGCATAAGAGCTTCTAATCTGTTGATGCAGTAGACTCTGGTATTTCGGTCCTTTTTTCTTATATTCATCAATGATATTTTTTAACTTATCCTGACCAACAATAGGAAAAATTTTATCTCGAATTGTTGCATCCGGCTGTTCCAAGCACACTTCAGCTATATTAAATAGAATGGTGTCTTTGCCATAGACTTTTTTTATATCATTGATAAGCTTTCTAACTATGCGTTTTTCCGATTTATGAATCACGTTACGGATAATGCGGTTAAACATATCAATTGTTTTATCTATAACGTCTTCTTTTCGGGTGTGACAATGTATCAGTAAATGAACACACCGCTTGTTATCACTCATTTGTTTTAAATCATTCGGATTAAAACGTGTAAATGCTTCTGAATAATGAACGGTTCTTTTTCTTGGTATTAGTTGAATGGCGGCTGAATCAAAGTTAAATCGGTTTAAAATAGACAGCTGTTCCATTAAATCTAATATTGAATCTAGGGAAGGATTATTAATTTCTTTATTTACCCATTCTAAATAAGATAATCCTTCTTTGTAAGGCAATAATAAACCATTTAATTGTGCCTCATCCTCTGTAGACAAAGTGTTCTTTAGTTTTTCAAATAAATCATTCTCAAATGCATTTGTGGCATCAAGAATAACTCGTGCCATCGTTTTTCCTTTAAACGTTTCAATGCCTTTTTCATTTAAATACTGTATCGCCTGATTTTTAATTTCCTCGTAAGATAAATAATGAGCTGGTAGCAGCTCATCCTTTATCCATGTTTCAAGTTCTTTATAATGTGTTTTTTTAGAGAACGAAGTTTTAAAATATGTTCTAATCAACGATATATAATTGTCGTAAGTTCTTGATGATACTTCGCAAATAACAGGTGGGATGTTAAGTTGGTTTGCAACTTGATTGATTATATAAGCTGGTAATTTCGTTAAGTCGTTGATGAATTGATGGCTTTTTTGGTAGTACTTAAAAAGTAAAGCGAATGTTAATTGCTTACTTGTATGTCTTGTCCTGATAAAACCAATTTCTTCTTGGGTTAAACCAAATTCATTCATTGTTAAATCAATTAGACTCATTTCACCAGTTCCTAGAATAGCCAGAGTCGGAACTCAAGGAGCTATATTCTGTTAATTTTTTTATTGTAATCTATCGAAATCTGGTGCTAATATCAACCACAAATTTAAAGTAGGAACCAAGATGCCTGATAAAAAAATATCAAAAATTCCCAAGGCTTCGGAAAATGATTTTTTAGCAATCATTGCGATTATTGAAAAGTTGTGTAACGAACATTTTAATCGTGAATATTATGATCTAGCCCATGAATTAACTGCTAAATTAGCTCGTAAAAAACCATCTCCTCTAGTATCTGGTCGAAGTAACACATGGACCGCAGGAATCATTCATGCTCTTGGTATGGTTAATTTTTTATTTGATAAATCCCAAAATCCTCACCTCTCATCACAGGATTTATCGTCTTGGTTTGGTCTGTCTCAAAGCACTATCAGTGCAAAAAGTAAATCCATCCGCGATCTGTTTAAAATCAGACAGATGGATCCCAAGTGGACATTACCTAGTAGAATAGAGGATAACCCTTTTGTTTGGATGGTTAGTGTTAATGGGTTCATCGTTGATGTGCGGGAGGCTCCTTATGAAATACAAGAACAAGCTTACCACCAAGGTATTATTCCTTATGTCCCAAAGGATAAGGCTATTTATAAACCATAAGCATTTTATGTTTCATGAGTTGCCTAGACTATACTTAAATAAATTCATTATAGCTTGTTTTGAGAATACGAGATGAAAATTTCAATAATTTTGCCGAATGTAGAATATACTAATATTCCTTTTGGTCACTTATATCAACTTGATAAAGTTGGCATTTCAAATATCGTTATTTTGCTTAATGAGGATGAGTTTAAGAAAGCACATACAACCAAGTTTATAGTATTTGATCATACAGAACCCCAAACGGTCATAGAGCATTATCAGTCTCAAAGTGACCGGCTAAAAATCGAGGTTATAAATACTGGGAAAGCTACTACAGAGGAAGAAAAACTAGATTTTTATCTGAAACATGCAGAAGGTCAATATAAACTCAATCTCTTTCTTTGTAAAGAATCCATTTCTGGTGTAAGTGAAGAATTAAGTGCTAAACCACCAGTAACAGAAACTACTGAATACTCACTTATTCCTTTTTTTAAAAGCACTGAGCGAAAAAAATTGCCTTTATTCAAAAGCCCTTGCTCGACAGCTCAAGCCATTAAACTCTTGCAACACGATTTAAACCCTTGTCTTTGTTATAAAATGGCTAATTTTGATGTGTTACATTATCAATGGCTGTTTAATATTTTTGTCGAATTAATTAACCTTAAAATAAAATTGAATGAGGGAAAAAATGCTGAATTTTTACCTCAGTTAAGCAAATTAATTAAGGACTTCAATAAAAATATAATCGACTTGGAAAAGGCGGAAGCTGACTTCGAGAAAACTCATAAAAAAGCATATGCTACACTCGATGAACCTGATGTAATAACGCGATGGCAGCATGATAAAAATGTGAAAAAGAAAGTAAACTTCGAGGATAATCTTCCTAAATTAATAGGTAAACTAATCAAGCTCTATGACAAATTGGCATTACAGGAAAATCTTAATCTTTTAAATGAGAAAGATGAGATTATTGCTGAAGAGGACTTTGCACAAAAAGATTTTATTGAACATATTGAAGGCAAGCCGTTTGGCTAGTAAGGTTGTGCAAATAATATATTATTTGCACACAACCTATGTGATCGAACAAAAATTCATTTTCAGAAGTAATGACACTTCCAAATCTAATATACTTTATATTTTTGCGTCAGAGCACAAGTTCCGGAGCGCTAAGCCTAATAGGTTAAAAGCCTCTCACACACCGAACCCTCCTCGGGATGGCCGCCTTTGGGACATTAGTCTGGGAGCTGTCATTGGCAGTGAAGCCCTGGCCCCATACTTGAGTCCTTGCATCGATCTCGTCACTGTTGTCCTCGGTAGAACTCAAGTAGATGCCAGAGGGGGCACCAGAAATACTTGCATCCACCAAGTTGGATTGGATGTTTTGTAATATAGGTAAAGCAGGAGGCACTCCACAACCAGAAGGAACACCAGAACCATCATCATAGCCCATCTCACAAATCGCCGGCAAATACCAGTCATCATGTCCTGCAATCACTTGGGTGCATAAACCTGCAGCATAATAGCTTCGGTTCGTCGATGCTATTGCGGCCGTAAAAGGAGGTGAGGTGAACCGATCGTAGTTCGTCACATAGGTATCATAAAACTTTAGGATATTTCTTGTGTTACAGGCCCCATCCGATTTACCATTGCATCGCTCAAAATCTGCAGCGGTTAAGCTAAGAACATTTGTGTAGGTAGTACCACCGTTATTATAATCAAACATGCCCGCCAAGGCGCTAAAAGCAGGGGCCCCTACTGAAGGGGTTGAGGTCAGGGCAACACCTGGAATGCTA
This sequence comes from Legionella bozemanae, assembly GCF_001648595.1. Taxonomy (GTDB): domain Bacteria; phylum Pseudomonadota; class Gammaproteobacteria; order Legionellales; family Legionellaceae; genus Legionella; species Legionella bozemanae. Next base: position 24,594 of record NZ_LBAW01000032.1, on the reverse strand, counting down.
TCTTGACTCGCATCAGATGTAGTCGCGCTTGCTCCATTAGAACTCCAGATAGCAGCAGTTGCCTGGTCTTCGATAGCTAGCACCTTACCACCTACACTGCCAGTACAATTCGTAGGCGAATTACATCCCTTTGTATCATCGAAAGCAAACACATAACCACCCTGGTATACGGACCCATAAGTTAAAATATGAAGTGCTGAACTCACCTTATTGGTATTGGTTCCCGATATGGTTAATCTAACAGGAACAGGATTAGTCTCGCCTGCCGCAGCACTGGGTGTACTTCCAGGTTGAATCGTCAGCACGCACGCTCCCGAAGGTGCAATCGTACCGCAACTGGAAGGGCTAATTGTTGTGCCAATGGGTAAGTCTGGAGATGGCGTGTACATCACATTCGTGGCCGCAATCGCCCCTGTATTCGTAATGGTGATGCTTCTTGCTCGACCTGAATCAACTGGTGTTCCAGTGAGAATACCATATTCCGGTAGTCCCGTAACACTTAAAGCCAGCTCGCTCACGCTAATCTGCAAGCTCGTGGTATTTACCGTATTTTTACTCACTTGCAATACATTGTCAGAACTCGGCTGATAACATTGATTCGGGTTGCCCTGCTCACACAACACTGGCCCTGAATGAATACCTTTTTGTGGAATCAAACTGCCATTGATGGTCAACGTTAAGCTGCACGTCCCTCCCTTCCCTGCCAAATGACAGGATGAAGCGCTTAGTCCTCGAGTGGGTTTTAATATCAAGTTTTTTGCTCTTCGGGACTGATTCGTTACAGTGTATCTGACCGTGGCAAATCCTCCGTCAGACACCATCACACTGGTTGGATTCGGCGCCGAATACGTCCATACAGGTGTCGCTGCATACAGGGGGCTGCTCATCAACAAGCCAACAATACCCACCACTGAAATATCCCTTTTTCTGTTATCTTTATTCATTTTCCGTTCCTAAGACACCTAAGTCACATCCAACAATACAGCCGAATATAAAATGATTCATCTTCCTCCCTTAAATGGCAGGAGAATTTTGCGCAAGTTGGTGAAACTAACCCTTTGATTTAACATTCAAAGAGAATTAAAATGGCAAACAGAGATTGTACTCAAATCCACGGTGATATTCTACATAAAGGAGGTGATGAGCTGGCTTAATTTTGAAATTAAGTATTATACAATTTCAGAGGATAATAAAATGGGAGAACTTTTGACCGCTATTTATCAACTAATATCTACTTAATTCGCGAGCCATCTTTTCTCATGAATTAAAGCGAAAAATGACTTTTTAACACCTGCATTCAAGATTGCTGTAAATGCATATAAACGGTTTGAACATCAGTCTAATCTCTTTCTTCATTCCCCTTTATTACTTAGTTATTCCATTGATTCAGTTTCGGGAACACTTTTTTCTTCATGAACTAGCTCTAAATGAAATAGTTCCCTGTCTGCATTTCGTTTAATGTAGTGATTCATTTGTTGGTATAAATCAAACAATGTTCCTGCTTGATTCGCTTTATCAATGAAATAGGAACCAATAAGAATTTTGCGCCGCGTATCACGTTTTCGCTCCCTGGCTTTTTCAAGTGATTCCAGTTTTTGGATTTGTGCATTGAGCTGTTCTTTCCTTTTCTTTAAGGCATCCAGCCGCGATTGTTTTTCGCTCATTTTATTATCGGTCAATAGTCGTCCTAGTACTAAGATTTTACGATGTTTCCTATAAATATCAAGAGGATAATAAATAATAAAAATTAACCTTGGAGCGAAGCGACCCGAATGCCGCACTGGCGACAGAAGTGCGCGCTTATACGTTGCGTTGCAACGTGTGCTTTGGTATGCTGAAAATTATCAAGGAACAAAACAAGAATTAAAATCACCAAAATGGTATAGGGACATGGCCATCTATCGTTTCAGCGCGCAAATCATTTCACGCTCTCAAGGCCGCAGTATTGTTGCGGCATCAGCCTATCGTTCTGGTGAAGAACTTATTGATGAACGCACCGGCGTAATTCATGATTTCACCGATAAAAGCGAAGTGGTTCATAAAGAGATTTTCTTACCTCCCAACGCGCCAGAATGGATGAGCAACCGTTCCGATTTATGGAATGCAGTGGAGCGTTCCGAAAAACGTAAAGATGCACAACTTGCCCGTGAAGTACAGCTCGCCCTTCCCCGTGAATTAAGCATGGATCAAAACATCGAATTGGTGCGTGAGTTTGTAACCAATGAATTTGTAGCACGTGGCATGGTTGCCGATGTATGTCTGCATAATCCCAAAGGTGATGATGGGCTCTATCAACCGCATGCGCATGTTCTTTTAAGTTTAAGGCAAGCTCATGAAGAAGGATTTGGTCTTAAAGAAAGAAGTTGGAACGATAATGCCTTATTAGAACATTGGCGTGAAGAATGGGCGAATTGTGAAAATCGTCATTTGGCTTTGCAGGGTATTGACCAAAAGGTAGATCATCGCAGCTATAAAGAACAAGGCATTGCCTTAGAGCCCCAATATAAAATTGGACCCAAGGACGCCCAAGAGCGCATGGCGCGGCTTGCAGACCACCAACGCATTGCCCGTGAAAATGGGCAATTAATTTTTGAGCAGCCTGAAATCGCCTTGGATGCAATTACTCGAGGCCAATCGACATTTACCCATCAAGATTTGGCTCGCTTCATTAACCGCCATACGGAAAATGCAGCACAATTTAATTTGGTGTTCGAACGGGTTAAATCATCTTCTGAGATAGTATATCTAGGGCTGGATAAAGAAGGAAAACAACGATTTTCAACGCAGAATATGTTGCACATAGAATCCTCAATGATGCACCAATCCGATGTGCTTTATCATCGTTTAGGTCATGAGGTGTGCGAGAAGACGGTTTTGTTTGCACAATCGAGTCGAACACTTTCAGAAGAACAAGAATCAGCGCTTCGTTATTTAACCCAGCCAGGTGATTTAAAATCCCTTTTAGGCTATGCCGGAACAGGAAAAAGTTATCTCTTGGGTGCTGCGCGGGAAATTTGGGAGCAATCAGGATACCGGGTGCATGGAGCGGCTTTATCGGGGATTGCAGCACTTAATTTAAGGGACAGCTCAGGTATTGAATCACGTACCATTGCTAGCCTCTTCTATCGCCTGGATAAGGGCATGTTTCATTTCACGTCACGCGATATTTTAGTGGTGGATGAAGCGGGAATGCTTGGCTCGCGTACCATGGAGCGTTTGACGCGTGAAGTAGCACAGGCAGGTGCAAAACTGGTATTGGTGGGCGACTGGCAGCAACTGCAAGCTATTGAAGCAGGCGCATCGTTTCGAGCGATTGCAGAAAATTACCAGTACGTTGAACTCAATCAAATCCGAAGACAAACAACCCCTTGGCAAATGGATGCTTCCTTGGATTTAGCCCAAGGCGCAGTGGGTAAAGCCCTTCTCGCTTATGATGCTCATGACCATGTTCATCGCTTCGGAACTACAGATGATGCAAAACACGCCCTGATTGAGCAATGGAACGATGTGCGCATTGCAAGCCCCTCAGATTCTCAAATCATTCTTGCCTACACCCGCAAGGATGTGAAAGAACTCAATGAAATGGCGCGTGCAATGAAACGAAAAGACGGACAACTTGGTGAGGATGTTGTTTTCAATATGGAGCGCGGGGAGCGCTCCTTTGCAGTGAATGACCGCGTGTACTTCTTAAAACGAGAAGACAGTCTTTCAGTGATTAATGGCACCTTAGGTACCATTCAAGGCATTGATGCCAAATCGGGTCTCATCACCGTCGCTCTTGACGCAGATGATTTAAATTCAAAGCCGCAAATCGTTCAGGTAAACACCAATTACTACAAACACATGGAGCATGGCTATGCGGCTACTGTGTATAAAGCGCAAGGAGTGACCGTTGACCGAGCGTATGTCTTGCCTACAGCGCATTACGATGCTCACTCCACCTACGTGGCCATGACGCGCCATCGCAAAAGCTGTGATGTCTTTGTCAGTCGCGAAGTTTTTGCCCATGATAAAGCACTCATTCACGCCCTGAGTAGAAATCGTGCGAAAGACATCACCTTAGATTACACCCACATGCAGGGGGAATTTGCACGACAGCGCGGGCTTATTCTGGATAAGTCCCCTGCCCTTTCCCTTTCATCTGAGCGCGTCAGAACATCAGAACGCTCTATTGAATCCTTGCTGAATCAGGTGATGGGCAGAGACTTGCAAAAAGAGCAACAAAAGCTTGATGCGTTTGAGCAGCAGTGTTTGAAAGAAAACCCAAGCCAAGTCCTGCACATTGCCGATAGTTTATTATCTATTGCTGAACGTCAAGCCAAATCATTAGCACGTTCTTTTGAGCCTTACAGTAAGGCTTTGGCACAAAATCGACTCACTTCAGAGCAACAAGATAAATTAGTCCGTTTAATGGGGCAATTACCGGGTGATTCTCAGTTAATGAATGCATTTAAAAAGGATTATCCTGAGTTTGCAAAGCAAGCTGAGCACTTTATAAAAAGGAATGAGCAGGAAGTGCACCGGATAAGAATCATTGATAAAGAATTAGACATATAAGGGTGAGCCATGTTGGATAGAGAAGAGGACGAAGTAACATTAATCAATAAGGTAACGAATGAGCATCCAAAAGGTGCTGATAAGGAATTTTTTGAAGCAGTGCAAACCCTTAAATCGGTAACTCTTTTGTTAAAAGGGCTTTATGGGCAAATGAATGAAGAACGTGAAGTCATTACACTGGCGTCCGGCCAAATGGCACATTCTGTCAAGCAATTTGAACAGCATCTGATTCAATTCGAATCTTTTGAAAAAACATGCAAACAAAGTGTGATTGAGCGTATTAAGACTGAGTTAAAACAAAATATCCGTGAGAGCGCCCAAACAATAGCCCAAGAAGTGACGCATCTTGCTTATGAGCCCATTAATCACAGCATTAATTCGTTATGTCAGTTGAGTAAAGAATTAACGGAGCACCGAGCACAACTAAAAAGTTCAAGACGATGGAGTACGGCCTTATTCCTATCTGCGGCATTATTAGGAGGTGTTGTAAGCGGTTTTACTCTCCATTATTTAACAGCGCCATCTAAAGAGATTAAAGTGAAGTTGGCCGCAGGAGAAGCTTTAATGCGCTCATGGAACAAATTAACTAAAGCCGAACAAGAAAAGATATTCCCATCCAAAAGCTGAATCAGGATGATTCATCACATTCAAGCCTTTTGGAGACGCTTCCTCTCTCAAAACCTCGGTTGCGCGGACTGGCTAAGATATTCACTCTCTGAATTAACAAGGGCTTGATATATTGATGAAGTTATCAGCCCAATAACCTCTTTAGTTCGCGTAAGATTAGGTAATTCATGTTCGAGTTTCGCGATCGCTTCGTTTACTTCCTTATTTTTAGGAACCACTGCTCTTAGGTTATTGCATAATTGCAAAATCTTTTCCCTATGTTCTTGGGTGAGTTCTTTGTCTGAGAGTTGCTGGAGCACTTGATTAATTATAACTCTAAATGAACTAAAATCAGATAAATAACTATTTTCATCTCTTATTTGACTATGTTCAAAGTCAATAAAATTAGTTTTATTTTTCTCAAAATCATACAAGAAATTTCCTGTGGAGAGTAAATCTCCATGAGTCCTTCCTATATCATAAAGTTGAGCTTTATAAGCAATGAAAAATTCATTAATAAAATCTAATCTACTTGTTAAGTCATCTATTTCCCATAAGTTATCAAGTGATTGATCAAAGTCCATGCCCGAAATGAAATTCATTACCAAAATTGCTTTGTGTTGTTTAGGATCGAAAATCGGTTCAATTATATTCAAGTGCGGGAAATTTTTCCCAATAGTATATTGCTCGTCAAATACGTTTTGGTTCTCATTTTTGGAAATCTTTGCGACTCTTGGGCTATTAGGAGGATCGGCATTATAAGTAATTGTTTTATTAGAAAAATTAATATTTAAAGTACCTTCAACTTTATGAATCAAACCGGTTGTTCCTGTTTTATTGATCACCTCGCCTACAACAAGGTAAGAACAGGTTTGGGGATTTTGTCTATCTCCAGGAATTAACACCAAAGATTGCTGTAAGACTATGCCAGAATATTTGCCTGCAGGTAGAAACAGCGGCAATGTATTTTGGCGACTAAAATAGTCAATTAGCTTACTTGTAGCAGTTTTATCTAATTTGTCCTTTGTAAAATTAATTTCTGAGTCCGATGAAAAGAAGTTCTCAATATAGGCAAACATGAATAATCTTTTAAATAACCATTATAATCTAAAGTGTATTAATAATTATCCGGTTGATCAAATAGTAGGCATGCTCGGGATCCCAATCTGACCCGCCGTTACGGTGTACGTAATGGATACGTTGCAGTAAGAGGCTATCCGAAAAATACCATTCTATCTCATGAGCTCTATACTGAGATAATGGACTCGCAATAAGGTCTGTCACAAAAATATTTTTACCAGGAACGGAGTTATTTTAGGCGAATTTATGGGCGTTGTTGCATAAATCGATGATCTTGGATTATTTTACAACAATATAGGCTTCTGATTTTTCTGCATATCCAAGCGAAACTGGAAATGAATCAATTGTGTGTGTCAGCAGAAACTTGCAGAGATGTAACAATTTACAAAGGCTCAAGATTAAGCTCCTTGATGCATTGTGGCTTCGCATTTATTTTGTTCTTCGTTAGTGGTTCGCTCCCCATATGACTGTCGGCACCCGACTCCCAATCATTATCAACTGATGTTAATTGAGAGAAATTAAACGTTTTTGGCATGCAGCGTTCAACAAAACCATTGACTTTTGTTCTCCTAAAACCCAAATCAAGTGTTAACTGGGTAATGGGATAGTTTCCTGGCAAACGGACAAAGCAGTGCAAATCTTTAAGCTCCATAATTTGCGGATAGGAAACTATGGGGCGTGTAACTCGTTGTGCGCCTAACGAAATCCCATCTCGAATACTGTTGGCGCCATAGGAATAATTTTCCCGTGACTCCTCGATTTCTTCTTCACCAAGTTCCGAGGCCACAAGACGCGCCATATCGCTACTCGGACTACGAAAGAAAAAGCGAGTGTTTAACAAATCAAAAATTTCTCTGCCTCCTGCCTGACCATAGACTTTGGTAAGCTGTGAAAAGCTTTGCATGCCAAGAAGAAAGCAACCGCCAAACTTGCGTACCTCGGCAATCGTTTCATCAAGCAGAGGCAATTTATGAAGGCTTGGCAACTCATCACAGATAAACCAAATACGTCTGTTTCTATCAGGCGCTAGGCTCAAAAGAGCCAAAGAAGCTTGGGCTAACCACATAGAAATTAAAGGTTTGAGTGACTTATGCGTTTCACCATTGGATGAAATAAAAAGCCACCCTTTTTGTTGCTCATCAAGAATGTAGTCTCGAATAGAGAAAGGGGGTTTCCCTTCCTGATTCAGTTCCGCTAATGCCGAAAATGATTTCAAATAGGTGGTAAGCGTTGCACGAATAGAAATAGCCGTTTTCTCAATTTTACTACTGACAAGGGTTGCTGCGGGAGTCCCTTGTAAATACTCTTCCAAAGCAGAAAATTCATCGGTTAAAATCAATTTCAATAGTTTATCAAGTGAGCGCTCAGAATGATGTCGCATCACTGAACCTAGGCATGAAAAAACGGTTCGCGACGCGTTAACCCAAAAGGGATCAGATTCTCCATGCATGGGAATAGAGCTTTCGGCCATATTTTCAAAATCCGAATCACGAGGTGCCTCTAACCACATATCCCAATTGGCACAACGCTTATCGAAGGGATTTAAAATAACATCTGAATCTTCTTGGTAATAATGAGGAATAAACGAACACCCTTTATCGTAGACGATCACCCGATCGCCTCTTTTACGAAGACAATCCATTATTTTCATAATGAGCTGGCTTTTTCCGGTGCCTACAGTTCCATGTACCAGCACATGCTGGACTTCACTGTCTTTGATAAGGGGAAATGTATCAATCGTAATATCAGAATGCGCTTTATCATGAAGAATTTGTTTCTTCACCTCATTGGAACTTTTGAGTTGGCTGCCTCGAACAAATTGACTTTCGCTCTGCTCTTTCCCACGTTTAATGAAGTAAATGGCAATCCCTAACCCTGAAAGAAACGCTACAGCAAATGCACTCAGTGTTGCTCTACCCAATGAATTGATCACGTGCTTAGCATTCTCTGCATAATAAGGATAGTGAAGAATGGCTTCTACTGATTGGTGATACTCTTTACCATGAAACGAAAGAGCAAATGTGTGTTTTTGTCCTACTAAACTCAAAAAAAGAGCATAGTAATAAGCTATTGCTTGTTGTAGATTCTCCGCGGAGATAACTAACCAGGTGATAATTCCGGTAAGTATTACCCAAAGAAAAAGACAGAGAAACATTAATGTAAGCGTAATTTGATCCCACATACGAACGTTGTGAAAACTAATTATCCCGCCACGTGTGTAATGCTTGAAATTAGGTTGTTTACGCATTGGAAATCTCGTTTTTTTCTTTATGGAAGTAATCGGAAATAGCTTTTGATAGGATACTCACCCCGATTCGGCTGGCCTCCATATTAACAGCAATGCTGATTGCAATGGCTGCTAGGATCAAACAGGGTATGGCGGAAAAAAATACGACATCCTGTTCAAAGAGCGGAATAAAAAGAAACGCGAACATTCCAAAAATAAAAAAGAATCCTGCGAGAGCCCATTGCGTTTTTTGAACAAGGTAGGTGCCTGTTTGAAGCTTTGGGCTAATTTGGAGTTTGAAAATGATGTAATTTTTAATGAAACCCAGACCAAACAGCGACATCAGCAATGAGGAAAAAGACACGCCAAACACCATTTTTGCTCTTAGCAAAGCATGCTCATCAAGGCGTGCCTCTTCATATTTGAGTTCACGTTCTTTCTTGCGCCTAAGAAAACCTTCTTGCCATTTGCGCTCCTTTTCTTTTTGGATCATTTTAAGCTCTTCCTGACTGGCATCAGGAAACTGCTCTCCCAAATCATAAAGACTGGATGGACTGTGTAGCGTAGACTCTTCCCTATTAGCATCGTCCATATTGGATTTTTCCCACCGCTCAGCATGGGGCGCATAGTCCCAGGCATTGATTCGAACGGCAAAAAAACAGGCTGCAGATTGAATCGCCAGGAGCAAAACAAATAAGAAGAACCAGCTTGCAAACAAGCGTTTGTAATACGCTCCTGCGGAAATAATACCTAGATCCAGATGTCTTAGCGTCTCTAAATCCATTGCCAGTGCTTTTTTTAAATCGATTGTCATGTCATTTATCTCCTTCAAATAGCTCTTTTAGAGTCTCTTTCCCTTTATCCACGGCATGTCCTGGGATAACTCCAGCTTTAGCATCATACTTCCCATCAGATTCTTTTTCTTTGTATTTGTTCATTCGATCAGCTTTAGTTTTTAAAATATGATCGGGTGGACTTAGCTCTACAGTATTTTGATGCGTGCTCTGAATATCATTTACTTTTTCATCCACCTGATTCACTAAGTTATTTTTCCTATTATCAGCAATACCAACACTCAATGTTTTGGCGCTATCGGTTAACGCATCATGATTTTTTTGATAATTCGTTCCAATGTTATTGCTCTTCTGGTTTAAGGATTGGCTTTCATTCTGATAAAAGGCATCCATTGAAGAAGACGATTCTTTCGGCCTGAATTCAGCGATTAATTGTTCGCGCTTGGTAGTAACAAAGGCACCGGCCAATTCTTCTAACTCTTGTATTGAACTCATATCTCCAGGGCGTGCAAATAATTCATCGCGATGAGAACCACCCACCTTCGATGCAACAAAAGATGGAAACGCTTGATTGAGATCGGCTGTAATTTGCTCCGATTTTGATTCCACATAGTGCTTGGCCTCTGCAATACGCATAGCGCGAGTTTGTGATACATCGTAGCTATGGCTTCTATTTTCAGCCTCTCTGATATCAACTCCCATTTGGTTCGATAGCGATGCTGCCTCGGAATGACTGTCATCAAAATGATGTGTTTTAGCAAATTGGGCCACATATTGGCTTGCTTTATTAAAATCCTCGGCTTCTTGAGCAGAAATGACCTTGTCATAACCCTCATGCGCACGATACGCATTAGTTGATGCGCGTTCGTATTTAAGATGAGCATCCCACCCGCCTTTAATGCCAAAGATTTTTCCAGCAATACTTTTTTGAAGATCAACCCCTCCTGAAATCCCATGCCCGCCACTGGTCATCGCCGCAAAGGCATCTTCTTTGCTGATGCCGTGACGATTAGCAACATCTTGCGCAATCCGTGACATTTGAGAGAGCGCACTGGAATAGTGAGCTGAATCGGAAGAACTGATTCCATCGCCAAGGCGCATATCGTGTCCTGATAATTGAGCCAGTGCTAGTGCGCGATGAGCAAAATTACTTAGGGCGGATTGATACGCTTTACTTTCATTGGCAGCTGTTTGAGTTGATTGCTCATACGCCTGGTTCAATGAGCCTGTTAATGCCTTGGCATCGGCAATATGAATATGACTTTTAGTCATACCAGGACTGACATCAAAAACAGCGTCGCCACTTCCTGTCAATGTTTTTAATACCCCACTTCTCAATTGTTCGGTCTGCATACCATGCATGTGTGTCCAATTGGAATCATGTTTGTTCGCCGAGAAATTATTGGCCGTTGTGTTATAAAAACTGGTTTGACCAAGCCCAAAAGAGCCGCTAGCAGCCTCCCCTGCCACTGACATACTGGAGCCTTGCATATGGCTCATCATGCTGGTTGCGAGATTACTGAATGCGCCACCTAATTGAGAGACCAAACCATGGGACAGAAAAGGAATGAGCATCATCAAATAACCGCAGGTACCCGAAATGTCGGCGTGCAATTCATCAATCTTATCAAGATTAACCATGGTAAACTGGCCATATTCAGCCGATGATGAAGCACCATAAATGGTCATACCTGCATTAAGAATTGCAAAAAGCACCGGCCAAAATTGCAGCGACATGAAAAACTGCATATAGCCATAAAGAATTCGTATTCCGCCCGGTAACGTGGTTAAAGCAATAATTAGTGGAAACACGCCAAACAATAAAAGCGTTAAGCAGGTATGGGTAATCGGCAAAATCCACAACGCTTTTTGCCCTAACACTTCCCAGCTCCAACGGTGTTGTACCTGGGATTTGGTAAATTGTTGGTTCACAATGCCTGCGGTTGCATCCGTAAACGCTTGATAATGCGCCACACCATCGCTCATCGCATTAATCATCATGCTTTGTAAAAAAATATTACTGGAAGAATCAGTTAAGCCCTGGTAATAATCAAAGGCTGATTTAAGATGAGTGCTAAATAACGCTTCATAGGTGGTATTCTTAGGCTTACCAAATAAATTCACGCCAAAAAATTTGTATGCCTTTTTAATTTCAGCATCCAGCTTTTTGCGCAAACTGTATTGCCCATCAGGTTTGGAGGCCTCCTGGCAAGCCACTAATTTACCATTCACCGAAATCATGCGAAGCGGCGAAGCTTTCGCAGTAATAAGATTCCAAATGTCCGTGGAATGAGCTAAATCCCCAACACTGTACTTCCGATTTAACCGAATGTCTCCTACCACACACGCTCGAAAGTACTCATTAATCTCCTCTTTAAGCACTGGGTCTTTAATGCGAAAAGAGGTTGAAGCAGAAATCAGGCGTGACCCAAATAATGCACCTGTTTTGGTGTAGTGCAAATCATCAGGCATGGTTAGTAACGCATCGTAGGATTGCGCTAAACCATAACCGATGATTGTTACAAGACTTGCTCCTAGTGCAAACACTACCGGCACATTACCCACGAGTTTCGGCGTTTGCGATGAAATGTCGTCAATCAGTACAGAGGTTTTAGGCCATAACACCACATTTACAAACAACACATAACCTAAAAACCAGCGTGCAAAAGCCATTGGGTCACGAGTTTTCAGAAAACCAACTGCTGCCATGACTATGCCAATTAATGCGGTAATGCGTAACAATCCGAAAAAACTGTCCTGTTTCATAAAGGCTGTTATCGCATTTAAAACATGCTGGAATAATTCACCACCAGCCAACACATGCATCGTTATCATGAGCCTCTCTCCTTAACCCGCTGTACTGTTCATTTGCGAGGCTACCTGTTTTTCAATTTGCGCCATGCGTTCAATCAGCATGAGTTTTTCTTGTAGTTTGCGGCCTACCTTTGGATCAATGGAAGCCAGGAGCAAAGTTGCCTCATTGATGCGCTTTTGAATTTCTTTGACTAAATCGCTATTTAACTCAGAACCTGCTGTGGCCACGCTGACCTCACGCACTAATTCAGTGAGATAATTCGTTAACAAATCCTGGGCGATTAGCATCGAATATTCTTCAATGTCTACGGCACTGCGGCCTGTGTGCATGCTGTTTAACACCGACAAAAACTTCATCACAGGTAAAGACGTCATGCTTAAAAAATTAAGCTCCCGATTGCCGGGTTTTTCATCATTAATGAGCTTTGTATTGATGGTGCGAATAATCTCACGTACTTTATAAGTAAGCGTTGAAGTTTCTGGGATGGTGATATCCTGTAAACCCACCTGCATGCACTGGCTGTTGCTGCCTGCATCTTTACAACGCCATATTTTGGCAGTTCGAGCACCATTTCCTAGGCCAATCAGTGCATTAATTAAATCAGCGTTACCCGCCAATGAAGGCACATTGGTCACCTTGCCCTCTTTATCAATAATCAATGTGCCTGTTAGACTCATTACCATCTCAGCAAGCTCCCTATCACTATTTAAGAACGATTTGGCTTGCAACAAGGACCACACGAGATTCTTATTTAAAACCACTTGCTTTTTACGCTCAGGGTCAAGGGACGCTTTATTCATCACATTATCAAAACCAGTTCCAGAGCAGGCCATCCTTGCTTTGACGTAATCACTGAAAAGTCCCTCTTTACCCATGGCCGCTTGGTCTTTACAGATTTTTTGCTGGCTTTCGGCTGTTTTTGGCCAGATGCCACCGACCATATTTTGCGAGAGCTGACAGGAGTTGATGCTGGCTTGATTGGCCATCTGCTCTAATTGTTGGAGATAATCGCGTACTTGCTTCAGTTCGGGCACAGTTGATGCCAACATCACATCCACTGCATAAGCACCCGCATTGGTCATTACCGATTTACCTAAATCAACAAGCTTTTGTTCACTTAAAAAGCTCATGCTCCCAGTGAATAAATCGATGCCGCCGCATCCTGCGCGATAGCTGGGTAAATCCAGTTGCACTAATTGGTATTGCCGTACCTGGTTACGGGCATAGAGGGAACCGCCACCAAAAAATCCTGCGGCTTGGGTTTCAAAGGCAGCAGGCGAAGTGACATTCGAGGCATAGCCCATCCCGTTAAAAAAATTATCCAAATCGGTACTCACATTCGCCTGAGCAGTGGAGAAAAAACTCAATAAACAAAGGGTAAGAATACCTTTTTGCATTACATTATCCCCTTGTTTTCATACATCTTAATTTTAGGGATGAGTGTTTTTATGCGGTCATTGAGTTCAGCTTCCGTCATTGAACCAAATCCCACCGGATATAAAGCTTTGGTATTAGGATTCACCACAAAAAGTGCTGGGTAATTAATCGCATTCCCGCCAAAGGCAGAATTAATCCATTCAGTAGTCGCCGGTAAAAATTTGGGAAAGCCAGGTAACGGTTGATTATCCAACGACAAAGGCAACACTTCTGCTTTGTTACGAGTTACCCAGCGTTTTAATATTGGTGCGAATTGCTTGCAATGCGGGCATTGACTGCCATAGAACAAAATCAATCCATGGGTGCTAAAAAATCCCTTCCCCTTTTTATTGAGTGTCTCTTGACGTTGTTGTTTTGCTGCCCCTTCCTTCTCCGCAATCATGTTGGTAAGCCATTTCGATTCTTCAGCCTGTGCACATGAAACAATAAAAGCTAAAACCAAGCACCAAAATACACGCGCGCTCATCATTCGTCTCCTTTAAATTGTGTGGCTACTTGTTTGATGCGCTCCATCAAGACATCCTGGGTCGTAAGGCCATAAGCTATAGGTGAAACACGTTGGTTTTCTGGGTTCACCAAAAGTAATGCGGGAAAATAACGGACACCCAGTCGGTTGGCTTGCCCATTATCCATTCGGGAATTCTTAAGTTCGGAAGAGGTGACGCCATCAACACTAATCGGCAACATTGAAATATGGAAACGCCTGCAAAAATCAACAATAATAGGGATTTGTTTCACGTCATAAGCGCTTTTTCCGCGATAGAAGAACAACAAACCATGCGTTTGGGACAACCGGTTTATAATTTCTACGGTTTGGGATTCGCGCACCTCATCGGTGATTTTGGCACCGAGATTGGAGGTCGGATGAGTCACCGCGTAATCATATTCAGGATGTGCCAACATCGTTTGTTGAAACAACGATTTAAACCGTGAGGATTCTTTAAGCCAGTAATCCTGAAGGCTTAAAAAAACCCGCATGTCCTCCACCTTTTTGGTATACCGCGCTTTATGCAAAGCTTCCATGGTATAGAAACGAAGCACCGCATCGCGTTCAGTAAAACTAAGCTGGTTAAAGGCAGTACCTCGGGTGATTGGTTGCCTTGTCTTTTTCTGTTCCTTTTCGATGCTGTACCAAAGAAAACCGACCGGTTTCTCGGCGAACACACCAAGCGAATTAAGGAATATCAAAAGAAAAACGCCCCATTTAATCATGTGCACGCCCCATCTGTTTTAAGCGCTCGATATGGGACTGATTGACTGCAGAGACTTGCCCCTCATTGGGCAGTACTTTACGATTCATGAGCTCTTGAGTAATCGGGGATAAATCAAGAGCTGAGAAGTTAATACGTTCCAACTCTTCTGGGGTAATACCACGGCAATTGGCCTTATTGTCTTCATCTTTTGCCCAACCAAAGTGAATGCCTAACTGGTAAAAACGTCCTTGAATTTGCAAGATGGCAGCCAGTTTGGTAGGAAAAACACACCATGACTCTTTTTCTTCAAGACAAATTCCTAATTCTTTTTTGGCACAGAACGTTCCTACGTTAAATGCACGCCCTTCTTCCTTGGCTTTGGCCAGACGTTTTTCATCGTCACTGCAATGGGTCATATGGTAACTGCCACCGCAACAATTGCGTACATCTGCTTTTACTTTGCGACAGGTTGAATTGGTTCCGGTAAAAATAGCAGGCATCCCACTGCGAACCTGCTTGGCCGCGACATCAGAGGCTGCACCAGCAAGAACACCAAGGCGTGACAATCCTTCTGCCGCATCATCACTTTCTTCCGCAAAAGATAGGTCACACGCTCCATCGCTGCAGGATATTTTGTCAGGACAAATAGTTTTTTCTGGAAAACACACCTGCGTCATACAGGAAAAGGTTTGTAAGAAACGGGTACACAATCCATTGGATGCATTAAGACACTTCGAACCCACTTGCGAACATCCGGCTTCTAGCCACGGCATGCAATAACTGTTTTCTAAATAAGAGCATTGATAGTTTAACGCATGACCCCAGCACGGCCTGGTAATGGCAATACCCTCAATGATTTTTGTGGCATTAGGTTCTAAACATGAATTGCTGCTCGTTAAAATACATGAATCCGAAGGTTTTTTTTCGCAAGCTTGAGTCACCCAAGACTCTTCACTTACCTGTTGGGTTAACGTCATCTTAAGCGGTATGGACGCCTTAATTATTTTTCCTAAAGATACCGTCACTGTGGGGTCTTTGCAGGTAGGATTTTTTAGGAGCTGCAGCACTTTATTTCTATACCTCACTTCAAAATTTAATGCTTCACACGCAGGCTTTATCTCGGCAAGATTTGCTTTGCTGCATCCTTTGTTGTGTTTGCCGCATTCGCTCAAATGAAAGTTGGCACTTCCATGAGGAAACATAACCTCGCGAGTAAAGTTTTGTGTGAAAGATTTTAGCGTTATCTTTAGCACATCCCCACAAGAGACATTTTTATAGCCCACGGTTTCTTCGCAAGTTTTGGTCTCTGGATTCGATTCACAAAAACCTGGTTCTTTATAGCAGACGCCATTTACTACATCTTCTGGATGTTCAAGCAATTGTTCTGCATAACGCATCTCTGGGCTATTGGGATTGTAGCGCCCCTTCGTGCGGGTTCCTGCCTGTTGATACACCTCTAAAGCATCTGGAGTGTTGGACAGGGCATTTAAGCCTGAAGAGGACAAAGTGTCCGTTCCTTCTTGTGGGAGAAGGCCTGTCTCTTTGGGGTTTTGCGTATACCCCTTCAATATATTGGCAGGATTAAATCCATTCAAAGCTTGCATCGCTTGCTCGCGCGCATTTAGCGCATCAGTTGGAGTTTGTGCAAACGTTGCGGTAAAGTACGCGCTCGAAAATAACATCAAGATGAATTTATTCACCGCTTATCCTCCGAGCATCACGGCTGGAAAAGTGGGTGTCTCCATGTCCTGCAATGCGCGACAATCCTTCTTGTAGGGTCAAATGACCATAAATCACATCAAACGCATTTCCCTCGTCAACTACCAGTGCAGGTACTTGCTGAATGCCAAAACGTTCAAATAAGGTGGGGTCAATGGCCAAATTCAAGTTGGGGACTTGCTTGCTCAACTCCATGATTTTGAGAGCGGTATCCCTCATTGAGTCATGATAAAGTCCGTTTAAATAGGCAGGAATGCGTAAACGGCTGCTTTCTTTGAGTGTCTCCTCCAAAAGCCTATCGGGCATGGAAAAACTGACAAACACCAAGACCGTTGAGGCAAAAAGTACGGTATTTGCAAGACATCCCAGCAATAAAATAATTCCCTTTCTTAGCATCTCAATCTCCGTTTAAAGGAAGGTACAGTTGCGCTTTCGCCACACCAGAAACCCATATTGGTCGGGAGTGTGCGGTTTAATTTTTCCAAACTCCCAAGCCAAAGTACTTAAACCCCCTGGGTAGCAGTGTTTGCCATCGGCTACTTGATTTACCATCTCATAGCGGTAACGGGATTTAGGGGTTACTGAATAGTGATGTTCTTTGCAAATCGCACCCGACGCAGGACTTGAATCAGATACTAACAATTCGCGGTGCATTTTGTAGTTCATGCGCTCGGTAAGAAGTAATGCGGTTTGTACGGGAGAAAGTGGGGCATGCACATGCCCTGTTAGCGGATAATGAGTACCTTGACTTCCTGCGCACCAAAAAAGGCTATCGATGGGCTTCTTAGTCAGTGTTGAGGACAGCGCATCCGCGGCACAAGAACTTGCTGCCACAGGATTACCAAACAGCACCGACTCAGGACTTAGGACAAAACTCATTTCGGAGTCTTGCCAGGTAGGGTCAAGTTCCGTGAGGTAGGCAATATCAAAATCTCCACCCTGCATACAACCCACTGAAGTGATGAGATTAAGCCAGCTCATAAGCGGGTATTTATACCAATGGACGTGAAAAAACGCACGCTGTTGGCCATTACCAACCACATGACGCCCTCCCCTGCTCTGTTTCAAACCCAAATTGAGCTTGATGCCTCCAAGATTCACCAGGCAATAAGGCGTGTCGGTAACATCGGTGAGTGCCACTGGCTCCCAAAAACCAATATTGAGTCCCACACGCAACCCCATAGGACTTGGACATACACCAATGGGACTTGCTGCATTGTCGGTATCGGGAAGGGATGAATTCACTACCTTAATGTTGCCTATCGACAAAGGAAATAAGCATCGCCAACACACATCACGAATGGGATTGACGAAATGTCCGATACATTGCTTGCTCCATCCTGCATAAGAAAAAACGAAGAGGATTGCGACAAAAAAGACTCTAAAGAACATCGCCATTCTCCTTGATTGCCTGCTCGACAATGACAAGACGATTGCCTTTGCGAGTAACGATTGCCGGAATGTGAGTGATATGGAGTTTGCTTGTAATTTTTCCTGCCTGGTCGAAATAAATGACTGCGTGCAGCTTTTTTTCGGCGGTATTGATGGCGCCACCCGTCAGAATCAATTTAGGATTCGGACAGCTTGTTTTTTGATGCTGCGCCCAATTCATCTGCGCTTCATCATCCGCATTAAAGAACAACCAACAGGGTTGATAGGAAGGTAACTGCGACAGCGCATTCACGTTCATACCTTTGGGGTACAAAACATGACCTCGCGCATCGCTTATATCCTGACTTAAAGTGATTTCGGGCACGTAATGATGTGTTATTGAATGATTGGTGCGTGGAAGATTTAAGGCTGATGGCCTGTTGGCATGCTCGGCTGCCGTTTGAATCCAGCGCTGATTCATTGCCTCAAGTTCTCCACTGATATTCAAAGCCGTCAACCGTTCTTCAATGAGCTTTAAAAAGCTCTTTTCACCCACAGGAAAGACCTCGCCAATCACTCCAAAGGATTTGGCATGAATCTGACCCATGGAAATCATAAGAAGAATCAAGCAACATAGGATGTTCACGATTTGTTCCTCATGGCTTTACTTAACTTAATCCGCACCTCATCGGTAATATCTACCCCTCCAGCAAAAACATCATTCTTCCTTAAAATGATGACCTTCTTTTGCTGTGAAGTATCAACCAGTACCTTATTAAGTACCTCATTAAATCTTCTAGTAGACTGCTGCACCTGGGATTCGGTCGCCTTTATTTCTGCCAATTGGCGAATGAATTGTCCCTGCACCACCTCTTTATCAAAAAGGACAATTTCGGTATTTGGCGCGAGGTAGAATATCGCTCCAATAGTGAACGACATGGCACCTAAACCGCTAAGGGCATGAATTACTCGCATCATGACGCTCCATAGTATTTATGTGCAACTTGCTTGATTGCTTCACTTAAGGAAATACCCGACTTTATCAATGCTTCGATTTCCCCAAACTCATCGCCGGATGTAGAAAATAAAACCCTGGAGAACGGATCGGAAAAGTAGCGATGAAAGGAATACACACCGCCACACTGAATCATAAAATCAGAAAATCCCTGTAATTTGGCCTCACCAAATGACTCAATCACTCGTTGTTGTAATGGGGTAAACAAAGTAGGATGCTGCTCTATATACTCTTTGAATGATCCTTGCTTCATAATAAATTTGGTATCAGAGCACGCTGCAATCGCCTGTCCTTGCGCCGTATTTTTTGTATCGGATAATTGTTGAGTAACCCCTGAAAACCCTGCAAGGTATTTTCTTGCTGTACGCCACCCCTGTTCAATAAAGTTCGCCATAAGGGGGTTGGAACTTTTCATCAACGGACGCCAGATTTCATCAAAGTTACATTGTTTTTTTAATCGTCTGTCGGAATGATAAAACTGACCTTGAATAATTATGATCATCACAAACATCACAATAATCAGTAATTGGGGATTGGATTCAAATCCTCCGAGTTCGAAAACCGTGAACATGGATTCGTTGAATAATGGGGTTTGACCATTACAAAGGGAACCATATAAACCGTCCTTTCCATATTTACCTAAAAGTACCAACAAGTCTTTGAGGCGTCTGTCATTTTTTCCTTCCGGTTTTTGCAAAATCCCCTTTAAAGCATCCAACACATCATCGATACAACACTGGTTTTTCTTTTCTTTCCAAGCCATTAACAAAGCATCGAGTAGCCAGTCCTTTTGAACTTCATCCAATCCTTGTTCGGGACTTGCCATAATGGCGAGTAAATCTCTAATTTGAATGTAGTTGTTAACTTGCTTCCCTGAAATCTCCGTAGTCCCTTCAAAATCAAACAGGGTAAACGGATTTAAGCTAATAGTTGTTGCATCGACATAAGTACCACCAACCATCTGACATAAATGTTTGTAAGATTCTCCTAAATCAATAACAAAAATTTGATGACCACGAGATAATCCGTCTAAAAGTAGTGCTTGCTGTAAATAGGATTTACCCGCACCAGGTGCCGCAACCGTCAAGCGGTTATAATTAGCAATGGATAAATTGCGATCATCAAAAGGATCATAAAAAAACAATTGATGCCTGTAGGTGGGCATTAACAAGCCTTCCTTGCACCCTTTAAAGTCAGCAACCAAAGGCAGAAGATTCGCCACATTATAATTACTGAGCCTCTTAGTCAGCCCCATTAACTCCAGACGCGAAAACAATCCTTCCGTTAACACAAAAGGCAGTGAACCTAAAAAGCGAAGCCATTGCGTGCCATGACTTTGTGTGAGCGTAAAGCCGTGTTGGCGATAACTACTGATCGCCTTCGCCACGTGCTCACGCTCGTTTTCAATGCTTGTAAACAGCATGAGATTATAAAAGGTAGGCAATAAATCCATGTTATCTCGTGACACTTCCTGATGAACAAGACTCCATTGCGCGGCTTGTTCAGCCGTACCAGGTGCTAAGAAATTTTGTACGTAATTGTTGTTGCTGTTCGTATCTTTTGCGCGACTTTTGGCGATTTTTTTTGTTTTTTCACGATTAACACCGCGAATGGTAAAACTTATTAAAAAAGGACATTGAATACCATGCTCAGGACGTAACAGATTGGCAAATAAGTCCGATGTTTGCCATAAGGCAAATTGTGATTTTTTATCCTGTGCGTCAGGCCATTTACTGATTTGGCAATTAACGACCCTCACCTTTTGTTCTTCATGCTCTAAGTTATGGCTTGAAATGTCGATGCATTTATCATGAATCTCATACACGCTCGTTAGATTTGGGATAGAATCACGAACCAATCCATCTTCGTTATTATCGATTAATGGCCATGCAATCTCATCTAAAGATGGCGATACAAGAGTTCGCATCAAGGATTTAAACTCAAGCCTCTCCATTCGATAAAAACCAAATCCTGCTACTTTTAATTCTGACTCCCAGTCCTCGCGCAAACGACTTAAATCGTGCGTATTCCCTGCATGGTGTCGCCTTGAAATGAAGAGGTACGCGGTGTAATCCGCAAGCTGGGCAGGAACATTACGGCCATTTTTGTAGCCCTCTTTTATGGCTTTAAGATGAAAATCAATGCTCATTTTAGCAAGTTCTGCATAGATTCCCCCGCGTTTTAAAATAGGAGAAAAGCTCTCTGAAAGCCTATGAGATAAATAACGATGCTTGTAAAGCATCACGGTACAATCAACACCTGCTGGCAACTTATTCTTAAAAAGCTCTGCAAGTGAGTGCATTAGTGATTCATCAGCACCGCAACTGGGTAAGACACTTAAACCAAACCCAATGGAATTTTGGTTTATAAATAAAAGCTCCTCATTAATCGTTTCATAGGGAAGTAAACTCCTGAATGAGGGCAAGTCCAAGTGCAACGATTCTTTACCCTTTTGATACTCAAAGAGAGATTGCGGTTCACTGCTTAGGGTTTCTCCCAGTTGATGACTAAACCGGTGCAATAAGCTCCTTGCTTTATCACGCCAAACAGAGAAATTTACGCCCATGATTGCTCCTTAAGGTTTGTTGCCACCCACAACGATTGACCGTTATTTTGTTGGATGATTTTCCCTTGGTGGTTTGGGATAGTGTGTTCTGCTTTCATCATGCCCCGCCGTGCAGAATTGGGCTTTACCTCATCGGCGAAACGGGTCATGGCATCGACTTGTTCAATGGTCAAACAACTATCTCCCGCTGTGGCATTACAACTGAAATTGGAGTTCATCGTGCCGCATCCTGTAAGCAATGCGCTCAGTATTGAAATGAAACAAAGTAAACCAGACCTCATCGTAAACCTCCCATTTCATTGCGGTTTAAGGTATTGAGGCGGTCAATACGCCCCAAGACTTCGGGAGGAACTGTAAAGTTCATCTCAGAAGTTGGATTTTCGTCTTGAGATGCAATCAATCCTTGTGTTTCGTGTTGTGCTTTTACTTGATTCATTGCATGCTGACTCTTGTCTTCATCGGGCTCTAAGTAAAATCCGTCTTTAAAAACCACGGTAACGACATTGCCCGAGCCTACTTGAATGACAGGATGGTATTGCTCTGCGCGTTTGACGTAGTATGCCGACAAGGTATCTGCCGCTTTGGAGGCACCTCCATAGGCTGCAAAGGGCGCAATTTGACTGCTAGGCACAACCGATGTTGCACCATATGGCCCAATGGCTTGGACGCTTTGGGCGTATTGTGCAGCAGACGCAACTCCCGATAAAGCACCACTTATACCCGCCCAAGTCATGACCTTGTTATCTCGCATCAAGGGCTTTCCTTTAATTCCAACCTTGCCATTGAAAAACACCCACCCAGTAACCTCCTTATCAATAATGGGCTGGCCAGGATGAGCACACGACAGACGATACAATGTGGCAAAAGCGCGCTCACTGGAAATATCTCCATAGGAATTGGCACTGACGCGACATCCTCTTAAGCGTGAGCGCTCGCCATTAGGTAGTGTGCCATCTTCCAAGAATTTAAAGAGCATTACGCCATTATTTTTCGATTGGCCATTAACTGATGCATCGGCATCGGCCCCGCCTAAAATCACCGCGCGTACCGAGGTATTGGATGGGACATAATGAGCGGGGTTAAGATAAAAATTAGGATGTGCTTTTTTAATATGCCGTTTAGGTCGAAACGACACCGTGTGAATGCGAGGAGCTGCATTCGATAAAATAGTGCCGTTACCATTCATCATTGTGTTCATGGCATAGGTATTGGGATTATGCCACAGTTGTGGGTTTTGTACTTCGTTTAATTCAGAAGGATTGTTTTGGTGTTCCAAATGACTTTGTTTTTCCTGATTGGTTAAAGCCAGCTCGTGTACTTGTGCTGTGAGTTCTTCTTTTTGTGCTTGCAATTCTTTTTGGTACGCTTCCCCCATCGTTTTAATGTTTTGTGTTAATTCGCTTATTTGTTTTTTTAATGATTCAAGTTCTGTTTGCTGGGTGGTTAACGCTTGGTCTGCAACGGCATCGGTAAATGAATCGTCTACGATTCCTGTTAAATCGACTGATTTTTTTGTAGTGGCTGTTTTCTTAAGACGTCCCTCTGCCAACAAGACAATCATCATGGCGATGATGAAGAAAACGATGCATCCCACACCAATTAAAGTGCGAATCTGATTCTCTTTAACCTTTTTATTGAATTGCCAGTTAGCCATGACGACTCGCTTCCACACGATACAGCATGGCTTTTTCTCCAGGATTAATGGAGGCTTTGGAAAATTTAATCGCCAAAATTCCGTCTTTTGCAAACCATTCTTGAGATAGCTCCAATGGCTCTTTACCACCGTTATATAACTCCATGGTTTCACCCTTCAAGAGCTTACCATCCCAGGACTCTTTAGGGAGGAGGGTTAATCCTTTTGACCAGCGCTGTGCTTTTCCAAATTGACGTGTTACCCGCACATCGGCAAAAGGTTTGTGGTGCTCCATGTGGGTGAGCATGGCAAGAATTGCTTCGGGTACGGCCTCATGAGTTATCGTTTTCGGATTTTCTTTTATAGTGTTAGCTTGAGAGGCGACAACTTTGGGTTGTGGTGGTGAAACCAACTCAATCGTTTTGCCTAATGACTCTTCACCATTTAATGTGACTGAAAAATGAGTGCCTTTCTCAGTAGTTACAAACAAAGTAAATGGATTAGTCGCAGACAACATCACATAAACCGAACCATCTTGCTCGTCGCGTTTGATGGCCATGCTATTGGGTGGAAATACTGCTTCTATGATTTTATCGTTCTTCACTACAATGCGGCTGTAATTATTTTGAGAAAGCGTCAATGCGATGTCACTATTCTCTTTCACCGAGATACTATTAGCTCCCATAGTCATCGTAGATATTAATGCTAATGCGACACTTAATGGTTTACGCATGATTGAACTCCTTAAAAGGCGAAAACTTAATGATGGATAAGCGACTGTCTTTATATTGGAACTGCAACAGGTAGGTTTTACGTTCATCGTTTAGCGGTTGAAGCCCGACATAGCGTTTCAATACCCCAGAAACAACAGCGGTCAGTTGATTGGGATTCGTTTTAATTTGGGTGATAGCAAAGGTAGAAGACATCTTTTTGGCTTTAATTACTTTCGCCTCATTCGTTAAAAACCGAAGCATCTGGGTGTACTTTTGATGGTTCACAAAAGAGAGTAAGCGCTTGTGGTTGGCATCGACTGTTTCAGGGGTTACATTTAAACGCTCATTAACGAAGTTTTCAGCCATGAGGCTAAGATAATGACCATCGACACGGGTTGCTGATTTAAAATAACCCGGATTTCCAGAAAATGGCGTTACTTCAATGGTATGATGGTTCCAGACTGTGTTAATAAAGCAAGACAACAAGACGTTAGATACTAAAAGACCAAACACCAGAACCACCATCAAGTTAAATCGTGCAGAGAGTTGGCTTAAGCGGCTTTGATAACTTTTAAAATCCATTTTTTTCTCCTTAAGCCACATACACACGGTGGTGGGATAAAGGGAGTTTGGGCAGAAAAAACTGGGTAACCATGCTTGGCAAATACCAGTAAGCCAACACTAAGAGGGCTTTTGGACCCTCCCCTTTCTTCAAATACCGCAACCCACTTAACAAACTGAATCCAAATAGAGAAACCCATACCTTTTGATTCGAGATAATGAGCAGCATAAAGCCAATACCTGCCCCCACCAGTTCGTCCATGGTTAACGTTAAGATTCTCTTAGGCGCATCAATATGGTTTAAGAA
>NZ_LBAW01000031.1 GCF_001648595.1 Legionella bozemanae | reverse complement strand
CGGAGAGTTGAGGCTTTTAACCAGGCTGGTTACACGGTGTTTCTGGGCTTGAGTAAGTTCAATGCCAATCAATGCATCCTCTTGCGATAAGCGATCAACTGGAGATTGTTCCTTAACGACTTTAGCAAATGGTTTCTCTTCATGATTTGATGATTGAGAAAAAAGAACAGCAGCAGCTTGTGGTTGAGCGTGAATAGTCGTTGCTTTACCCGGAGCACTATTGCTTGCTGCTGCTGTTTTATTATTTAGTTTCTTATTACTTATTCTATTAATATTTATTAGTGTCGGATTTTCCGGCGTCGGATTTCCAGTCGCCGGGCTTACCGGAGACGGGTTTTCAGGGCTCGGTGTTGTTTGCTCATTTTTTACCGAAGACGGCTTTTCAGGCTCTGGGATTCTATCGTGATTTTGGCACTCTGGAATTTCTAAAACAAAGTACTCAATCCCACCAAAACGACCACTTGCATCATCTCGGCAAGCAGATTTTTGAATATAGCCGGCTTGTTCTAATTCGCCAAGGAATCCTCGAACTGCATCCCTTCCATTTGTAGCCCTTTCTCTTAAATCAGAAACTCGTACTTTCCAATCATCAGGTAATGACATCAGATAGGCATGTAGTCCTTTAGCCCCCCATGATAAGGAGTCATCATTCAGACACGTCTTATCGAGAATTACAAAGTTTTGTTGTTTTTTATGAATTCGAAGTACTGCCATGATCTGCGTCCATTGCTTCTAGTTGGTTTGGAATGGTTTGATTTAATTCGGAGATAGAGCGATATCGTATGAGGTGATCTTCAAGTCGTAATGCCGCTTCTGGAATCTTTTTTCTTCCAGATCTCATACAAGATTCGGATAAAAGCTTATTAGCCTCCTCTGAAAGCTGGAAAGAAATATAAACTTTTGGATATTTTTTATTATTGCTTTTCGATTCCAATTTTTACTCCTGTAAAAATTTTTATTGTTTCAATTATTTCTTTTAAAAACGAATCACAAAAGATACAAATATTCATAATAATTTTTTAATAAAACAATAATGAATCATTATAGATTTAATGTCAATGCAGCTTGTATCATATGTGATACAATATTTATTGGTATTACCTTTTAGATAAATTTTTGAATGAACTCAAAACGAAGAGACTTATAATCGTATATATAAAATCTACAATTGAGTAACTCGATATATTTAATATATGGCTTATGCAAAATGCTGATATAAAAAATAAACACGTATACATATTGATAGAAAACAGCCTATTTTGAGAATAAAAAGATATTTTTTTTGGAATTCTTTTTATGAAAGTATCTGCTATGGAAGATAATACAAAGGGAAAAATAAACTTAATCGAGTTATTCATAATTATATGATGCAACATACGAAATGCGTCTACTTTATGGTCATCATAAGGAAAGGGCAATTCTATTATCCATGAAAAATATAACATAAAAGCAATAACTATTATAATTACAATCATCAAAATCTTATTTGACTCCCACAAGAAAAGATTGTCATTAATGTGTGAAAATAACAGAATTAAAAAAGGTAAAAATAAAATTTCACCATGAAAATTTATTTCTTGAACTAAAAAAGATTGCCCCACCAAAAGAATGGATAAGAAAAAAAAAGTTAAAAAAATGCTATTTTGAATTGTTTGGAAATAACTATAGGTCGCTCTCTTCCGCATTATTATTTGAGAGGTATCTGTTTCAGAGGCAGATAATGAGAATCCTAATGATAATGCATCTTGATATTGAAGAGCACTTATTAGTTTTTTATTATTAAATAATTCCTTCGCAGAAACTGATATTTTTTTATCTATATTTTTAACTTTAAGTTTAATAATTTCACTGGATCCTTGAAATTGTCGTCCTTGAATTTCAAGAAATGGCTGTATTCTTACCATAAGATAACTATCTGGCACCGTAATAAATTTATAATCTTTTGCAGTAGATTCAATGTTTTTCTCGTTTGCTAATATCCCTATAATACACAAATCAATTGGATGTAAGGTACTTAAATACTCTTTATAGGTAAAGATCTCTTTAATAGAAATGTGAAATATAGTTCTCTTATTTCTAATTTTCAGAACAAGTATTGTTTGTTTTAAATTTTTATCAAAGTAATATCCATCTAATTTTGTCGCATATTCTTTTAGATTTTTCTTGTACCACATCATAGATTTTATCCACTACAATAACTTAAAAATCAACTTACAGATACTCTCGACTATAGTTTTTACATCATTACATTTTACTAATTCATCAACATTTAAATTACAGCTTATTGAAAAGACCTTTTTACCAAATTGCAACCCATATGCAACTTCCGATAGCGTGCCATTACCACCTCCAATGGCAATTAAACAAAAAGAAGATGAGGCGATAAGTGCATTTCGCGCAAAACCTATTCCAGTTGCTAAGGGAATTGAAACATATTGGTTTGCGCTTTCTATCGTATATTCAGGCAATAAACCTATGCTAATACCATTATTTTCTCTAACTCCTTTGCAAACAGCTTCCATCACACCTTTTCTACCACCGCATATTACCATAAGCCCTAAATTAGAAAGTTCTCTACCAATTTCAAAAGCTTTTTGATATTGGTCTTCTTCTGGCATATTTGCACCTATAACTCCAATCGGTTGTTTAATTTTATTACTAGAATTTTGTAATTTTTTTACCGCACCCTCATATGTGCATATTTCTAATGTGTCAGGTAGTTCATTCACTTCAACCCAGTTAAAAGTATCCATATCAAAAATCTTGTTACTGGATAAATAAAAATTGTTTGTCTTTGGATCATAAAACATTCTGAACTCTCTCTAATTTTAAAGATTTTAAGTAATTACAAATCCATATGTTGAAAGGTGTAGCTAAAATTTCAAATAAGATTTTGTATGTATATGAGATAAATGCGATAAGAAACATATCTTGAGAAGTAAATGATCCATACCAAGATATAAAAACTGCAATGAACTGAAAAAATGCCTCACCAATCGCAGTTGAAGATATAAATCTAAAGGCAAGAAACTTTTGATTAAAATGTAATTTCATTTTTGATAAAACATAGTTATTTATCCTGCCTCCAACATACAAAGATAAAACAAAAGATAAAGCATGGCGAGGCAAAGTATTAACTACTGAATAAAAATTTTCATATGAATTATTTATATTATTTATTGATACCAATAAAACAACCAAAATCAACACATAAATTATAAAAACCAATATGTTTGTATTTAACATCACACGCGCATTGTCATACCCGAATATCTCCGTAACAATATCTTGTATAAAGAAGACAATTGGGATAAAAAAAATTCCACCAGTTATATAAAGTGTGTGACTTATATTGGGTAAGGTTAATGAAACTATTCTTGAAGTTAAGGCCATTCCAATTAATATGCTTCCCATATGAAATAAGGAGAGCAATTTGTAATATAAATCTTCTTTTTTAAGAAGAGCATCTTCACATAAATACATTTGTTTTCTTAGAAAGAACATTAATCATAACAATGTCGTGTTTCTATTATTACACCAATAATCTGGTCATTATTTTCTATTTGTATTGGTGGAAAAATACTGTTAATGGCTCTTAATATTTTGTAACTCCCTTCAATAAAAATTTGTCTAAATAAAATTTCTTTTTCCTTCTCTATATAGGCCAAAACAAAACTCTTATTTTTAACTTCTTTTATAGGATCAATAATTAATATTGTATTTTCAGGAAAGTTAGGCCACATTGCATCGCCGCTTGTTTTCAAAGCAAATAAACTATCTTTTTTACCAGAAACAAATACTACTCTACCCGAAGATAGATAATTATTATATTTATCTATCCAATTGCTACTATCTTGCCATTCTAATATGGGGATATACGATATATCATCTATTTTTTTTGTATCTGAATGTAAATTTAAAGGTTTTTTACCTAAAAGTTGATCCAACGATATATTAAAAAACTTTGCAATTGCTTCTAAAGTTGAAGATCTTGGATCTGGAGTTCTTCTGTTTATTAGACGACTTATTGTAATTCGTGGAATATTTGACTGACGACTAAACTCCGACTCACTCATATTATGGGATTTAAGTAGTCGACTTAAAACATTACTGATATTTATGCAGTCTACAGTCATATATTCTTATAGCATTAAAGAAAAATTAGTTTCATGATAGATAATGCAATAGAGTTTATCAAGTTGCCTCTAACATGCTTTATTCACTTAGTTATTATTTTTACTACTTTGTATAAACTAAGATAGATGAACTTCTATACTAGAAATTTTTTCTTAACGAGTAATAAAGAGCATAATTGACTTCATCAGTGTAAATTATTGTTTTTTTATTCCGAAGAATTGCTCTGGAATGAAACAAAAACTAGCAGATTCAACAATAATCAGCCTATATTTTCTTATCTACTTATCACTATACCTTATCATTTTTGGATCAGATTTTTGATAACTATTTATTATCAATAAGAAATAATTTAGGTATCAAATTAGATAACCAATTGGATACCTAATTAGGTATCAGTTCTTTTTTTAATTTAGGCCAAACATTTTCCTTAAAATGCAAACTAAGTTTCGCTGATTGAGGTGTAATATCTCCATTTTTCCTGTTGTTAGGCGCAATTTTTTCGATCTCATCTGACGACAGATTTTCATGCCAATTATTGAGAGCCCATTTAAAAGTTTCTTCCTCAAGTTGTTTTTGCCTTTCTGTTTGTGCTTTTCTCATCTCTAAAAGTTGTTGCATCGCAATTTCTTTTGGTGAACGATAATCTTTTTCAAACCACCCCTGCCCTTTTCTTAAAACTCCCATTAATACAGTTAACGGATCTTCATATTTTTTATACTTAGGGTTGTTATCTAATCCATAAGCAAAGTGGTTAATAGACTCCTGAACTACATCAGGCTCGTTTCTTTCTACGAGTTGTTTAATTTGAGTTTTAGAGAATCCAATATGAATCAATGGCTCGAAGTCAATTTTTTGCCATTCTTCTGGAATTGTTACTTCTATTTTTTTAGTAGTAGTATTTTTTAATATATTATTACTATTATTAGGAACATTGTTATCTAATTGATATCTAAAGGCTGTTATAAACTCCGCTGAGTTTGAAATGTTGTTGTATTTCTGTCTTTGCTCCAGAATTGTATCGAAGACTTCCTCTGTTAGTCCTAGATTTAAATAACCCATTCGGGCTTTCTTCCCCATATTTCTAATTATCAGGCCGTTTTTGATTAGTCTATTCAATGAGGTTTTTACTGTACCAATGGTGGTTTTAGACCATGTGGCTATAGTAATGGTTTCTATTGGTCCTGTTTCTAAACTATTACGTATCGTACATACATCAGCAATGAAGTTTAAAATACTTTTTTGAATACCTGTCAAACGTAATATTCTGTTATATAACGACGTGGCATCTATTGTGCTATCTATTTGGTATCTAATTGATGCTTGAGGGACTATCTTATTGCTACCTATATTGTTTTCTATAGGTACACTATTGTTATCTTGCTGTTTCTCTATTGTTACCTCATTGTTACCTAAATCAATATCTAAATCTGGCTTCTCATGTCTAAATTCCAATAATTGAAATGAGTTATCCATTTCTCTGCTTTGTTCAGGAACAGAAGACTTTTCATCAGCGTTATTGGGTGCATCATTAGTGGTAGTACCGTTATCGCCTGATAAATCCCAAGGTCTATAACTTTTCTTAACAAATTTCTTTTTATTGCGTTCTTT
This sequence comes from Legionella bozemanae, assembly GCF_001648595.1. Classification (GTDB taxonomy): domain Bacteria; phylum Pseudomonadota; class Gammaproteobacteria; order Legionellales; family Legionellaceae; genus Legionella; species Legionella bozemanae. The sequence goes on along the minus strand of NZ_LBAW01000031.1, from coordinate 25,550 downwards.
TAGAACGTCTTCTAAATTTGGCATAACTCAAGCTCCCTATTTCTTAAGCAGTTTCCATACTTTCATTCGTTGATTTGTTTAGTTCCTGCTTGAGCACTTGAATAGGTGATATTTGTAATAATTCACGAGTTAAACTATCAAAATCATCGCGTACACTGGATTTTTTTAACGAGCTAAAAGCATTTTTATTATCATCAGTTACATTTGGAATTTCTTGAGCATATTGTACTGTGGTTGACAGTACTTTTCCTTCTAACTCTGGGTCGGATATTAAAGATACTATTGCTTTATCTGATAAAATCGTTTTTCCACTAAATTTATTCAAATAGACTTTGTAATTGATATTTTTATGGTAACTTCTATTTAGCGTATCTACTTCTTGTTTAAGAATTTTTAATCCTTTCGCACTAAACTTATCTGGGTTAAGTGGAGCTAATATAATATCTGCATAAAGAGTTGCGGCAGTGACTGCTTGCCCCATAGTTGGTGGGCAATCTATAAAAATGAAGTCATATCTATCTTGAATTGGTTTTAAAATATTTTCATATAGCTTATCTAGTGGAAGTCTCTTGTTTACAATTTCATTATCAAGTATCACATTCTCAATCCTACTAGGAATTAAATCGTAACCCTCAGCAAGATTTACAATACTGTCTTCAATCGAACATTCTGATTTTATTACATCTATTAAAACTGGGAGTTCATCTGCATCTATTCCATTTGCATCAGTCAGATTTCCTTGTGGATCGGCGTCAATGACCAATACCTTTGCTCCATAAGTATTGGCACAACTTGCAATATTAAATATAGATGTTGTTTTACCAGTGCCACCTTTTACAATCTGGACAGCAATTTTTTTCTTTTTAAAACTATAATTGAAAATTTGTTTAGCACTTGAATAAGTTATATATGATTTATTGCCTATTTTTTCACAGGTTATATTTTTACTTTTAAGTTGCTTATGAACTGCCTGTGTTGAAATTCCAAGATATTCAGCAACATCAGATATAGATCTTTTTGGCTGTTCGATGCGATTATTCATTATTTTTATCCCTGGCCAAGTTGATAATTTAATCAATAATATACTTAAATCGGAAACCAAGTAAATAGGTTAATTATATAAAAATCAATTACTTTTATATTTACTGTATATTTTGATACACGAATTCCCTCTGGGTAAACCTCAGGAAATTCTACGCATAATTAGATTGATATCTTTAGCGTTATTCAAATAGATACCTTTATAATCAGCGTCGATACCTGTAGCGTTATACTTTTGGTGTTTTAAGTGATTCCTTAAGAGATACCTAAATTGATACTTAAACAAGTACCTTTATAAAGTTTGCTGATACCTAAAGATGATCTTTTGTGTTTCTTAATGACACATTAACCGCTACCCATATAGATACCTAAACATATGGGTAGCGCTATGGGTATCAATCTGCGCATTGCAATAGGTATCTCTTTAGGTATTATTCGCGATATCTCCATGTTATTAAAGCAAATGTAAAGATTTATAAAGATCTTAAAATTTAAACAACAGCAATTTAAATATTTTATTTTACGCAGTTGATTGTCTATCATTGATATCCATTGTAATACTTATAAGATACCTTTATGAGTCATTAAAAATTCATTTAGCGATATCTTTATTGATATCTTTATTGGATTTTGTCAATAAAATATTATTTTAATTAGATATCTTTAGAGATGCCTTTGGGATACATTATTAGATACCTAGTAAGTTATCTTAATTGATATCTAAATATGAAATATAATGTACAAATTAAATGAAAGATCATGAGTATAAAATCTACTTTTTTGAAAAATTGAATAGAAGTATCTATTCGAAATTCGGCGAGAAAGTTACACTCCAGATTCAAGAATAGATTCAGTGATTGAAAAAATGAATTTGATGACTGATGCTCAAATATAAAGTTATTCACATTTTCTGTTGATCACTCTGTGGGATAACAGTGGGGTTGCAAAATGGAATATACGAAACAGATATTAGCAATGCTAAGAGAGGGGGATTTTGCGCATCCTGGTGAAATTGAAGCAATCGAGCTTTCCTTGTCACTTATTGCTAAAAACAGTGAAGCACGCTTACTTGATGTTGGATGTGGATTAGGTGGAACTGCTCATTATGTACAAAAAAAAGGATGGGGTACAGTTACAGGCGTTGATATCGATAGTGATCTTATTGATCGCGCAAAGACGAGCTATCCTGATGTTCAATTTATATGCGAAGATATTTTGAACAGCACTAAGCTTGCCCACAAATCATTTCAATGTATCTATAGCTTCAGTGCCCTTTTTTGTTTTACATCTCAAGAAATTGCGTTAAAAAAATTATCACAGCTTTCAGATTCCCACGGGAGGCTCGTTTTATTTGATTACTCAAGACCCGATGCGACACCAATTCAAAGCCCCTTTCCATGGTCAAAAACAGCCTCTCGTTTTAATCCAATTTATTTACCCGAATTAAAAAAACAGCTCTCTGAAACTGGATGGAGATTTAATGAAAGCATTGATCTCAGTGAGTACTTTATACACTGGTATAAGTTGTTATTGCGTTCGTTTGAACAAAAGCGTGAGCAGGTTGAGCAGCAATTTGGTCAACACGCTTGGGATATTTTGTATTCAGGATTCAAGCAATTATTGATAGCTCTGGATGCAAAAAAAATAGGTGGTATTGTGGTGTATGCAAACCTGAATCATACTTAATCTGTTTCAAGGCACTGATATTTTCTAATAGGAAAAACGGCTACTTCAGAGATTTACGACCAGGTTGTGAAGGCATTCAAGGCTTATTATTCGATGTCTTTATCCGCGATAGTTTTTCTATAGAAAAAACAAAGAACCATTTTATAATGACACCTATTTTTTCTTCATAGTATCTTATGCTGCGATTCTTATTGTTACTGTGCTGTATCTCTCTAAGTTATGCCCAATCCCCAGGCTCCTTTTCACAATCTAAGAAAATTGCAGCGCAATTATTTCAGAAACACCCACAAACCATATATTGCCAATGCAGTTATGAAGATAAAGAAGTCAATTTATCCAGTTGTGGCATGCAAGCAGCAGATTCAATCAAAAGAGCACATCGCATTGAGTGGGAGCATATTATGGCTGCCGAACACTTTGGGCAGCAATTTGCCTGTTGGCGTGAACTCATGTGCGAGGACAAACATGGAAAACCCTATAAAGGGCGACGATGTTGTGAAAAAATCGATGAACAGTTTCGCCATGTGGAAGCTGAGCTTTATAACTTGTGGCCCGAAGTATGGGTGGTGAATCAGGCGCGTTCGAACTATCGGTTTAGTGTGTTGCCTGAACAGCCCGATTATCTGGGGTGTACGATGAAAATTGATAAAAAATTGCGGCGGGCTGAGCCGCCAGATTCTGCCAAAGGAGTTGTGGAACGCGCTTATTTATTTATGGCGGAATATTATAGATTATCCTTAAGCTCATCACAAAGACAATTGTTTATGGTTTGGAATAAAACATTTCCTCCAAGTTCCTGGGAAAAACAATGGGCATTGCACGTTGCTGCAATTGAAGGATATGAAAATCCTTACATTCTCAATTGGCAAGAAAATGTATCACAAAAGATGGCTTCTCGATAAGAAGAATCACTTTGGTGTTTTTCTTATTGTGACATTAGTATCTTCCTGTAATGAGAAGACTGACGGATTATTTTCTAAGAAATCAGTAGCCCGTCTATTAACTTCCTCAGATTTTTTATCAAATTCTGTTGAGTTTTTTTTGGCACTGTCAAGTTGTTAATACGAAGGCAAATCAGGTCAAAAAGAGTTCTATTTAAAATTTTAGGCAAACCTCGCCCGCGCAACAATTTCTTGCCACTGGCTCCATGCAAAGAGCAGGTGCTTACGTTGGTTACTTGCGGCCATTTTATAACGATGAGTACCAAATAGGTTCTTATTTGTGGGTTTAATTACAGGATTGGGGCAAATGCGAATGGAAGTATAATAAACTGAGTGTGAGTAGGAAAATGTCGTTGCGTTTAAATATTAGACCCGAAGTTAGCACTTAGATATAATTTTCTCGGGAATTTAGATTAATAACAAAGAGAGAAAAAATATGTTTAAAAAACATGATTGGAACTATTATTACAACAAAATTGAATCCGCTGAGAGAGCTTATCACTCGTATAAAATAGATGATAAACATAATTTAAAGTTGATAAAAGAATGGGAAAAAAGCGTAACTGAAGCAGGATATTATCATAATAAAACAGTGACGCAAGAGGGCATCAGCAATGTATCTACAGCAAGACAACAATTTCTTGAGACTCAAAAACACCTCGTCAAGGAAGCGAAATCACGGGATCATGGTGAGTATTATGGCATGGGCCTAGGGTACGGATTGAAATAAGAATGACGCATGTCGGCTCTACGCGTTTTCGCGTGGAGTCGCACAATTTTAGGCTCCAATGTAATGGGACTTGTGTGGAGTTTAGATGATCTCTTGCGAAATAGAGCCTCTAACCTCGAGAATGGGCTGATATCTGCAATAATGATTGTATTAAGCAAAGATTGCAATAATAACCAGATGGTTTGAGGAATTGGATGCAGAACACACGTTATATGAACCTTACAGAAGCTTCTATCCTTCTTGTGCTATTAGCTAACTTCCGAAAAAACCTAATAACTTTATTAATGCGTTGGAAATATTTAATAAAGGTTTAATGGAAAAAGAGGTTCCTGACTACTTGAAAGCGTTTTTCAAGATTGTCTGTATATCCTGTGTAATAGCTTTGATTGCTGCATCGCAAAATATAAACTCAATAGATTTTCTCAGGCATGTGCACTATTTTTTACTGAGAGTTGACATAGAAGAACTATAGCGAGTTGTAGTCTTAAGAATCAAATCAATGGGGGAAAGGGAATTATTGTTGCCATTTGATTAGGCCAGTCTTTTGAAAATGATGGCATGCGATAAGGCACAGATTGAAAGGGAATGACATTCGGATAGCGTAATAAGTTATTAGTTCTTAGATAATCATAGCAGCGACAACGGATATCCAGTTGAGCAATGAAGGGAAATTTCTCATAGCTCAAAACGTTTTGAGTCAAAGTATCAACAATTTTTTCAATTGAAATTTCACCGTCTGCGCTTCTATCCCAGGCATCATAGTCCTTTAGGAAAAAATTACGAAAGGTGATTTGTAACAACAGAGGAGGTAGCAGCTCTTTGCCTGTATGAAAACAAATTACAGAGGACAAACTTTGTATTGCTTCTGTATTGAACACATAAACACTCATTATTATTCACCATGGCTATTAGTCATGTGTACTCTTAGCAATAATAGAAGTGAATGTCTCTAATTAGAGCAAAAGTATGAAATGTATCATTTTCTAATAAAGCGGCTGGTTCACCGTCCGCTGTAACAGAAAAATCAGTAATCACCCATTTTTCATCAGTATTCTGCTCTGAAATTTTTACGCTATCACCAATCTTAAAAGGAGTGGCATCAATCATTGTTTTGATAAAAGCTTGGTTCAATTCTTCTTCGCTATTAGGTAAATAATTTTTGATGTGAGTCATGCTAATTCTTATAAATCAAAATGAAGATGACCTTACAAGAGTTTTTATTTAATGTAAATATTTGGGCAGGATTGAAAGTAGATCTATTTTGTGAACGATAACTGACGCTGAACAAATTTAGAAAATCTATTAAAGAGTGGGGATAGCTGATAATAAAATGGTTAAAAAATTTATACATCCTTTCCAAATAGCAAAATTTCAACCCAAGCCTTTCATCGACTAACACATTGTTATCTACTATCTTCCTCCAGCTTTTGAGAAGATTTCCTGTGCCATCAGACCAACGATAAAGTCGATTTGAATTCCATTCACCTGCAATTTTCGCAATATTACGCAGTAGATCTTCAATGTTTCAAAAACGAAGGTTTTTTGAGAAAACGGATACCAGTAAGATTGTTAGGTATCGGAATCAAATTGAAGCAAGAACGAATTCATGAACCCATTCAATTGCCTTTATTGGATTGAATCATGAGTCTTGAGGAAGTTAACACGTTATGTGGTAGCAATTATTTTGTGGCATTATTAGCGAACAAAGAGCGCACCTAAACCATAGTATTACAGGGTGAAATTAAAAAACCTGGGAATTCATTGGTTCGTTCCAACACATTTGATTGGTTGACTTTTTGTTGAAAAGAGACCTAAACTAACCTTGAAGCGTGCCGCGCCGGTGCTATCAACACCAGCGCTGCACTAACCATAATCCTAGCTGGAACTAGAATCATGGCTAAGTACATTCTATCATATTTATTATCGGTTACAATTTAACCGGTGCTCATTTATGATGTGTGCAGGGCATGTTCTGTTGGTTAGGAATCAATAGAGCACCGCTGTCGTTTTATTGATTTCTCCCCTCAGAATATGCTCGTGCAGCGTGCGTGGTGCGTTTCCTGGAATATTTTCAGAGTGTTGTTGAAGAAAGGAACTTATCCATGGAGAAAAGCACATTCAATTGGCCGCCTCATATTTTGTTGATTGATGACAATCCATCAACTACCGTCCTTGTCCTGCGTTTGTTTCGCTATCTGGGGTATGGCGTCATGCACGCTGACAAAGCAGAAGAAATAGTAACGTTTATCCAGAAGGAGCAATTTGATTTAATCGCCATAAATCTGGCCTTTTCATGTTTAGAAAAATACTGGCTGCATCGTACCCAATACTTTAGAGAAAATATCTCCATCATTTATTATACGCCCACTATTCTCATCAATGATTTTACTCATGCTGCGAAGCAGGCGGGCAGGGATACCCGTGATGACAGCTGGATGCTTTATTCTGAATTTTTCCATTTTTTACCTTTTACATAAAAATTTAAAACATTCAACGACATTGCTCAAAGTGTTTACTGAGAAAGGCATGTACATGCTTGCTACTATTTTAAAAAGCCCAAAGGCTACAGAAACAACTATTTCTATTATCGAAACCTTTTCTAAAGTTCGCGAAATATCACGAACAATTAAAACATTACCACAGACACCCCAAAATTCTCCTAAATATCAAGAGCTAATACAAAAAACTGGTGATTTGATTTCGGATCTGATTGTTCCAGATGAATTGGAGTCATCTGAAACGGAAGCAACTATTGAGGTAAAGCTTGCTGTTGTCAAATTTAAATACACCGTTAAGAAAAGCCAAAATAACTAACGGTGTATCAGATGAATCAAATACTAGCACTTGATTATCTTATTTAGAGTCTCGATTTTATTATTGAGTTGGTGCCAATTGTCTCGATCAATGTTTTCATTCATTATTGTAACTTTAGGCCCTTCTCCAACATGGTAAGATTCATGTTGTGCTTCTTGGTATAGGTCTAGAGCGTCAAGAAGTTGTCCTTTATCTTCTTTTACTTTAGCTAATTCTATTAATGCATGCATTTTAAATTGTATGCGTGCAATTTCACAAATAGCATCTTGATCGAATGGATTAATGGGGTTTATGTAATTTCCTTTTACATTTTGTTATTATGTAAACAAATTTATCATAATAATTTCATTGTGAATAGTGTTAATCAATATGACTGTTAATAAGATCACAAAGATTATATTTTGTTCTTTGTTCTGTAGTTGGTCACAAAATATAATTTGTGATGGATAACGTACCTTATCTATCACAAATAGGGTATAATGGCGGAAAAATCAAAAAGGGACATCATGGATTTACTGGAGCATCAAAATACGAAAAATCAAAAGTTTGTGATAGATAAGATTTTCCATCCTTTAGATGTTCATTTTGATACCCATTCACTATCTGCTTGGGTGTCTTATTATTATACGGTACATGTGCAAGGGTCTCCTGCGAAAACTGAAAGTGCCAAAAAGAAAGATCTCTCAAAGTTCCTTCAATTTTTTCAATCTGAAGTAGGAAATGATTGTGTAGATAGTTGGACGCCCGCTGTTAGTAAACAATTCCAAAAAAATTTAATTAAAACTATTTCTGAAAAAACGGGAAAGCCCTATAAAGCAACCTCAATTAATCGAACTATGGCCACTATTCGGCATGTGGGACGGTGGCTTCATCAACAACGTCCTTTATTAGCGGGCGATCCCCTTACTCAAGTCAAAGATTTACAACCCGAAGTTCCCAATTGGAATGGTTTATCCTCAAGGCAGATGATGCGATTAAAATCTGCCTGTGAGCAACGTATTAAAAGTTGTACCCGTAAAAACCAAAATCCATTGATGGAAGCGGCTTTATTTTATGTGCTTATGGGAACAGGTCTTCGTGAATCAGAAGTGGTGTCTTTAAATGTGGGGCAATACCGACAGAAAGGGCTGTATGAAGTGCTACGTCATAAATCAAAACGTATTAGCCAAAAAATTCCTTTACCTCAAGAGAGTAGGGAGTATTTGGAGCAGTATTTAGAAAAACGAAATACTGTTGTTGATGAGCCTTTGTTTATTACACGGTATGGCACACGTTTACAAACCTTAGATGTATATCGGGTTTGTCAACGTTTACTAAAGCAAGCCTTGGCCTTTGTGTCTGAGGATGAAAAATTTAAATTCACCCCTCATCAGTTACGGCATACTTTTTTAAAGAAAGTCACTGATAAACATGGAGTTCATTATGCTCAGGAGCTGAGTGGAAATGTATCTATTAAAGAAATATTTCGTTACTCAAAGCCCAGTCAAGAAGAAATGCAAGAGTCTATAGAGGAGCTTTTTGCATAAAGGATGAGTTAAGAAGAGATGAAATTTTTATTCAAAAGCATTATTGTTGATAAAAAGCTAATTTTTTTAGAATTTTTCTAACTAGTATTAAAATTCACGTAGGATTTATCAGCCCCTATTCTTTGTTTGGATGCGATAAGATTTGCCGAGTCTTTTGGGAAGAAGCCGGGCATGAAGCCCAGCAGTTGATAATTAATTGTTTAATGGAGTGCTTAGTTTAAATTTTAATCTAGAACCATCTTGATGTTGTCCTAGGGTAGGGGTAATTAACAGTCCATCCTCTGTAGATTCAGAGATAAGAAGATCAAATTCGACTGAAGTACTTGCACCCTTATTGGTGTTTTCTTTCACAGCCTCTAAAGGTTGTTTAATTACATCATTTAATTTTAAGGTCATATTTTGAGTTCCTTTTCAATTATGGGAAACATTACTATTCTTGCATAAACAGAATGTACAAATCAATACCTTTATTACTATATATGGTGTATGTTAAACAAATATGCGCATATATATAGTGTTTTGATTTTCTTTCCTCGCATGAAAAGTTCGTAAAATCCTCGCCATTGGTAAAAAGAGGGTGATTCAGTCGTTTTAAAAATTGATGTCCGTGGGTATAGTGCCGTAAGGAGTATTACTGGAGCGAATATATGAAATACATAAAAAAAGCAACGAAGGAGACCTTATTGATAGGTTAGACCCTATCGTAGGTTTCTGAGAGTATACGAACTAATTCAGATAACTTCCCAAATTGTATCAATATAGTTTATGTCTAATATCTTTAAATGAGTTAATTTATTTTTCGCTGAGACTCTTATCTCCCATTGAACTTCAAATATAGTTTTTCCTTGGGAAGTAATTTCCTTCTTTACCTCATAATCATTAGACGTAGAGTCAAAAATGGATACAAAACCCTTTGGTGGAATACTAAAAAGACCTTTGTCATTTCTAAAAATGGAAGGTGAGGTTCTTACTTCCTTTACTTTTGGAACAACCTCTTCAGTATATAATTCGAATTGCATTTCAATCCGGGTTGCCCACTTTATAGTTGTTTTATTTTTTTCCAAAAACTGAGGTTGATTTATATACCAAGTATTATTTTTCCTTTTTAAAGAGCTCATTTCGGGTATCATTGATAGTTCAGTTTTAAATTTGTCCTGAATCTGCTGCGAAATGTTCTTTTTATAATAAATACACTCCCTATTTTCTTCCTCAAAAAAATATTTTGAGACCAATTGTTGATATTTTTTTATTGTAGTTTCATCCAAATGTGATGCAAGTGTATTTAAAAGTCCTATTAACTCTTCAATTTCAGAGAGGATATGAACATTTTTTCTATCTTTAATACCATCTTCAAGATGTTTTTTTAACAAACCATCATTTGTAACAAAAATAATTTTATCTACTGATTTAGGAGTATTACTAAGAAATTGAAAAAAAGTTTCGGCAATTAGTGCATCTCGAAATCCTTTTTCTTCTTTCCCGTAAGAAAAAGGAGGAAGCCTAAAACAAGCTCTTTGGATGAGTTCTTTTAAATTAACTTGAGACTCATCAATATCAATAACACTGATGTTAAATGCTTTGATTTGATCCTCTATGCATTCTTGAATCCTCTTAATTAAAAGATCTTTTGTGATATTAAGGTTATGGCCAAGTATTTGTTGCAATTTTTCTATATTTGGCCACAATTGCTCAATAGCAACTATCATTTGATAGTTTCTTTCATTTATTACGGTTTGAGGTAAATGCCAAGCTATATTAATATCATTTCTGCCGGATTCTTCTGTGATCAAATCACCTATAGCTTTTTTGCATAAATAATAAGCATCTTTTGTATAAAGCGCATTTGTATCAAGAACAATTTTAATTTCAGGAGTTTTTTTCTTCATATAATACTCAATATTCTAGATTCTTCTTTTTAGGATTTTGATTTATATATTTATATTAACGTTCGTTTGGAATTCTAAGAAGTTTACATATTTTATCTATGCTTCTTTGTTTTCCCATTATAAAACTCCCCGAGCTAATGGTTTTTTGTATTGAGGTAATTTTTTATGCCTTCCCCATTTCCGCCGATAACCCTTGTTGCTTCAAGTCCAGTATAAGCTCTCTCACGAATTAAATTTCTTTAAAATTCTGCCAGGAGCCAAAATACGAAAAATTAATTTTCCGTCTGAGGAAGTGTTAATGAACCTATTAACACTTTTCACGCCAATTTTTTTTGGAGTCAGTCAAAGAGATAATTTCAATTAAATTTTTAAGAGAGCGACTCAATTGCCTAAGTACCTTTCAATAAATTAGATAATAAATTAACTAAGAATATTTAACCATATTCGTTACCTGGCAATTTCAATATTATTAGGAATATTTTAGAGATTATTTAATAAGTTAATAAAACTCCCGTTTTTCTTCCCAGTAGAATGTTGCTAGGAAAACAAATGTGTCCCAAACACCCATATCAAAGTTACATATAGCGAGCGAGTAGTTTTTGTCTATTTAATTGATTAATAGGAAAAGTGTTTATTAAATATGTAAAATTGACTTTGGAACGTAAGATGATTATCAATTTCGTCAGTCCATAATCTATAAATAAGTTTTACTTAACGAGCACTTTGTAATATATTTTTGTGGAATTTGTGAAAAGGATGAATAGATGACAGATATCGCTATGGTTAGTGCTTTATTAGCAGCGATTGATACGACTATAAATCTTGCGAAGAGTATTAAAGAGTCAGTTCATTCATTAAAAAAAGCGGAATTAAATTTAATGATAGCCGGTTTGATTGATACACAGGCATCCCAAAAGCTTTTAGCCGCGGATTTAAAGATAGCTATTCTTGAGAAAGAGCAAAAAATTCAGAAATTGAATGAACAACTTGCATACCTTAATTCGCAAAATAAACCCCAATTTATTCATGGAAGATATAAGTTTGAAGGAGATGATGGAGTATATTGTTGCCGGTGTTGGGATGCTGATTTTAAGAAGTTTCGTGTTGTTACAAAACAATACGGGCCTAGGATAGATTATTGTGTGGCGTGTAAAACACAATATTCAGTATAATTAGACAATTGAAATCACACAATTTCATTTAAAAACACAATCCGTATCTCGATCTTATATTAAGAAAATTTAAACAATCTCGTTTCACAACTTAGATAATAAATGAGATACAAAAAAGTTACATTATCACTTTTCTTCTTCCATCATTTTTTTAGTTACTAATAAATTTATATACTTGCTTCTAAATTTTATTAAATTTTTTTCAGCTATAAATTTTTAATTGGCATGATAATTAACTTGTTGCTCTGATGAATAGGGATGTTTCATCCTTTCGGTATAATTGTGAGGGAAGTAGTAAACCTCGATTTATCTACCAGAAGAAAAATATTCGATTTAAATTTATTTAGCCAGGAACTATGCTATACTACAAATGTAGCAAAACAATACTATTGTAGGTGAAAATAATGGGAATCCCAATAAGAATTGATGAAAATATTTATTATGAGGCAAAAAAAGTTGCTGCTGCAGAATTTCGTTCTATTCCGAATCAAATAGAATATTGGGCTAAGTTGGGAAAGTGTGCCTTGGATAATCCTGATTTACCAATTGAGTTTATAAAAGATGTTTTGCTTTCTAAGCTTCAAGATAAGTCTTTAGCTGAGCCTTTTCAATTCGAGGGCGAAAGTGAGTGATATCGAAATAAGACAAATGCCAGCGTTTAAGAAGGTCTATAAAAAATTGCCAGCCTCACATAAGTCCATCGTTAATGAGGCTATACGTACAATTGTCAATAATCCTAAAATTGGAGAAGAGAAAAAAGGTGATTTAATTGGAGTATATGTGTATAAATTTAAAATTAATCATCAACAATTTCTTTTAGCTTATGAATGGGATCCAGCATTAAGGATCCTATTCGCACTGGGAGTTCATGAAAACTTCTACCGAGATCTCAAGAGAAAGTAATTCACATATTTTTAATGGTTTTTAGAAAGGGATTTAAATTTAAAATGAAAGCATTGAATTTAGCAGGACAAGAAATAATTAACGAGTCGAAAGAAACTCGTTTCAATAATAAATTAAAAATTATGAGTTTATTGAGAACGGCTATATATAGTATACAAAAAGATATTGAATTAACTACAAAAGCTATAGAGGAATCATATTATCTTCTCCAAGAATCAATTCATTGTACATTTATTTGTATCGATGGACTTGAGCCTTTGGTTTTAAATGAAATGGAAGATGCGGAAAATCACAACACATTAGATCTGATAAATGAAAAATTTTATAAAAATGCTTTTTTGCAAATATTTTGTTTGGTGACAGAAAACAACTATGAGGGTACAAATATATTGAGTTATTCAAGAGGAAAAATTAAACGCTTATTATTAGAGATATATAATGAAATATGCCTAATTGAACCATTAGAGTTTGGTAACTAAACATATATGGGATATGTTGGCTAACATGATGAGCTCTAGGAGATAGGAAAAAAGAAGAGCTTTACTCGTCTATATAAAAATGGGGAGCTATAGTTTTAATTAGGAGATAATTTTTTTGATACCTGAGAAAATTTATGTCTATGCATTTTTTTCTTTTCATTGTGTCTTTTTTGATATTCTCCTAATACTCAAATTATCCAATCTTTTTCTTTTATTATGTACAGATAAAAATCATGCCCTAGCAGAATATGCTCTCGCTGGTATGGACAATAACTTATTCGTGTCTAAATATATGTTAGAGCTGCCAAAGAAAGAAGAGATGCAAAAAATTATAGAAAAAGAGCTTAATCTTAATAAGGAATAACAAAGAAAGATATTTATCGTTGACTACATTAACAGCAGATTCAACTAGCTAATGCAACTACGCTTTAAGCTAATTGTTGTGACACATATTAGGAGTTTGAAATCCTAATGTTTTTCTAGGCCTTTCATATAGGGTAAAATGGTTGGGTATCGAGATCAAGAACTAGTAATTTTATAGAAGTGCTTCATCATCCATCACTCATTCGCTGTGGATATTAACTTCATGAATAATCAACACAAGGTCTACTCGTCGTTTCACTCCTGTGTTCCACCTTGCATTGCCCTATTCATTGCGTTAAAGCAATTGATTGCGAATGAGTGATGGATGATGAAGCAGCAACAGCGTTTAACCTTTACTCCTATCTTTAAAGGGAGCTATCGCGGTAGGTGACTATACTACCTGCCGCGATCATTAATTTCTCTAAATTTACTATATTTCGATTAATTTTTAATTCACGATTTGACAAGCTGCTATCGTGGGCGAGTTGAACGGTTCATAAGGGCCATAACTTGGGCCATAAAAATCTATAAACCCTGGGTTTGTCATAGAGACCCATTCAGGCTTTGTTCCGATTAATAATTGATTTTGATCTAAAACTTGCACATTACTAAATACTCCGTTTTGTACAATAATTTCAGTTAAATTAATACCTGTTCCACTAAAATTTAATATCATTGGCGCACCGTTAGAAAAAATATCATAGCCTAACCAATAACTGCTCGAATCTTCCCTACGTTGAACAACACAGTTATTTACACTATTATTCACATTCAAAGTTGTAGACCCACTAACGCCATTTTTGATGGCTTGAATCGTAGTCGAACCTGACGTAACTCCGGTAGCAACGCCTTTTGATAATAGTGCGTTTGAAATTGTTCCAACTGCAGTATTTGAAGAAGTCCAGGTTACTGTCCTGGTTATATTTTTAGTAGACGCATCACTGTATGTACCGGTTGCAGTAAATTTTTGATTAACGCCAATCGCAATAGAAGGATTTTGAGGTGTTACGTTAATTGAAAGAAGCGTTGCTGCAGACACGTTCAGCGATGCATTTCCACTCACATTATTAAAAGTAGCTTCTATAGTTGTTGTTCCTGCTCCCACATTGTTTAGCAAAGCTCAAAAATAAAGGGTCAGCTCGATATGTGACTCGGAATAAGTATGCTGAGCTTTATATGCAAATGAAAGACGAAATGGAACAACAATATTTTAAGGAAAAACTATAGGAACGAATGTGGAAATTAGAAGGAATCATGAATGAATTAAAAAATTACCATGATTTAAAACGAGCTCAATACAGAGGATCAGAAAACACTCAAATTCAGGCCTATTTTGCGGCTATGGCTTTGAATATCAAAAGGTTGGTATTTTTTGTCCTTTATGGAACAACTCTAATTTTTATCCAACTTTGAGCATATTTTTCAACAGGCCGTCCCGTTTATTTTCACTATTGATTAATATAAGATATAGGATATACTATATTGTATATGGTTGGAGGTTATTATGACTAAAGTTCTTATTTCAATACCCGATAAAATTGCTTCTAGAATGCGAGCTTCTATACCACAAAAGCAACGCAGTAGAGTTATTGTTCAATTAATAGAGAAGGAAATAGAAAAGCGTGAAAAAGCACTTTATGAATGTGCTGTTGCTGTTGAGCAAGATAATGAGTTAAATCATGAAATGACCGAATGGGATGTCACCCTTAAAGATGGACTAACTGATGAATCGTGGTGATATTTATTGGATTGATCTTAATCCAACAACTGGATCTGAAATTAATAAACAACGTCCTTGTGTATTAGTAGGCGCAACACCAATAAATCAGGCGCGGCATACAGTGGTGGTAGTTCCTCTTTCCACATCAGCAAAAGCTAGACCTCCCATAACAATATCAGTCTATTGTCTTAATAAACAGGTAACGGCTATTTGCGATCAAATTCGAACTGTTGATAAAAGTAGATTAAAGAGTTTCATAGGTACGCTGTCAGATGATGATTTAAATTCTCTTGATGATGGTTTGCGACAAGTATTAAGTCTATAATTGAGAGACTCTAGGGTCATATTGTAAAAATAAATTCATTGTATAGTGGATTAAATTTTGAATAAATGTTATTTAAAATCGGAATGACTTGCATCTTCGTTAACAGCGCTAATTCGTTTTAACCCTGTATTGCTGCCTAAAGCATAAAGACAAAGAAGCAGTCTTTTTTGCAAGAGCTCTCCATCTAAAATTTCTCGATTGCCTACCGAGTGAAATTGCTTGGTAAAATTAACACGAAAATCAGATTCCTTTAAAATATCGATTAAATTAATGGTTGACCAACGACGGGTTTCACCGCATATCCAGCCCAAACTGGCAATGAGATAGCTAAGCGACTTTAAGTGCCAATATTTTGTCCATATCAAACACCATACCCTGCTCTTCAATATCCTGGGTAAAATCATATTCCCCATGCAAATTGACATAATGCCAGATTAAAGTCGATCCATTGCGAATAATGGTTAGTAGTGCTTTCCTGCTTGCTTCATCCTCTAACAGAGCCAATTTTTGCGAAAGGTATAGCTCATTCCATAATACAATTGCATTCTGGATTAAGCGCTGGCAACCAACAACCATTTCTTGTTCCTCCTTGCTGCTGTATTGAATTTCCTGGTTGTTACCAAACAGAATGGCTTTTGAGAATTTATTCGATAACTCAATACGATTTAACTGTTTTTCAACAGCCTGTCGTAATTCTACATCATCAATATATCGAAGAATAAACAGACTTTTAATAATCCGTCCAAATTCCTTTATGGCGCAGTACAATGGATGTTGTTTTGAATATGAACTGAGACGCTTGAACAGTTGTGATGCCGTTGTGGCTTTAAGTTTAATCGTAACCATCAAACGCAAAATATCATCCCAATGGGTTTTAATTAAATCAGTGTCAATATAGCGATGCGGGAGTATTTTATATCCTTTGGTTTCATAGGTGCTTCTGGAGTTAAAGCTGTATAGGGTGGCTTTCTTCAGACCTTTAATTCTGGGTGCAAAATAAATCCCAAGCATGTTCAATATCCCAAAAATTGC
Source organism: Legionella bozemanae (assembly GCF_001648595.1). Taxonomy (GTDB): domain Bacteria; phylum Pseudomonadota; class Gammaproteobacteria; order Legionellales; family Legionellaceae; genus Legionella; species Legionella bozemanae. The sequence continues at coordinate 8,932 of NZ_LBAW01000031.1, read as the reverse complement.
TTCAGAATAACCATGTGTATCAGTGGAATGGATTGTGCTCTTGATCGAAAGATTATGTAATAATCCATCAGCAACATAGGCTGCTTCTCGTTCAGAACTACTGATGGACGTAGTATAAAACAGGCGGTTTAGCTCATCAATAAAGCTGTAAAGTGAAGATCCTGAGCCGCTTCCAAAGTATTTGAATGATTTATTGGCGTTCAATGACTCAACAACTACGCTGACTTTTCGTCCATCGCTGGATGTATGTAATTCACCAGGATTTTTTTGATAGATGCTGGCTAATGATAGCTTGCCGAGCAGCTCAAGAATGCATTGATTTGCTGCGTTAATATTATTAAGACTCATGTGCCAGTTTACAAAGTTTTCCAGGGCATCTTCCGTAATCCCTTTGGAGACATTGGCCATCTTGCTGATGCCTATATTGCATCCCATTCCTAAAATCGATGCATAAAATATGGATGTTTTGGGCAAGATCTTCTTGTCTTTAACGCTGTGATGGCGAAAGCAATCAAGGTAACCAGTTAACCGCTGAATATCACTCAACATTTTTAGTACCGATGTATATTTCTGATCAGCAAACAGAGAAGATACTGACTGCGTATTTATTTTTTCGACTTTGGGTGTTGCCAGCACCATTCGTCCCTTTGAATCAAATTTGATGTGAGGATTTTTGTCTGCCTTGATACGGCGATTAGTTTTATGGTATGCCCCGTGGAGCTTTTTATGAAGGGTTTCCATTAATTGATCAATGTCTGCAAAATCGAGTAACCCTGCTTCTTCCAGTAACCTGTTCCTGTTAGCCTGCCAATGTTCTTTGGGGTGTAAATAGTTTTCCAGTGACAGATAGCGATAGGCTGGCTTCAGACTGATAACACCCGCTTTTAAAGCATCAGCCGTATAAAAATACAGCAACACCTTATAAAGGGAGATCCTGAATTTACCTTCACTGGAATAAAGTGCAGCCTGTTCATTTTCAGATAAAAAGCTGACTGGCGCCTCTTTCCCCACATTACCTGTTTTGGCCTGATAGTGTTTGATGGCCACTAAAATGGCAGGAATATCCTGATTTTCCGGGATATCAAATGCAATATTGCGCAAGATATCAGCCACCCTGTTCTGTAATTTAAGGGACAAATCCTCCAATATCTGGTAATAGTTCTGTGCATTCATTTCATCAAGTGCCTGTTTTGTATATTCATCCAGTTTTGGTTCCGGTGGATAGATTTCCAGGTGCTGGTGATAGTCCTCCAGCAATTGCCTGATTTGCTGAACTTTCTCCGAATCGCTTAAAACAGGTGATGTTGCCAGCTTTTCAATTTTTTTCAGTTGAGCCTTATAGGATATTCTTGCATCTGATAATAATTGCAGGGTTTCCTTTTGCTGGTCTTTCTGTTTAAAGATCTGTTCCTTTTCATTTTTTGTAGCGGCGTTTTCTGTTGCCTTCACACAGTTGAGTAAAATATCTGCAAAATTATCCTGTCTTAACTGATATTGATGAACCAGAAAACAAATGATATGGAGATAGCGTTTATCAGGCTGAAGCTGATTAATCTGAAACAGACTGGCCTTGCGAACCCAGGTTGCATAATGCTTGACGGTGTCATTGTGCAGATTTAGTTTATCGAGCAAGGGACTAACACTGTTATAAATACTTTGGATTAGTTGAAAATCCTCGATACTTTTCTTAATCTCCTTTGGCTTTCTTGAGTGACTGATGGTTTTAAGTCTGGCAATGGTTGAAGAATCAGCATCATCTATTTTTAGAAGAGCATCCATACTGATTTTGTGACCATCGGATAATTGATCCTCAATCAAATGAATCAGATGTTTATCATAATCACTGATTATCTCTGTGATGTTCAGGGCAAATCGATTATAGCGGGGGATCTCAATACGCCTGGCTTTCAGCAGATCGAATACATCCTGTAAAATCTGTTTTGGTGGGTAGCGACGGGCAACGCGATCATGAATACTCTCCCTGAATAATGTTTTCGCCTCTTCATCAAAGGGTTTTATCGCCAGATATTCACGAATTATCTGTTTGTGGTAATTAAACGTCCGCTGATTATATTTTTTTAGTTGCACTTCATTGTTGTCAAAGCCGTATAGCTGGCATATGGCCTTGAGATCAGATTCATAAAACTGTCTTGGTTGGTAGAATCGCGCTCCTACCAGGCAATACCCAAACAATAAAATAAATCCAGCTTTATTGGTGACGCTATCCACGCTTTTCAGCCAGACGGCTAACTCTGGTGGTAAACAAAAATATTTATTTTGTTCATCAGGGGAAAAATTTGGCGGACTATTAAAAATAATTTGTTCTGCAGGGGTCATTATTTCAAGCTTTGCCATTAAGGTACATCCGGGACATCAAATTTAATTCTTTTAACGCTCGTTTTATTAGGCGATAAATTATATCATTAAGGTGCATTATAAACGATTAACAATATGATGGTGTTATATGTGCAAAATACCTTAATACAAAACCCAGTGAAAATTAGGTGGCATTAGCATGATTTATGGATATGTTCGGGTGAGTACTCAGGATCAAAGTGTTGAAAGTCAGAAAAACAGCATTAGTCGTTTCTGCATTGAGCAAAAACTCATGGTTGACGAATGGATTGAATTAGAGATGTCCTCCCGTAAGTCTACTAAGTTACGTCGTATCGATGAGTTGTTAGATAAATTATCACCTGATGATGTGGTTATTGCCTCTGAATTATCAAGGCTTGGTCGATCAATAAAAGAAACGTTGAATACTATAGAAATAATTATTCATGATAAAATGTCCAGGTTGATACTTATCAAACAAAATCTGGATTTAAATCCTAATGCCAAGAATAATGTGGCAAATAAAGTGCTCATCACGATCTTTTCAATGTTGGCTGAATTGGAGCGAGATTTTATTTCAGAACGAACCAAGGAAGGGTTACGCGCACGAGTTGCTAAAGGTATTAAGCTTGGTAAACCGAAAGGGATAATACAAGCCTCAATGTACGATAAAGACAAAGATAAAATTTTACATCTATATCAACTGGGTGTTCCTATTCAAAAGATTATTGCAACACACTTAGGCTATGGCAAGTATTTATCACTAAAAGCTTTTATCAATAAATGCAGGGATTTTTCATGAATCAAAATTTAATCGACTCAATATGTTTTGAGAAAGCTAATCTTCAACACGAAAAAATTATATTTGACTGGCTTAGCTTACCCCATATACAAGATTTTTGGGATAACAGCAAAGAACATAAAGATGACATACTCAACTTTATCTATGGACGTAAGCAACACTATTTTTACGGTACCACTAAATATTGGGTAGGGTTTGTTAATAATGAGCCATTTGCTTTTCTGCTAAGCGACGAAATATTAGAGTCACAAAATGATGTAACTGATCTTCATAAATATTATTTATCAAAAGATGGGCATACCGTCTCTCTTGATTTTGGCATAGGGAATAGGGATTTTTTAGGAAGAGGATTGGCTGCACCAACCTTGAAGAAATTTACTGCATTCTACCACAATCAGATCGATAATCTGGCTGATACTTTTTTCATTGATCCTGATGAAAACAATCCTAGAGCTAAGCATGTTTATGAGCAAGCTGGATTCGAACCAGTAGGTGAATACTCGATGCAAGGCGGTTTTTTTACAGGCCATAAAACTCATTTAATGGTAATGAAATTACCAAAGAGAACTTAATATGGAAAAGAACATTACTGGTATCAATTACACTCAATTCTTGGATGATCTTAAGACGAAAGTTGCTGCAAGTCAGTACAGAGCGGCTCTGAGTGTAAATAAAGAACTTATTCTGCTTTACCATCATATTGGAACAGAAATTATCAATTCTCAGAAGCAACATGGGTGGGGGGCTAAAATTATTACGCAGCTAAGTCGTGATTTACGTAGTGAATTTCCAGAAATGAAAGGGTTTAGTCCGCAAAACCTAAAGTATATGCGACGTTTCGCTGAAGAATATAACCTAGATGAAATTGGTCAACAAGCTATTGACCAATTACCCTGGGGGCATAACATTACACTGATGTATGAAGTGCCAGATAAAAAGGAAAGAGAATTCTACATCCAAAAAGCAAAAGAATACAGCTGGTCTCGAAATGTATTATCAATGCAAATTGAATCCGATTTATATAAACGAGAAGGGAAAGCTATTACTAACTTTAACAAAAAATTATCATCTCCTCATTCTGATCTTGCACAAGCAACACTTCGAAACCCATATTTATTTGATTTTTTAAGTTTAGGGAAAGATGCTCATGAAAGAGAAGTAGAAAAAGGATTGGTTGCTCATATTGAACGATTTTTGCTTGAACTTGGAGAAGGCTTTGCTTTTCTGGGACGTCAATACCATCTTCAAATTGAAGATCAAGATTTTTATATCGACTTGTTGTTTTACCACATCAAGTTAAGGGCATTTGTTGTGATTGATTTAAAATCAGGTAAGTTTAAACCAGAATACGCCGGTAAAATGAATTTCTATTTATCAGCTGTAGATGATTTGTTACGCCAACCAGGGGACAACCCTTCTATAGGGTTAATTTTATGTCGTTCAAAAGTTGGGGTTGTTGCTGAGTATGCTCTTCGCGATATGACTAAACCAATTGGACTTGCAGAGTATAAACTTACTGAGTCATTGCCTAATGATATTAAGACTGCATTACCCACAATAGAGCAGATAGAAGAAGAGTTGTCGAAAGACTTTACAGAAAATGAATAAAATCTCAACCCCTCATATCATTGGTATTAGTGGAAACATGGGCGCTGGAAAAACAACACTTACCCTAGAATTAGCCAGTTATTTACATAGTCCTTTTATATCTTGGGATGATTTTGATGAGATCTCAAATGGACCTGAAGATTATATCGATTGGTACAAAAGGGGAGAAAATTACACTGAATGGGACTATCCAAAATTAGCTGAAGTTCTTAAAGTCCTTAAATCTGGGGAAGCAGTTATTCATCCAGTAAAGAATAGTGTTGTTAATCCCAAGCAATATATCATTTTTGATGCACCTTTAGGACGTTTTCACCAGCAGACTGGCATCTATATTGATACTTGGATTCATATTAATGTGCCATTAGATGTATCTTTGTGTCGCTGGGTACTTAGAAACTATAAAAATACTGATAAAACTAAAGAAGATCTTTTAGACGAGTTAGAATTTTACTTAAGTGAATCAAGACCTTTATTTGAAGATCGTGAGTTTAAGAGTAAAGCCGATTTCATTATAAATGGTATGGATTCAACAAAACACCAAGTTGAATTAATTAGAGAATATTTGGGAATTTAGAGAACAGATTAAAGTTCATTGCCAGTTTGGGCTGGATATGCGGTAAAACCCAAGAAGGGACGTTGTTTGATTTGTACCAACAAATGAAACACTACATTAAACGAAATGCCGATAGAGAATTATTTCATTTAGAACCAATTCAGGAAGAACAAAGTGTTCTCGAAACCGAACCGATGGAATAACAACACATTAAGGATGCATCATGAAATGGATTAAACTGGTGTTCAAACCCTTTATCTGGATTTCCAACAATCTTGATTCAAAAGATGAAGAATCATCTCATTTTAATCCATGCAGAAAAGATGACACCCGAATTAACCCGGCCACAGGTCTTCCTATGAGAGGCGCTTTTGATAGTTCGGGAAATACCTTAGGTTCTAGTTCATCAAGTTGGAATAATGATTACGGTCGAAGTCACTCATCCTATTCCAGCTTTAATTCTTTTAACAATCGTTTTTAAATGTTTTATGAAGTCATTGACGCTCTCAGACCATGATAAAGAATTGATTCGATTAATTGATGCTCAAGCCAAACAGCTGATGGAAAGAAATGCGCCTGATCATGTCATCGTAACCACATTAATGGATTTTATTCCAGATGTACGGTGCATGGTTAATGCAACATGCGAAAAGCAATTGGATTTGTATTGTAGAGAATATCCGCATTTCAATTATTTTCTTCAATTAATTAGCCAAGAAGTAATTTAAGATGGATTAACACAAATAGGTTTACACGTATTATGTCTTCTCATTCAATAAAAATGCTCTTTATTTTGCAAGAGGAAGTTGCCCGTTTAGGTAATGCCAGCGATTACGAGCTCTTCATTTTAAAAAGTCATATCGAACAGATAATTTATACCAAACGAAAGCTTGAAAGCTTAACCTCCCAAATTTCTGTTGGCTCAAGCTTACTCTATTTCGATGCCCAACTTTTAAAAGAAGATATCCTTTTAGTCACCGAATTAGGAGCGCTTATTAAAGGAATTCGCCAATCGGATAAACAAAGTATTTGTGTTGAGCCACAATCGTTTAATTTTGATCACAAGACAACCATCTCATTAATTGCAGAAAAGAGAACACGTATACACGATGAGTGGAAGCTTCCTTCCTATCATAGAGTTATTGTTGACTGTCACTCTTATGTTTTAAAGGGGTACTTTATCAAATACAACCATAATGGGTGCAAATTAAAATTGCTTGGCGGTGAAACAGTGAAGCTGCCTGCAAGCGCTCTATTCTACGAGCCTACCAAAGACGATTTGAAGGATTTTATGCGCATTGAACAAGATCCTCATCATCAAAATCTGGAGTATGAAAGGACACTCAAAGCAGTGCGAAGTAAAATAGGGCAACTAGACCCTTCTAATAATCCTATAGATTATCGAAAACTGCTTCGATTCATGACCGGAAGAGGATATCTGCTCCATTATATTGAAAAAGCCATTGAAGAAACTTATGGAAAGAGGCAAGAAAAATTTCATTGTTAGTGGAGACATTATATGTGCGAAATAAATGTATACTATAAGTTTTTTCCAGAAACTTCATTGTGGTAATTTTTAATGGCTCTACGCAATACCTCTACAACGGGAACGGCTAAGGATTCAGCATCTGCTCTGAGCATATCCATATAAAACTTTTCAATAGTACACATGTATCGCGTCATTTTTGTCCTTTCTACGGAAGCAACTAAACCCCTTTGGTATGCGCCTCAATCGTCCTCTGATGGTGTTTGGGTACCTTTTTCCACGCGGACACATTAGACTGAGCGACTCCTAGAAATTCAGCAAGCTTTCTTTGACTTCCAAACCATGCAATAGCCTCGCTTTTTTCCATTGATACAACCTTAATTTATACAAAAGCGTTGCAGTATACAGATTGTACCCTGTAAAAAGAAGGATATTAAAAAAGATTATTTGTGTTCACAATTCAATCAGGCAACACGAAGCCGATAATTGAAGACAATAAAAGACCTAGAAAAACACTAGGCTTTAAAACTCCTAATATGTTATTTTTGCCGCTGACAACTAGTTAAATAGTGGTTGCATTAGCGAGTTGAATCCGCGTCACAGGCAACGGTATTAGGTCTGATTATACGATTAATCAGACCTATTAAAATGTTATTTGGGCGTGGCTCCTTCCCTATTCCTAGTTTTTTCAGATTAATCAGTTTTAATGAAGATAATTGCTTCCTTCACTAAAATTGATACGACTTGTGAATCAAACATAGGATTTTGAATTAAAATAGATACTGTTCGCCAAGAAACAGAACGCCGATTTAACTGAAGAATAAGCCCTTTGATACAAATCAATAAGTTATGGTGAAGACGCGGGAAAATTGAACCCGTTACCAAAGGTTTTGATAATTTCATGAAATACTATAAAAGACTAAGAAAAACCATGTTGATTCTGGACTATCGCCTGTTTTCCAAAATACACAAGATGTCTTTCTTGGTGTGCAATTGTCTACGTATGGTGTCGTATTGGTGCCGATAATTAGAACATAGATACTGTTTGTTTAATTGTTAATGCATTATGATTTAATATTCGGCTCACATATACAATTAATAAAAGGATATTTTATGATGAAGGGAATATTTTTTTCAATTATATTAACCCTACAATTAATTGTAGGCTGTGTTCCTAGATCATTAGAACCAAATGCGAAAAAGGTGATGATTATCTATAATCGAAGTACTAAAATGGCCAACTCATGTGAGTTTTTAGGGAAAATATCTAATAGCGATGTGCATGGAAAAAAACTTCAATTCACGCTTGGTTTAGAAAAAAATCTAAAAACCGATGACCTAAATTTTCTTAAAAATGAAGGAGCAAAATTAGGAGCCAACCTGGTTGTATTTGAAGAGCATCATACATCAATAGAAAGGTACCGCTCTCAACCTGGTCATATAACCGACATTAGTATACATGCTATTTATGCTAAGGCTTATCGATGTCCTCCTAATTTACTCAAAAACATGGAACAATTGAATGAATATCATCAGGCATATAAAAATCCAGTGATCACTAAAAATAATTAATTATTGAACTAAAACATAATTCATTGATGGAGTAATGGAATAGCAATAAGTCGATGTATCTTTTAAAAAGCATCTGTAGATATATAACCGCATTAAAAATAATGCTCTGCAATGAATTAATTTAATGAAACCTTTTAAACTTTATAAAGACTGATATCCTCTTTTAGATGTTTAACAATATCATCTAAATGATGAATAAATGTCATCATCTCTTCTATGCCAGTAGAAAAAGTTGCGGTAACACGATTAATTTCATTCATACTTTCAACGATTTGCTCAATTCCAACTGCTTCTTGCCTAATAGATACCTCAATGTGTTGGCTTGAAATGGATGCTTCATTGATCATTTTACTTAGCGCATGAATAACGTCGCCTGCTTTCTCAATAAGCTTAATTCCTGAATCAAGAGTGTTAGCTCCTTCCTCGGTGACGATAACCGCTTTTTCAGTGCTACGTCGTATGTCCTCAAGAATTTTTTGCACCTGCACCGTGGACTGTTCTGATTGCTCTGCTAGGTTTCTTACTTCAGTTGCCACTGCGGCAAAACCTTTACCAGATTCTCCTGCTTTTGATGCTT
>NZ_LBAW01000030.1 GCF_001648595.1 Legionella bozemanae | reverse complement strand
AGGCGTGCTGCGTATTCTACTGATTTCCCTCTCAGTGTCAAATACTTTTTTCATTTTTTTTTAATTGTTTTCTTTTGCTTATCGACTGTAGTCCATATCGATCTTTACATACCCATATTGGGCATTTTTTGCATCTTATTGTAGCAGAAAATATCAAACATTTCATTAATCATAGTTTGGAAGTTTTCCATGCGGATAGCATCATGTTGAAGAGTTAAAACTGAGGATTGAAATTATTTCTGCACTTTATCTTTAAAAATGATAATTATTATTTAATACGTTCATATGTATAAAAAGTCATATCATATTTATTTTTTTCATCGTGTGGTCTGAACTGTTTCTCACTGCAGTACCATATTGATTCATCAATTTCCGGGAAAAAAACGTCCGCAACAAATTGATGATGTATTCGCGTAATATATAGGCGAGTGGCTTTATTTATTGCCTCTGCAAACAGTTCAGCACCACCTATAATGATAATCTCGGGAAACTCTTTGGTTTGATTGATTGCTTTTTCTAAAGAATTAAATACAGAAACACCCTCAATTGAGGTTATGCTGTGGCTTAATATAATATTCAGCCTTCCTGGCAGGGGTTTTCCTATAGAAGCAAATGTTTTTCTTCCCATAATGATGGGTTTGCCCATAGTAATTGATTTAAAGTGTTGTAAATCGGCAGGTAAATGACAAAGTAACTGATTGTTGAAACCCAGTCCCCCAGCCTCATCAATTGCGGCAATTAAACTTATCATGATCTCATCCTGGAAATAGCCATGGTCTTTGCCATATCAACGGCGGCAAACATTGAACCTGTGTCGAGCAAATTTTTTCCTGCCAACTCTAAAGCAGTACCATGATCTACTGAAGTACGTATTATTGGCAATCCTAAAGTCACATTAACTGCATTATGAAAATCAGCATACTTGATTACCGGTAACCCTTGATCATGATACATGGCAACATAGGCGTCACAATTTTGTAAATGACTTTTAATAAATAGGGTATCAGCAGGCAATGGTCCCTGAACATTAATACCTTGTTTTTGTAGGAACGTTATCGTTGGAGTAATTATCTCAATTTCTTCTCGCCCCAGGTAACCTGACTCTCCTGCGTGTGGATTTAAACCAGCTACTTTAATACAGGGATCTTGAATATTAAAATCCCGAATCAACGATTGGTGCACCTGAGTAATCACTTGAATAATCAGTTCTGAAGTAATTGCACCGGGCACCATGCGTAAAGGAAGATGTGTAGTAACTAAGGCTACTTTCATTTCACTACAAGCCAGCATCATCACCACATCTGTTTTATAGAATTGTGCAAAAAATTCAGTGTGACCACTAAATGGAATACCTGCTTCGTTAATATTTGCCTTATGAACGGGAGCAGTAATTAATCCAGAAAACTCACCACTTCCACATAATACAGCTGCCTGGTTTAAAAGTTCAATAACATATACGGCATTTTGGGGATTAAGACAACCGCTCTGGACTGGATGAGGACAAGTTACTGAAAGTACGGTTAAATGATCATGTTTCGGTTTGATATCTTGTCCGCTTTGGTATGGAATAAAATTAATCGCGCAGTTTAATTCTTTTGCTCTAGCTTCTAGTACCGCCTGATCCCCTAATATCACCAAGGGGAAATCATATTTTGCGAGAGCCAGACATAAATCAGGACCAACTCCTGCTGGCTCTCCGCTGCTAACAAGAAGTGGCTTCACGCCAGTTCCTTATCAACAATATTAACATATGCATCTGAACGTATATGTTGCTGCCAATTTTGTACTGCTTCAGCAAACTTCCGTTGTTGTAAAAATTGTCGTACCTGCTGCTTTTTAAAAGCTTCTGAATCATCTTCTTTCTTACGGCCGAGCACTTGAATAATATGCCAACCAAATTGTGATTTTACAGGAGGACTAATTTCATTTACAGCCAGTTTATCCATAACTTTCTCGAAATCAGGAACTAACACTCCAGGTGAGACCCAACCCAAATCACCACCTTTAACAGCGCTGGCAGAATCCAAGGAATATTGTTTTGCCATGAGTGCAAAATCCTTACCCGCCTTTAATTGCAGATAAATATTGTTCACCTGTCTCTTTGAATCTTCAGGAAGCATGCTTGGATCAGGTTTTAAAAGAATATGACGAACATGAGTTTTAGTAATGACATGGTGTTGATTGTCACCGCCAATAGATACCAATTTAATTAACTGAAATCCATTGCCTGCACGTAGGGGGGCAGAGACTTGTCCCACTTTCATATTCACTACTTCCTTCGCAAATAATTCGGGTAACTCTGCTAAATGGCGGTCACCTAAATCACCGCCTTCTAATGCAAATTCACCACTGGAATTTTCTATAGCCAAACGACTAAAGTCCTCACCTTTTTTTATCTTTACTAATAAAGACTCTGCTTTGCTTTTCGCTTTTTTTACTTCTTCAGATGTAGGTTCTTCGCTTAGTGGAATAACTATATTTTGCAGATGATAGGTGAGCGCAGAACGATCGACTATCGCTCCTTCGGTTTTGAGGTATTGCTCAACTTGCTCATTCGTAACAGCCGCATCTCTTCCAACTGCTTTTTGTTGTAGGTTAGAAAGGAGCATCTCTTTACGAATATTTTCTCTGTATTCTTCCCAAGTCATTCCTTGTCTGACAATTTCTTCACGTAATTGAGTCAGAGTGGCATGGTTTACTGCTGCTATTTTTTCAATTGCCTGATTTAATTCGGTATCATCTACAGTAAGACCATGTTGTTTTGCCATTTGCAATTGCACATTCACATCAATTAAATGCTGCAGTACTTGCTTGCGTAATACCGAATCCGCTGGAACTTGCATTTTTTGTGCGATAATTTGTTTTTTTGTTAATTCGACCTGCTTGTTAAGTTCACTTGCGGTGATCACTCCATTATTAACGACCGCTACTACCTTATCCAATAATTGTTTTGCTTCTGCTCCCCCAATGGCAGCAAACAATATGCATACAAGGGTTATTTTTTTATACATGCCTTAATCCTTATTACTTTTTTCGAGCAATTTAGGTTATTTTTATCCAAAACACAAGCGACTTCGCTTCACTTTATACCATTATTTGGTTTAACGACGAAATGGATCTTCATATCCTGGAATATAAGTATTCAATACACTTCCAGGATCACTATTTGCTACTGATCCTAAGCCTTTTAATAAAATTTGCAAATAGATATTGTTATTATATTGAGGCGAGAATTCAGCATTTAAACTCTTAAAAGTTCTTCCTCCTAAAATTCGTGCTGCCCAACAACAACTATCATATTGTATCCCTAATAAAGACATCATACTGTAATCTTTACTAATGTTATGGCTGTATGCACCAATGGTGCTCCATCGATCACTTATTGGCCAAGAAACAGAAATTAATCCTTGGTGCAACGAATTATCTACTCCTGCATCATTCCTAACTTTTGTCACATCTCCATTAACTAAGTAGCTGTAACCCACATTAATAATTGCATTGGGTTTCGGTTGATAATGTAAATTCAAACCACCATTGTTTGTCCCAGAGGTGGCAGGATCCCATACATAATCACCCAGAATTTTCAAGGCAGGGTTGAAATGATAAACCGCTCGCGAAGCTATAGGTGAAACACCATAAAATGGAGACAATTGTCCGATTTCCAAAGGATTTGCAATACAAGAACCAGTTAAGCTACGACACAGCTGTACGTTTCTATTCGTAAAATATTTGATTTGACCAATAGAAAAACTGGCACGCTCAGCACCCGTTTCATTAGACAACCAACGAGAAGTCAATGCATAAGTTAATTGATTGGCATCACCAATTCGATCAAACCCTGAAAAACGATTGGTTCTAAAAAGTTGATCAAAATTAAAAATCATATTAGCAGTATCATAGATAGGCAACCGGCTTTGATCATAAAAAGGTACATACAAATAAAATAAGCTGGGCTCTAAAGTTTGTGTATACGAGCCTCCCTTCCAATTAAAATTACGATCGAAGAATAAACCAGCATGAGTGCTGAAACGCGGAATAAAGCGATTATATTCAGTGTGCGTATCATGCCAATCGTTTCGAACCTGATAATAGTTTTCTACAAATTCTGCTGATGGGGTAATAAATCCCCAATTAGTTCGCTGGGGTAAAGAAAGTACCGGATTAAAATGGAATCGGGGGCCTTGGGGCATTTCCACTCCCGGGATCACCCCTGGGAGCATTGCTATTATCGGATCCTGCAACGTTGATGTTGGCCAAAAAAACTGATCGTATTGCCCTGTTATATTTAAATTAGCCTCTGCGGGCAATTCATAATAGTAGCCATGAGCATACAATTGCGGCAAACGCTCATATTGATCAGCAATAGGTGTCTCATTAATTGGGTGTAAGGTTTGAAAACTTTGAGCCATGCCTCTAAAAGTCCAATGCTCTGTGGAATAGGTTAAATCTGCTTGACGCAATAATTGTCTTTGAGTAATCAGTGCCAAATTGGAACTAAAATCCTGGAAATAATAATCATCAGAAACTTGTTGAACATTCACATTTAATCGTAAATTGGGAGTAAATTGTGTCGTATTAAGAGCGCCATAAAGCCATCGATTTGTTGATTTATCTTTAAAGGAAGGAAATTGCTCCGCATGGCTGTTCAAAAAATTTCGATAAGCAGCATCATCCGGCAAAAAGTTTCCAACAATTATTCCGGCACTGTTCGCAGTTAAATACCGAAACTCACCACCTAACATCACATTACGCTTTGTATAAAGATGGGGAGTTAAAGTCAAATCATAGTTTGGTGCAATATTCCAATAATAAGGAAGTCCTAAATCAAAACCACCTACATTAGAGTATCCAGCTAAAGGCATTAAAAAGCCGGATTTACGTTCTTTGGTTGTAGGAAAACTCAAATAGGGCACATAAAGAACGGGGCGTTCGCGAATGCGCAACGTAACATTTCTGGCAACCCCCATTTTTTTCTTATTATCAATAACAATTGATTTAGCCTCAAGATCCCAGGCTTTATCTTGTGGAGCACAGGTGGTGTAAGTCGCCTGGCGCAACAAGTAATCCGAATTAGGAAAGCGCTGCATTAAACCAGCCCTTCCCCATGCAGGCAATACTGCAGTTCGTTTATTGGTATTAAACCGATAGATTACATCTTCAGTTTGACCCGATTTATTCTGAGGGTTAATCGTAGCCTTACGAGCAATCAATAACTTATCAGGTTCCAGATAACGCACATTACCTAGGAACTCAATTTTTGTAATTTGCTTGCTTTTGGGATCTCGATACACATATGCAGTTTGTGCATTGACTATTCTCTGGTTTTGCTGGATTTCTACATGTCCCTTCAACGATGACGGTTTGTCTTGATAAAAAGAAACACGATCAGCCATAATCCTTATTTCATCAGGGGAAGCCAGAGGCGCCACCGTGAGCGGTTGGTATGATCCAAGGCAAATAGGAGAAGTTTGATCTGCTTGCCATCCCAAACATTGGGCAAACTTTGCTCTTACATCATCCGTTAAATCAACATCACGTGCGATAACACACGCTTGAACTGGTTCATCAATCAAAGAGGCAGAGTAAGCCAACGCATGATAAATTACCATGAGCAAAATAAGTAGGGGGGTAACGATGCTCATCAAGAACCATTTGAATGAAATCTTGTTCACGGATAATAAAATGCCTTATTATGCACAAAAAAATATGTAACGAATTACTTTTGATCGCCATGCCCGCATGAGTTTGTTGCGATAAGGCTCATCCGCAACACTTCTTTATTCTCTCGGGGGAAGTGATCTTAGCTATTAAGTTACAACCAAAATAATGATGGGGAAGTATACCATGCATGCACGAGAAAACGCACTGAAAGAATGGTTAATTGATACACTAAAACTGCAAGATTTTCAGTTGGCTCCTTTGGCTGGAGATGCCAGTTTTAGGAAATATTTTCGTCTTCAATACAACGGACTCACTCGAGTTATCATGGATGCACCTCCTGGAAAAGAAGATCTCAATTCTTTTATACATATTGCGCAAATGCTGGAGAAAGCGGAGGTTCATACTCCCAAAATTCTCGCGATGAATTTAGAAAATGGATTCTTATTATTAAGTGATTTAGGGGATCAACTTCTTTTGAATGCGCTTCATTCTGAAACAGTGGATAATCATTATCATGATGCCATAAGAACTTTATTTAAAATTCAGACGTGCGCAATTAATGATCCGTTGCTCGCATCATTTGATAAAACCCATATGCTTAAAGAAATGAATTTATGTCTTGAATGGTTTTTTAATGCATATCTTGCCTTGAAACTCAATCAGAATGAATGCGATTTAGTCCAACACACTATGGAATGGATTGCCACAGAAGTAGCACAGCAGCCATTAACCTTTATTCACCGTGATTATCACTCTCGCAATCTGATGCTTGCACAAAACCAAACAGAATCCACTTTGGGAGTTATTGATTTTCAAGACGCAATGCGCGGCCCTCTCGCTTATGATTTGGTTTCTTTACTTAAAGATTGTTATATTTCCTGGCCACGGCATAAGATTTTGGAATGGGTTGAATTTTTTTATACTCAAAGTCCTTTAACTAAAGATTATTCTTTGGCTGAATTTATCCGTGCATTTGATCTGTGCGGCTTACAAAGACATTTAAAGGTTTTAGGAATTTTTTGTCGTTTGCATTTACGGGATAATAAACCGGCATATCTTAAAGATTTACCTTTGACCTTAAAATATGTACTTGAATGTACAGAAATTTATGAAGAATTACGCCCATTTTTCCAATTTCTGCAATTGAGAGTTTATCTGCCATGAAAACTGCAATGATATTAGCCGCCGGGCGCGGTGACCGCTTGAAGCCGCTTACCGAAGTCACACCAAAAGCTCTGTGTATGGTTAAAGAAAAGCCTTTAATAGAACATCATGTAATGAATTTGGCAAAAGCTGGCTTTGAACGATTAGTGGTTAATCATGCTTATCTTGGAGGCCAAATCCGCCAGCATTTAGGCAATGGGACACGTTGGGGAATTGAAATTTGTTACTCACCGGAACCTCCTGGAGGACTAGAAACAGGCGGCGGCATCGTAAACGCACTACCGCTGTTAGGGGGTAAACCCTTTATTACCGTCAATGCTGATATCTATACGGATTTTGATTTTTCGCAAATACACCTTGAACATGTTGATTCGATTCATGTGATTTTAGTAAATAAAAATCCTGCTCTTAATCATCATGGCGACTTTGGGCTAATCAATCACACACAATTAAGTAATACGAATCCAGAATATACTCTTGCAGGAATTTGCTGCTATCATCCAGAGGTATTTACCCACTGCATGCAAGGCCGCTATTCAGTCGCGCCTTTAATTCGCCAATATGCCGCACAAAATAAAGTAACCGCCAGTGTTTATGACGGCCTCTGGTTTGATATAGGAACTCTAGAGAGACTGCACGCCGTGAATAAAATTTAAATTGAGCAATGTATACATAGTGCAAGCGAAACCTTTAATGCCCAAGGCTAATTTTGCTTTCGCTGCACCAGGATAATGTATGCATCATTACATGTACTAAAAGCCGCTCGTGAAAAAATGCCGATTAACCAGGCCCAACATTTTGAGGTTGTTCTGGTTCTGGTCTTTCTTCTTCCCTTTCAGCTTCTTCAATTACCCTTTCTACAGCTTTCTGAGCAGCAGCTTTCTTGGTTTCTTCCAATCGATGTTCCCCTGGGTATTCGCGTTGTCGAGATACGAGTTCGGATTCAACCCCACTCTTCTTCAAATATTCCTTAAATTCTTTAGCGGAATCTGCCATTAACGCTTCTACTTCATCTCCAGTCAGTTTTCTTTCTACTCCCTTTTCATTCTTAAAGAAAAAACCGTCTCTAGTGATTACTTGATGATTATTAGCTAACCATGCGTTAAACAAGCGGTCTAAAGAATCAATTGTTTCATCTTCTAATGGAGGAGCCCCTTTCTCAGTCGGACCATATCCACGAACAAAATGCCCCTCTTTGCTGATCCCATAATCGAATCGGATACTTGGAACATTCTTTTCAGATAGCGTAGCACTGGCTTTTTCTGCAATTTTAGTCTGCATTTGATCGAAGGAAGATTTAGGCGGTTTACCAGACCAAGTTTGTGATTCTTGAGAAAATTTATATTCCACAAATTGAGTAAACTCATCTACTGCTTTTAGTACTTGTTGTGCAAGCGCTTGTGACTCTGGATTTTTATTCAAGAGTATTGAGTTTTCAACGATTTGATGAACTTGTTGCCTTAAATATCGTGCCGATTTCGCTGACTTTTCCGCAGTTTGCATTGCTTTTAAAAGATCTTCTCTCGGTGGCAACGCTTTTTTCTTATATTTTTCGGGAGATGCTACTCCAGTTTCATCGTATACTTCAGGTGAATGTTCTTCAGACATAAATTAATCTCTCTCACGAATTCGTCTTAATGTATTGACTTTATTATAGCAAACTGACGTTGTGTACGGGAAAACAGCTTTTTAGCTTACCCGTTAAAAGTTTGTAAAATACAAGAAAATAAACAAATTGTATCCTTTTGCTATCGCCCCTGAAAGACACCACACACTTCCAAGACTAAAAAACCTCCGCCATTATGGGAGTGCTTCTAAGAAGAAGCATCTCCATGCATAAATGGTGATTTAATCTCATCAATCACTGAGTTAAACGATTGCTTTTTCATGGACTCAAAAGTGAACTCATCAACTAAAATGGCATCCCATCGTGCAGCTTCCGTTGCAAGTAACGCATCCATTTCCTGTTGGGTTAATTCATTTTTTTCAACCTTCTCTTTTAATTTATCCTTTAATTTACCAAATTTAACGCGTCTTAAGTCACCTGTCTTTTTGATAAGATCGTCTGTTTGAATGATTTGCTGTAAGGCATGCTCCACTCTATCTATTGGTTGCTTGGGATCACCGCTTAGGTACACGATATCCTTCAACCGATTACGATATTGATTATTTGTGGTCATCAAACGCGCTAATTTTTGCTCTAACTTATCGGTGGGATAGCGCATAGTCTGCCCCAAAGGAAATGCCAATATACGGGCGAGCCCACCCAAAAATCTGGAGGGGAAGTTATAACACAATGCGATCATTGCTTTTTGTGCGTGATAAAAACAATAGGACACTGCCCATCGAGCATGTAATAAATCATCAGGATTTTCATTATTCAATTGCACATTACGTAAAACGGCCATTGCCATGTAAAGATAAGACATTCCATCAGCAAGACGTGCTGAGAGGCGTTCTTTGCGTTTTAAATCGCCTCCCAACACAATCAAAGATAAATCTGCAAGCCAGGCATAAGCGTGACTCAGGCGTGCCAGCCGTTTGTACTCACGTTTCATTTTTTGCTTGGGTGCACTAATAAATAGTCCACCAGTCCATCCAGAACAAATTGCTTTGGCAAAATTTTGCATGAAATATTGGATATGTTTCCAGATAACTTCTCTAAAAGCTGTTTTATCCTGGTTGGAAATAGCGTAAAACTCATGACGTATGTATGGGTGGCATGCCATCGAGCCTTGGCCAAAAATTAACAAGTTTCGTGACATTACATTTGCCCCTTCCACCGTAATGGAAATAGGAACCCCGTTATAAAAATTAGTTAAATAATTCCGTGGTCCCACTACTACAGCACGTCCTGCATGCACATCCATAGATGCATTAACCACTGATCGTGCCAGTTCAGTATTAAAATATTTAGCAATTGCAGAAGCTACGGAAGGCTTTTTATGCTCATTTACAGCAGCAACCGTCAGTAATCGATTTGCATTAATTAAATAATTTAAACCCGCGATCTCTGCAAGTTTTTCTTCAATTCCTTCAAATTGACCAATTTCTACATTAAATTGGCAGCGTGCACGCGCAAAAGCACTGGTTGCGAGATAGCAAGAAGAGGAAGAACCAGCGCCAAGTGCAGGTAAAGAAATCGAACGGCCAATGGAGAGGCATTCAACCAACATTTGCCATCCACTACCTATTCGTTTCTGACCACCAATCACTGTTGTTATGGGCACAAAAATATCTTTCCCACGAATAGTTCCATTCATAAACGGTTGATCAGAAGGTAAATGGCGGTTGCCAATTTCCAGATTTTTGGTATCGCGTGGAATCAACACACAAGTAATCCCTTCTTCGCCTTCCCCCTGCAATAAGCCATCGGGATCTTTCACATTGACTGCAAGACCAATCAACGTTGCTACTGGCGCTAAAGTAATCCAACGTTTGTCTAAAGTAATGTTCAATCCGAGTACCATTTTCCCATCAACTTTCTTCTTCATGACGATCGCAGTTGATTGAATGGAGGTTGCATCACTGCCTGCACCAGGTTCAGTTAAGGCAAAACAGGGAATATCAATGCCTTTTGCAAGACGGGGCAGATAATGATTTTTTTGTTCCTCTGTACCATAATAATTGATTAATTCACCAGGACCCAATGAATTAGGTACCATAACAGTTACTGCAGCAACACCTGAACGACTGGATATTTTCATGACTACATCAGAGTGTGCGCGCGCTGAAAATCCCTTACCCCCATATTCTTTAGGGATCACCAAACCAAAAAATCCATTTTCCTTCATGTACGTCCAAACCTGTTCAGGTAAATCACGTGTTTGGCTAATTTCCCACTCATCAATCATGCTGCATAAGGTATGGGTTTCATTCTTAAGAAATAATTGTTCTTCGCCAGTAAGCTCCGTATAGACGTTCGCTAATCGCTCCCAATCTGGTTTCCCGGTAAAAATATCTTGTTCTAACCAGGTATCACCTGCATTAAGCGCCTCTTCTTCGGTTTTTGACAACTTAGGGATCGACTTACCGGCTTTCTTATAAAGATAATCCGCAATCACTGTACGTAAGGGTTCGAGATACACTACGAGCAAGGCCGCAATAATCACAAGCCAGAGTAAAAAGCCAATAACCCAAGGTAAGCCAATAGCAAATGTAGCTACAATTAAATAAAAGACACTTCCCAATTCCCAAACTAATGGGTTCATTGCCCTATAAAGAACAATTAGGGTAAATATCAAATATACTAAAAAGAACAGAATAGCCATAATATCAATACCTTCCCTTGCTTTGCATAATAAAGCTGTAGTATATACTCTTTATTTTGTGAGTAGCAATTGAGTACGAACCAACGCCTAGCCTGGAATTTCGAATTTACCCCAAAAGCAAGCTTACCCTTAGCTGATTTGGTGGATAAAAAAGACGAACAATTAAAATGGGAGATTCGTTATTTTTGGTCGGATAATGAACCGATTATTTTAAATACAATTGATAATTCATTACTCGAATTAGCGAATTATAAACAGAAACATCGGGAAGACGATTATTATTTGCTGCTTAATCAAAACTACAACATCAAGAAACGCCGAGATCAGTTGCTTTATAAGCCATTACTCAAACAAACAAACCATGCTGTTGGTTATGGGCCCAAAATAATCCTTGAACGAACTCAAGACCAACCCACTCCTCCAGAGTTACAGGAGATAATGCAACAGGTTGAACAAGAAGGTATCGAAGTTTCCGTTAAAAAAGACGCACTTATCTATAAATGTCCAACAAAGCCCAAAGTGAAAATTGAGCTTGCCCGTCTTGAAGTACGCCAAAAAATTTATTTTAGCGTATGTATTGAAGGAAGGTCCCTGCGTCTCGTAGAGATGATTTCCAAGCACTTGCTGGATGAGCCCATTTCCTGCGAATATGTAACTTTCCTGAAAAATTTACTGCAATTATGATAAATACCCTGTTCGCGATTATTCTAAGCTTTGGAAAAATTGGTCTTATTTCCCTGGGAGGAGGTAATTCCATGTTAAAACTATTGGAATATGAGGCGGTTGAATATCGACAGTGGATTGGACAAGAAGAATTTATTGCCATGGTTGGTTCAACTTTTATTTTTCCAGGATTAACCGGAGTCAAATTATCTGCCCTTATAGGATATAAAGCCGCCGGAATGACTGGTTTGGTTCTTGCTGTTCTTAGTCTTAATTTACCAGGATTATTAATGGCCATAGCAGGTTATCAATGGCTGACCAGTCATAATGGACCTGGAATGCGAAAAATAATGATTGGCGTACAATATGGTGCATTGGCGTTACTTGCTGCAGCCAGTTATTCAGTTGCTCAAGGTGTCGTTGGTATGTATTTTTCTATTCCAATTGCATTGTGTTGTTTTGTATTTTTTCTCGCTTTAACTTTTTGGAATTTATCACCCTTTTATGGTTTTATAGGTTTTATAGCCGTGTGTTTTTTTCTGGTTCGTTAAGGTCTAAAATAGTAACATGCCCCCTACTATATAAAAAATAAATGGAGTTACTCCCTTGGAAACTGTGTTGGATAATCCAGAATATTATATCAATCGAGAATTTTCTATTATTGCATTTAACCAGAGAGTTCTTATGTTGGCTAATGATGAACGTGTGCCTTTACTAGAGAGAATGCGTTTTCTTAGTATCTGCAGCAGTAACCTTGATGAATTTTTTGAAATACGCGTTGCAGGGCTTAAAGAAAAAATTGCTCTCTCTTCAGGAAAATTAACGATTGATGGTTTACGTCCTGATGAAGCATTTAGTCAGATCAGCCAAAAAACACATAAGCTCATAGATCAACTGTACTCCATATTTAATAAACAACTTCTCCCGGCATTGGGTAAGGAAAATATTCACTTTCTTGATACCGACAAATGGACCGACGACATCCACTTATGGGCAAAGCACTATTTTAAACATGAGATTCAACCCGTCATTAGCCCAATTGCTCTTGATTTGGCGCATCCGTTACCGCAACTGATTAATAAAAGCTTAAACTTTATTATTTCTTTAAGTGGTAAAGATGCTTTTGATCGAAACATTAATTATGCAGTAGTACATGCGCCAAGATCGATTCCCAGGGTTATTCATTTGCCTTCAGAATTATGTGGCGATGCTCATTATTTTGTTCATCTCTCCTCAATTATTACTACCCATGTCAATAGTTTATTCCCGGGAATGGAGATTAGCGGCTGTTATTCTTTTCGTCTTACTCGAAATAGCGATCTGTTTTTGCGGGAAGAAGAAATTGATGATTTGGCCAAAGCCGTACAACGCGAGATTTTTTCCCGTCATTATGGTCATGTAGTTCGACTCGAAATTGAAAAGAATTGCCCAGAAAAAATTGTTGATTTTTTATTGCAAAAATACCATTTACGTCATGAAGATACTTATTATTGTGATGGACCAGTTAACATTCAACGCCATTTAACGGCGATTAACAGCATTGATCGACCGGATTTGAATTACCCACCTTTTATAGCGCAGTATCCCCACTTTCCCAAGTCAGAACGTAATTTATTTAATGTCATTGACGAACAAGATATTCTACTCCATCACCCTTATCAAAGCTTTGAAGTAGTTATTGATTTTGTAAGACAGGCTGCGAGTGATCCCAATGTCCTGGCGATTAGTCAAACTTTATATCGTACTCGCTCGCAATCAGTAATGGTTGACGCTTTAGTGGATGCTGCTCATTCAGGGAAAGAGGTTACTGCCGTTATTGAATTAAGGGCTCGTTTTGATGAAGAATCCAATCTGAAATTGGCAAATCGTTTGCATGCCGCAGGAATTCTAGTGCTGTATGGTGTTGTAGGGTATAAAACTCATGCCAAAATGACCCTGGTGGTCAGACGCGCTCACGGGAAACTAAAACGTTACGTACATTTAAGTACGGGAAACTATCATGAATACACCGCAAAACGTTACACTGATTTAGGTTTATTAACTTGTGAGCCTACTATCACCTCCGATATTCAAATCATTTTTCAACAGTTAACCGGCCTTGGCAAAGTAGTTAAACTCAAAGCGTTAAGCCACTCACCTTTTACGTTACAAAAAACGCTGTTGCAATATATTGAACAATGCACTGCTGCCGCATTAAAAAAAGGAGACACAGAAATTCTCCTCAAAGTAAATGGATTAGCTGATAAAACTATAATTCAAGCTTTATATAAAGCGTCACAAGCAGGAGTTAAAATAAATTTGCTTGTGCGTGGCGTATGTTGCCTCAAACCTGGAATACCTGGTATTTCAGAAAATATACGCGTGCTTTCCTATATTGGACGATTTCTAGAACATCATCGGGTATTCTACTTCCGCCTTCATGAAGAAGAATATTATTTTTGTTCTAGTGCTGATCTCATGGAAAGAAATTTGTACCATCGTATTGAAATTATGTTTCCAATTCTTGATGAAAATTGCAAAAAACGAATCAAACAAGAAATCATTAAAAACTATCTCAAAGACAACAGTAACACATGGGAAATGCAAAGTGATGGCAGCTATAAGCCTGTAACTCAAGGAAATAATTGTGCCCAGGAAAAACTTATTAAGCTCTATCAAGATGAGGAGCAGGTTATTTAGCGATTATCATCTTTTCAATTCATTTTGCCTCTTCATCCCCTAGCGAATATCACGAATTACTATGGGGACACACAGGAGCTGCTGCTATTTGACTCTATATACTGACACCGCAGACTCAGGTTTTCGAATGCTATTTAAACAGTCCAAGTGCCTCGTTATAGGTGCTATGTAAAAAGTGCCTCCTCGTTGAGTAATCTGTGTACCCATTAAAGCGACTAGCTGCGTTGTTCTTTCAGATAGATATCGACCAATATCCAATGAAGGGGGTTCTAATACGCTCTTAACTTCATTAATTGTATCAATAACCTGCTTATCAAATTCATTTAGAAAATTTTTATTCACGAATTGGCCATTTTTGTATGTATCGTAGAATTCTTGTAACAAGATTAAATTATTTTTTATCTGCTCACAGCATTTTGCCTGCTGATGTAATACTTGAGGTGAAAAGGAAATTCCAGAAATTCTCCTGGCCCATACATTAAACCACTCACCCATGCAATAAATAAATGATTGTCCTTTCGCTTGACTGAATTTCGTGTGGGCCAATAATTGTAGTCCACTGTTTAGAATGTAATCTCTATCTAAAAATTCAGCTAATCTTGCTTTTATCTGTTTTGAAGCTTCGGATATTTTTCCGAGTTTAACGTCTAATTTTTCTTCTGAAAGGAATGAGTTATCGGCATAAGAGCTTTTAATTAAAGTAAGTAGCTCACCTTTGATTGTTATTAGTTCTGATGGATTAAAATTAAATCGATCACAATCACTAATACATTGCCAAAAGTTTTTCTCAGCAATTAAAATTTCATTAAGTAATTTCAACCTAGGTATTTTTTTCTCAATTTCCAGAGAGTCGATCTCTTCAAGATTATGCAAAAATACTAATTGTTTTAGTTGACTCTTTAAAAAATTTAATACAGTGTTGTAAAATCCTGGACTATAGGAAATTAACTGGGTTTCTGTATAGATAAATAAATTTTGCACTACGCTTAAATAGTCTAGCAAAGAGGGAGTTCTCTCCCTAAGCACTTCTATTTTTATAGCAATATCGAGCAACAAAGCGAGCATACCAACATCAATTTCAGGAGTCGGCTCCACATAAGGCTTATCCCGAGTCGCCGCATAAAGAAAACACAAAAGTTGTCGCTCCACATCTGGCTCTTTCCACCATTCTTGCAGTTGTTTGGCAATTATTCCTAACCTTATTTTTGCCTCATATTGTTGAAGAGTTTGGGAAACAACAAAATAGGGATTATATTTTTTCAAATCTGCAAAAAGCGCGCGCTCGTCTGTATGGTTGCTTTTCGCAAGAACCAGAGCCTGCTGCTTGGACAAAGTGACACAGACGGCGTAGTCTTGCCAATTTCCTCCCAACAATACTTCACAATTATCGCGTGCATCTCCGGGTTTCAATGCTATGGACATTCCTTCAGTATTAAAAGTTTGTGGAATATATTGATGACGCATAGGGATATCCCAAGAAGTACCTATTACTTGGCGTGGATAAGCAATTTCGTCAATTTTCTCAAAACCGAAAGTCCCTCCTGTCAAATGAATTTCATCACAAAGAACCTCGGGTATAAAAATAAAATGAACTTTAGAAAAATTTAAATAAGAATTGGTAGCCTTAAGCCCTGTATTGCCATTAAATTCAAACGTACTTAAATAACCGGAATTAATAAAAGCATTTTTGGGAGGGTCAGAAACTATCAAATTCATATGAGAAGCAGGACTTGCATTATATCGCTCATAATGGCTTTGATATACAGATTCATTATTATCTGTTCTGACAAATACTCTCCATTTCATCCTTCCCATTACCTGAATAAACTTATCTGCACATTCTTCTGAGTTGGCTTGCATAGAATGAAGTACTTTCCCTCATAAATGAAAGTAATTTTAACATAGAGGCAAATTTATGATCAACAGAATATCAATGCCAGTCTGAGACTCAATCTACCATGAAAAATTCAGGATAAAAGTATCAGCGATGTATAAATAATTTTTAAAAAATCCTAAAATTTAAAAGTAATCTGAAAGAAGTAACCCAGTATAAGTCCATCGAACTCATACCGAACTACCTTCCTAGCGAAAGCAAGTTAATTGGGCATTCTCACCTAATTGTAAATGCACCTCCGTTCCAAAAGGAATAGGAAAATTAATGGATCCATGTCCTATTCCTGCGATTCTTAGTACTGGAATCGGGCTGTTTTCAGCAAAACGTTGTAAGACTGGCTCGATTAAAGAGGAACCATTAGGTTCATTTCCCTCGAGAAAATCCCCCAATATGATTGCAGCAGCATGTGAAAAGAGACCTGCTTGCTTTAGATGTTCCAGCATGCGATCAACACGGTATCCTCGCTCACCAATTTCTTCGAGCAAAATAATTTTGTCTCGACCATCCATTTGCCAACAGGTTCCCACTCCTGACTGAATTATTGCTAAGTTGCCACCAGTTACCTGGGATTTAATAAAGCCTTCTTTTTGCGCAGGCTTGTTCAATGGAATTAATCCGCTAAATTGAACCGGCGCATCCCCAAATAAAATTGACTTCATCGCAGCAATCGTCTCTTTAGAAAATTTATCAGGGGCAGCAGCACCATGAATTGTTGGCCAACCCCAATGTTGTTGTAAATAAAGATGAAGGCAAGTGACATCGCTTATGCCAATAAATATTTTGGCCTCATCCGGGGGATGAATTTCTGCTAATTTGGGGATTAAGCGCGTGGAGCCATAACCACCACGCACACAAATTACGGCTTTTGTTTTAGGATTCTGTAGAGCATTTTTAAGGTGGGCGAAACGCATTTCATCCGTATTCGCACATAATAAATCGGGAGCAAAAATATCCTTCTGAACAACGCAGTTTAATTCCCAAGACTCTAATAATTCTTTTAATCCAATCAATTGACTGTCTGAACTGCGTGACGCAGGTGCAATAATTTCAACTGAATCGCCCATGCTTAAGATAGGTAATTTTTTCATTCTTTACTCTTAAATTTTTTCCATGTTGGATAAACGCTATTTTACAGTAATTTTTTTACGAAAAAGAAAGTAAATGCAGTTCAAAGTATATCTAAATTAATAGGGTTTTACCTAATTGGCTCTTCACAAACTAAAAATGTTGTACCCGTAGTTAAAACATCATCAAAAATAGCAATTTTTCTAGTTTTAAGCTTATTAATAAGACTTTCATTAATCCCTAAATTTTTAAGTTTTTTGTATATTCCTTTCATTTGTTTTATGACTTTCTTCTACCGATTCTTTAACATATAGCGCATCAAAGTAAATAAATTCAGGAATTGCTGCTTTGACATGTATCAATACTAACCTATTATCGTAATTTTGATCCTCACAAGATTTAGATGGCGGAGCAGGAATCCATAAATACTGGGTTAATTCAGGATACCGTTTATTTATCTGGATCTTTACTCCCCCTCTTCCCTATTTTCGGCGATGCCAGCAATGCTAATATTTTTATGAAAAGTTATTTGTATCAAAAAAACATTCTTATTTTATCAATTGTGCAATTTTGCGTAGATCATTTAATACCAACCTAATCTTAATTGTTCAAAATTACACCAATATATTTGTAAATAGTTAAGGTGTAATTATGGCTTCTATTATCGAATTGATGGCTGAGTTAAATTTCCCAACCAATCAAGGGGGAGTTTGTGTGGGACTTGCCTTAATGGCAGAGAGAGCACGTCGATGTGGTCAGTATGAGAAATTTAAAGAAAGGATGGATTACCTTGAGAACCTGGGCTCAAATCAGCTCGCTTCTTTGCTAGATGCTGCAAAAAAACACGCTGCCTTATTAAGTTCAAAGCCTTTAAATAAGCCATCGTCCAGAGAAGAAGAGATTCTCTCAAAGACGCTATTGACTAAAGACGAAGAAATTCTCTTAACCATAGAGGCGTTCTTTTTCCAAGTATGGATGCACTATAAGCCTGATGAAATTCAGAATTTTTTAGAACTATATGGAGAAAAATTTCATCAAAAAGATACGCAAAAATTAGAATCTTTTATGTACGATATTGCTTCCAGCGATAAAGAAATTTCTCCACTCAATGAGCCTAAAAAATTCTTTCTTTCTGATACAACACTAAATAATGCGCCATCGCTGCAACAATTTTTAGAAAAAATACAATCAGCGAGTCAAAAAGAGCAGTTATCATTTGGTATAGTAATGGATTCCGGAACGCATGCCATTCATGTTTTTTATAATAATCAGACCAATACCTGGACATTAACTAATCATTCTGATCTAAGAACTTGCGATTCTATCCAGACTGCCGCAAGAAGGATAGCCAAAGCATTTACTGAAAATGAGATATTTCATTTGTCTCTGAGCGTTTTTACCGATGAG
Organism: Legionella bozemanae; assembly: GCF_001648595.1. GTDB lineage: Bacteria > Pseudomonadota > Gammaproteobacteria > Legionellales > Legionellaceae > Legionella > Legionella bozemanae. The sequence goes on along the minus strand of NZ_LBAW01000030.1, from coordinate 16,720 downwards.
CCCGCCGAAAAACTTTCAGGTTTTTGGAAAGAATTAGAGGCTGTATCGACCGCCTCCTTCCTATCAATTATTGAAAATAAAAACGTCAATGCAACTGATTCTTTTAATAATACCCCTTTACTTGTTGCTGCAATGCGCGGCCATAAAGAAGTAGTACAAGAATTATTAAAGCAACCTGAAACTAATGTAAATAAAGCAAATAATCTATTGGACACCCCCTTATTATATGCAGCATGTCTTGGTTACCCCGAGATTGTGGCTGCATTCATGAATCATCCGCAAATAGCCCCAGAAAAAAGTTATCTTTGTTCACCCCTATTTGCTGCGGTAGCAAATGGCCATCTTGAGGTGGTGCAAGAATTATTAAAACATCCATCTAAAATCAATGTAAATCAAAATGGTACCTTAGCGCTTGCTGTAAAAATTGGGCGTAAAGACATTTTTCATGAACTACTTAAGTCGCCATTTATAGATATCAATACGTATAAATCCAATGCTCTTTTTGGTGGTAATGAACGCAAAACGGCATTGATTTTCGCTATAGAGAGAGGCGACTTTGATATCGTAGATGAGTTATTAAATCATAATAAAATTGATATCTCTAGACCAGGTAATTTTGATGATACGCCTTTAAAATCTGCAATTTGCTCTGGCCATCTAAATATCGTGAAAGAGTTATGTAAAAATGAAAATTTAGATGTAAATTTTAGTCATTCACCAGGCCTCATCCGTCGTAACACTGCGTTGATTCTCGCCATAAATTATAATCGTATCGACATGATACAGGAATTACTAAAACACCCTAAAATTGATGTGAATGAGAAGGGTGAATTGGAGCTACCACTTCATCAAGCTATAAAAGACGGCAAAATCGATGTGGTTAAAGAATTATTGAAACATCCAAAAATTGATTTGCTGAAAGTTGATAAATCTGGTCGTAACTCCCTGGTAATTGCGTTTGAACGTGGTGATGCTGCTATAATTTCAGCTTTGAGAGAAAAATTTTCAGAAATAGGGAATCAAGCTAAGACGAAGGATAGTTCGACTTTTTCTCAGATTGAATCATCAATGGAGCCTTCCGTTTCCGCAGCGTCCAGTAATTCAACGATTCCTCAGATTAATCCATCGTTGAGTTTTTTTACTGCCGCAGCGCCTAGTCATGCAACGGCTCCTCAGGATACCCCATCGCTGCGTTTTTTTGCTCCTGCAGTGCCCAATAATTCAACGGTTCCTCAGATTGCACCTCCGAACTCCTCCGATCCAGCAGTGAAAAATAGTTATACAATGGAGCCAATAATCAATTTTATAAAAATAACAATCGAACGATTAAATACTTGTGAAACTAGACTTGGAAAAACTGTTTATGTGGGAGCTACTTACTTAACATGGGAGTTCGAGCAATATCTTCAATCTGTAGAAAGGGAAGTTAATGGAGATATCTTAGATCCGGAAACGCTAGGAAGCTTAAAGCCGCTGGTAAATAAGGTGAGAAATTGTAAAGATCTGACTCCTATTTTTGTACAAGAAAGATGGCGATTTTTTCCTGAGTTCACTCTTGCAATGAAAGAAATGGAACGACGCTATAAAGCGATTACCGTAGATTCGCCTACTTGTGCAAACCCTATAGGATAGGCTAGCTGGATGCCGATACCTCGGCTATTGTCCTTATTGAGACATAGGTAACAAAATATTCCCGAAACATAGGATACACTCAAAGGTATTTCTGGAGCCAAAGGATTGTAGCAAGGCCGTGGATTGCTTATTTTCCCATGCTATTTTACAGTAATTTTTTTACGAAAAAGAAAGTAAATGCAGTTAAAAGTATATCTAAATTAATAGGGTTTTACTTAATTTTCCTGGCTCTTCACAAACTAAGCGTGGCAATAAGTATCCTGGTAAAAGATGTTGTAATTGCTGATAAATACTTTGTACTCTAGTGAAAGGCAAATCAAAATGCGCCGCTCCTTCTACTTTATCTAATCGATGTAAATAATAAGGTAGAACACCGTATGCAAATAAAGCTTGGCTTAAATCAGCCAGAATATGAGCATCATCATTTATTCCTGCTAATAAAACAGTTTGATTTAGCAAATGGCATCCTATTTGCCGTAAATCATTAAGTACCTGGCGCACCGAATCATCCAGCTCCTGTGCGTGATTGCAATGCAGCACAATCACCTTGTTCAATCGAGTTGTTTTTAATAATGAAAGTAAGCCCTGCTCAATCCTTTCGGGAAAAACCACAGGAATTCGTGTATGAATACGCAAAGTATGCAGATGAGAAATATCTTCCAATTGCTTGATGAGATCAGTGAGTACCAAATCAGATGCCAACAAGGGATCTCCACCGCTTAAAATCACCTCTGTGATACTGGTATCTTGCGCAAGATAATCACAAATTGCTTTAAAGCCATTACGGCCAGGATTATTATCTTGATAGGGAAAATGTCTACGAAAACAAAAACGACAGTTCACCGCACAAACACCGGTCAGGGTTAACAAAACACGACCGTAATACTTATGAATTAATCCTCGAATTGGATTAGTACTGCGCTCATCTAAGGGGTCAACACTGAATCCTTCCTTGACGTGTAATTCAGATTCAGTAGCTAAAACTTGCAGCAATAAAGGATCACGAGGATTTCCTTTTTGCATGCGCTTGGCAAATCCTAGAGGAATACGACTCGGAAATTGCTTTTCAGCATCTAAACTTCCAATAGAGGAAGGCAGTTCCAGAAAAGTTAACAGTTCAGTAACTGAAGCAAAACCTTGCGCCAAATTTTTTTGCCAACTTAAAGAGGTATCTCGCATTAATTACACAGACTTGATAAACTGTGCGAACTTTAACTAAAACAGAGCAAAATCTCAACTGTGGAGCACTAATGGCAACTTATGGCAGTAATGAATTAAAGAATGGCTTGAAAGTAATGGTTGATGACGCCCCATGTACTATTCTCGATTGTGAATTTGTAAAGCCCGGAAAAGGGCAAGCCTTTACTCGCATTAAAATTCGCAACTTAAAAACAGGTCGAGTGGTAGAGCGCACACTCAAATCAAATGAGACCATATCTTCTGCTGATGTGGTTGATATGGAAATGCAATATCTTTATAACGACGGCGAACACTGGCATTTTATGGTTCCCGATAATTTTGAACAATATGCGTTGACTAAAGAAGTACTTGCCGATGCAGCACAATGGCTAAAAGAGCAAGATATTTGTATCGTCACCCTTTGGAATAATGAGCCAATACAAGTTACACCACCGAATTTTGTGATTTTGGAAATTACCGAAACCGATCCTGGATTAAAAGGTGATACTTCTGGAGGCGGTGGAAAACCAGCCACTTTAGAAACCGGAGCTGTAGTGCGTGTGCCCTTATTCGTACAAACTGGCGAGCTAATTAAAGTAGATACTCGTAAAGGGGAATATGTCTCTCGCGCGAAAGAATAACACGATGAGTAATTCCTCAAGTTTAAGGAATTTTAATTTAGATTATTTTCAGATAACTCTGTAACTCAAAATTAAAAAATTATGTTCCTAGGGCAAATAATCGCCCAACCGTCTTAATGTTTACTCGAACGGTTGGGTTTGAGCGCAGGTTGTGCCAAATACAGCCGCTCCCTGATAGAAGCTGAGTACCTGCGGTTTATTGGATCCTCGCAGCCTCCCCACGAGGATCTTTCTATGAACCTGTTGAAAGCAGGTTTTTCAATTAATAAACCTGATACGTATTATACATACCCCAATAACCCACATTACCTAAATCGTCATAGCCATAATAATAAGCATCGCTATCATTGTAATAATCTATATCCCAATAAGGGCTGGTTTGATAGCCACTAACACTATAAACGTAAGCAGGAGTACTATAGGCTGGAGTATAATAAGTCTTAGAATACCCCGGGGTATAATAGGTCTTCACCGCAGGGTAATAGGTCTTCTTGGTCTTAGCAGGAGTGGTATAGTAAGTCTTGGTATAGGTTTTGGTAGTATAAACTGGAGTAGTATAGGTTGGAGTATAGTAAACTCGATCCCTAGCACATCCTGTTACTAATGATATGGTGCCTAACACCGTTACAGCAAGCATTAATCTGTTCATGATCTCTTCCTATTCATTGATACTTAATAGACTGAATCTTAAAAATTAGTAATAATGCCAGTGATGCCATCTGTGCCAGTGCGATCTGTTCCAATGATGCCACCTGTGCCCATGATGCCAATAAGCATAATTTGCTACTTTGGATAAATTATTGTTAGCGGACGAGACATCTGTCCTTAGAGCTGGATTCTCAAGAGCCAAAGGGAACGCCGCAAAAGCGGGCCAGGCAGTTAAGAAAAACGGAATACTTAATACTACGGAAATAATTAGTTTTTTCATAATAGCCTCCTGGCTCTTATTACAAATCTAATTGGGTAGATTAAGTATACAATATGATTATATTTTAATCAAAATGATTGTTTTTTATTAATTTCCTTGCTGAAATACAGGCAACGACTTCCCGTCCTCTGAGCCTGTTATATCATTCACTGTGGAGGTTTATGCAGAGCTTAAGGCTTCCCATCAACTGCACAGGCTTGCACACCACTCTCCAAAACAACCTCCCGATCTGAAGTTATTAAATGGTTCAGTCAGGAAGAGTCATTACCTATATATGTAAATAATAGACCATTGAGACCATGGGTGTGTATTTTTTGCGCAAACTTTACTTATTTCTTATTTCTAAATAAATGATTTGCAGAAGCTTGCACCGTAGGCATAATCGTCATTTCTTCGATATCCATATGTTGTGGACGAGTAATACAATATACAATGGCATCTGCTATATCCTCTGCCAATAAGGGTTGAAAATCCTGGTAAAACTCTTTTGCTTTTTGTTTATCATTCCAGCGTACTTCACTAAACTCAGTTTCTACTGCCCCTGGAGCGATTTCAGTAACACGAACCGGACTGCCCAACATATCCAGCCTCATCGATTTTGAAATAGCGTGTACTGCATGTTTTGTTGCACAATAAACGTTACCGTTTGGATAACATTCATGTCCCGCCACAGAACTGATATTCACTATATGACCACGGCCTCGTTCTAACATACCTGGAATCAAAGTACGACTTACATAAAGCAGCCCTTTAATATTGGTATCAATCATGACATCCCAATGTGCTTCAATTCCCTGTTGCAAAGGCAAAGTATCCAATGCCAATCCTGCATTATTAATTAAGATCTCTACAGAGCGCCATTGATTGGGTAACGAGCTTAATTGTTTCTTAACTTGTTCATGGTCGCATACGTCTAAAGGTAAAACGTAATGTTCTTCTCCATATTGTTGTCTCAACTCTTTTGCCAAAACCTCGAGGCGTTCACCACGTCGAGCACTGAGTATCAATCGAGCGCCATGCTTTGCACACAATCGTGCACAAGCCTGGCCAATTCCGCTGGAAGCCCCTGTAATTAAAATAATTTTATTGGTTAAATCATTCATCTCTTAGCCCCTTTTTTGCTACCTACGTTCTGCGACGTGTTCGCGAAATCCATGATCGATCTGGATTAATAATCAGACATTGCCGCCTTATTCTCCATGTCCTGGATCCCGCGAACACGTCGCGAAACGTAGACTATGGATGAATTGTTAATATACCCTACTTAAATTGAGAAGAAATACAATGAAATTAATGAAAAATATTTATCTCTGATTGAGGTGCAAACACGCTCCACCTTGCGGCATAAAATGTAGTTGCGCGTAAGATTATTCGTGTTGTTGTAATAATTGCATCACTTCTTCGTCTGTCGTTTGTGAAAAATCATTGTACCATAATCCTACAGCATAAAAATTTACCGGACGCATTGGGCAAATGATCTCATCAACTAATGGAGCAATTTCGTCGCAGGTCGAGCGTGCAGCAACTGGAATTGCGACAATAAGTTTTGCTGGTTTTTTTTGTTTCAACGCGGCAATTGCTGCTCGCATGGTATAACCGGTTGCAATGCCATCATCCACAAGAATTATGGTTTTCCCCGATAACTCAGGAAAGGGTTTCTTGCCACGATAAACCTGTTCACGCCGCAATAATTCTTCCTGTTCAGATTTTTGAATTGTATCAATCGATTCTGTAGATATATGCAATAAGTTAACTATTTCTTCATTTAAAACAGTTATCCCTCCAGAGGCAATAGCACCCATAGCTAACTCTTCATGGCCAGGAACACCGAGCTTGCGTACAATAAAAATATCAAGCGGGAGTGATAGTTTCTGCGCAATTTCATAGCCTACAGGGACACCTCCTCGAGGTAGTGCCAATACAATGACATCCGTGCGCTTTGCATAATTCTTTAGCAAATCCACTAGAACACGGCCTGCTTGATAGCGATCATCATAGTTCATTGCCATATTCCTCCAAAACGATCCTTCACATTGAAGTCTAGTCCATACTTCGTGATGTAACAAAGTATCCAGGGCTATCCTTAATCGTTATTCTGTGAATGAATTTATCCCACTATGCTATATTTTAACAATCAGGCTGTTCTCATGGAGGAAATAGCGATGAATGTTACTGAAAAGATTATCAAAGCACATCTTCTTGAAGGCGAAATGGAACCAGGAAAAGAGATTGCCTTAAAAATAGACCAAACTCTTTGTCAAGACGCGACAGGCACCCTGGTCATGCTTGAATTGGAAGCAATAGGTCTTGAACGAACTCAAGCTGAAATTTCCGTTCAATATGTAGACCACAACCTAATTCAAGAAGACAATAAAAATCCTGATGATCATCTCTTTCTTGCAAGTGCAGCAAGACGTTTTGGTCTTTATTTTAGCCGGCCTGGTAATGGCATCAGCCATGCGGTACATATGCAAAATTTTGGAAAACCAGGTAAAACACTAACCGGATCAGACAGTCATACCTGTGCTGCGGGTTCTCTGGGAATGATTGCTATTGGTTCTGGAGGGTTGGAAGTCGCAATGGCAATAGCAGGTTATCCATTGTATATAAAAATGCCCAAAGTTATGGGCATTCATCTAACCGGCTCGCTGCCCAAATGGGTAAGTGCAAAAGATGTTATTTTGGAAATGTTACGTCGTTATGATGTAAAAGGTGGTGTGGGCTACATTTTTGAATATTACGGGGAAGGTTTAAAACACTTAAGCGCTATGGATCGCCATGTGATTGCCAATATGGGCGCTGAGCTAGGAGCAACTACTACAGTATTTCCTTCAGATGAAATCACCAAGGAGTTCTTGCAAAGTCAAGGCCGCGAAAAAGACTGGATTGAATTAAAAGCAGACAAAAAAACAGCCTATGATGAACATGCAGAAATCAACTTATCCAATCTCATACCACTGATTGCGAAGCCTACGAGCCCAGGAAATGTGGTTCCAGTTGCCGAAATAGCAGGCCAAGAGGTTTATCAAACCTATATCGGCTCCTCAGCCAATCCTGGTTATCGAGACTTTGCGATTGCAGCCGAAATAGTAAAAGGACGAACGGTTCACCCCAACGTGTCATTTGATATTAATCCAACTTCCCGGACTATTTTAGAAGAATTAGTACGAGATGGTCATTTAGGAAGTTTGATTCACGCAGGTGCTCGCATTCATCAGGCAGGATGCAATGGATGCATTGGAATGGGGCAGGCCCCTGCAACAGAAAAAAACAGCTTACGCACCGTACCCAGAAATTTCCCCGGACGTTCAGGCACTGACGAAGACAAGGTTTTTCTTTGTAGCCCTGAAACTGCAGCAGCATCTGCATTAACAGGATTAATTACCGATCCTACAACTTTAGATATGCCTTATCCTAAAATAAAAATACCCAAAAAAAGGATCTTAAATCATGCCTGCTTTGAAGGCCCCCTGCCTTTAGATGAAGCAAAAAAAATAAAATTAGTGAAAGGACCAAATATCGTAACTTTACCTGAATTTGAACCATTGCCTTCTTCACTGAAAATACCCGTGTTACTCAAAGTAGAGGATAATATTTCAACGGATGAAATTTCCCCCGCTGGGGCTAAAGTTCTACCTTATCGGAGTAATATTCCTAAAATTAGTGAATTTACTTTTACTCATATCGATTCAGACTACGCTGAGCGTGCAAAAAAAAATAAAAAAGGCCATGTAATCATAGGTGGAGAAAATTATGGGCAAGGTTCTAGCCGAGAGCATGCAGCTTTAGCGCCCCGTTATTTGGGTCTACGAATAGTCATTGCTAAAAGTTTTGCCCGCATTCATTGGCAAAATCTGATCAATTTCGGCATTTTACCTTTAGTTTTTAAAAATCCTAAAGATTATGATGCAATTGACTTAAATGATATTGTCGAAATCAAGAAATTGCCTGACATTCTGGACAAAGAGACATTTAAAATAAAAATCAATGACAAAGAAGTGGAAGTACAACAAACCTTATCGAAACGTCAGATTGAATTGCTTCTTGAAGGTGGATTAATTAATTGGGTGAAAAAAGATCTTAAAAAGAAACATAAAAATAAATAAAACCCAACCAATGTAACCTGGTTGCCTGCACCCAGGTTTTTTAAATTCACTCATACAGATTCCTGACGATAAACAACTGTCTCTTGAGCACCTCTGCCTATACCTCGCGGACACCCCCGCGAACAAGTAATGAAGGCGGGGCGCCAGTATAAAATTGGCTGGCTTTTCTGAGATGTGTATAAGATTCAGCTGCCAGCAGCTTAGCTTACACTATGAGCTCTTAGATGGACTTTGATCAAAGTTCAGTTTTGGTCCTAAAGGTACGATTTGTGTTGGGTTTATGGTCTTATGACTAAAATAATAATGTTGTTTGATGTGTAAAAAGTTTACAGTTTCACTTATCCCTGGATGGTGATACAACCGTACTAAATAAGGTTGTAGCCCCTTATAATCACTTATTCGCTGCTGGTTTGTTTTGAAATGACTGTAATATACGGCATCAAAACGAATTAACGTCGTAAATAAGCGCCAGTCAGCCTCAGTTAATTGTTCCCCGAATAAATATTTTTGGTGGCGTAAGCGCACATCCAGTTCATAAAGCAAAAGAAATAATTGGATATACGCCTCTTCATAGGCTTGCTGAGTTGTCGCAAAGCCACAGCGATAAACCCCATTATTAATAGCATTATAAATTCGCTCATTCAACGCATCAATTTCTGCACGCAGCGGTTCTGGATAAAAATCTTGGTTATCTCCTGTTAAATGGTTAAATGCCTGATTAAACTGTTGAATAATTTCTGCTGATTCATTATTAACAATCGTTTTTTCTTTTTTATCCCACAGAACAGGTACAGTGACTCTACCACTGTATTTATTGTCTGCTTTAATATAAAGCTCATATAAATAGTGCAATTCATAAAGGGAATCTCCAGTAGCTCCCATCCCTTTTTTAAATTCCCAACCATACTCAAGCATATGAGGGTGCACAATAGAGACATCGATATAATCATCTAATTTTTTGAGTTTTCTGAAGATTAAAGTACGATGCGCCCACGGACAAGCAAGTGATACATACAAATGGTAACGGCCCTTTTCAGCAGGAAAACGCGTGTTGGGCTCATTACTAATTGCCGAGTGAAATTGTGTAGGTTCTCGTTTGAATGCCCCTCCTGTTTTAGAAGTATCATACCAAACATCATACCATTGACCATCAACTAATTGTCCCATGATTTATCCTTAGTTATATTTGATAAACTGCTTTTCTCACAAGCAATAGATTATGCTATATATTAAAAACGACTTCAGAAAAGAATAGCACATGAATAATTCCAATAATCCTTATTTATCAGGAAACTATGCTCCAGTTCACGATGAATTGAACGTGAATCAATTAGAAGTAATAGGTGAAATCCCTAAGGATTTAATGGGAATCTATATGCGTAATGGCCCAAATCCGGAATTCCCGCCTATTTCCTATACTTATCCATACGATGGCGACGGCATGATTCATGCTGTTTATATTGCAAATGGTAAAGCAGCGTACAGGAATCGATTTGTTGAAACCAAAGGGTTACTTAAAGAGCGAAAAGCGGGAAAAGCACTCTATGGCGGCGTTTTGCACCCGGCACCAATGGATCCTAAGTGGGCAGGCCCTGAAGATGAGCCCATTGCCATAAAAAATGGCGCATTTATTCATATTATTCGTTACCACGATATTTATCTGGCGCTCAGTGAATCGGCACCAGCATATCGCATGACATCACAGTTGGATACCCTTGGTGAATGGAAGCCTTATCAAGACCAACACGCCATAGAAGTTTGTGCTCATACTCGATTAGATCCACTAAATGGCGAGTTGTGGTTTGTCAATTACGCTTTAATTCCACCCTATTTAACGTTTTATCGATTGGATAAACATGGAAGAACTATGCAAAAATGGGATATTGAAAAACCCTATTGTTCTATGATTCATGATTTTATTTTAACAAAGAATTACGTTCTTGTTTTTGACTGTCCTGTGCTCTTTGATATACAACAGATAATGTCTGGCGGAGCTGTTTTGAGTTGGCGACCTGAGCTCGGTGTACGTATCGGTGTTATGCCGCGTTCAGGGGGACAAATAAAATGGTTTCACACCGAAGCGTTTTTTGTATTTCATTTTGCTAATGCTTATGAGCAAAACCATGAAATTGTTATTGACTACGTTAGGCATGAAAAAATTGTTCTTTTAACACAGGAAGAGAAGCAATCTGTCCCTCCTAGACTAAATCGAACTGTTCTTAATCTGGAAACAGGAATGATGAAACATGCTGTATTAGATGAGCGGCTGGTAGAATTTCCTCGTATTAGGGAAGAGCAAAACAGTCTATCCCATCAATTTATTTATACACCGACAAAAACGGCTGATCTTAATGCCAAGCAAGCCTTTAATGCGCTAATAAAATATGATGTAATGAATCAGCGCTCATGGATTTATGATTTTGGCCCTCATGCAGAAATAGGAGAGGCGGTTTTTGCACCAGCCGCAACCCATAAATCAGAAGATGACGGTTATTTACTGTTATTTGTATACGATAAGCGTTCAAACCAAAGCGAGCTCGTTTTATTAGATGCCCAAAATTTCGAGAATGATCCTATTGCTCGCATTAAGATGCCTCGCCGAATTCCCCACGGCTTGCATGGTTCATGGATGTCTGGAGTTTGGTAATTATGGGAATACAACAATAACCTTATAATATAAGCTATTTTTGATTTATTTTAATTTTTAGATCCATGCTATGATGCATTACTTAAATTATTTATTAATCTATTAATGAATAGAAAAGTAATTTGCATCGGTGGGATAACCGTTGATCGAAAACTAACATCGATTCATCAATTGCAATTGGGAACTTCCAATCCCGTGTCCTCCACGTATACCTTTGGCGGCGTTGCTCATAATGTAGCGCTTAATCTTGCCTTGCTGACGAATAATGTGCATTTCTACAGTGTGGTTGGGCAGGACAATTATGGATTACAGGCAATAGCCAATTTGAAAAGCATGGATGTCCAAATCCAAAATATTCTTACACTTCATGACAAATCTACTGCTCATTATGATGTTATTCTTGATAATGAAGGGGAGTTATTTCTTGCTTTAGCAGACATGGAAATTTTTGATCATGTTCCTTTCGCGCAGTTCACTCAATCTTGGAGTGAATGGAGTAATGAAGAAATTGTTTTTCTGGACACTAATTTGTCCCAAGAAATAATCGAATATGCGATTCAAATAGCACGCAGTCAAAATATTAAGCTATGTATTGATCCTGTTTCTGTAGTCAAAGCAAAAAAACTTCCAGCGAGTTTGGAACATATTTTTCTACTGAAACCCGATCGTTTTGAAGCAGAGGCATTGACTCATATTCGGATTCATTCAGTATCCGATTGCATCAAGGCAGGTCACGTGTTATTGGATAAAGGAGTTAGAAATTGCATTATCAGTTTGGGCAAATTCGGCTATGTGATTGTTAATGAAACCATTCAAAAACATTTCCCTGCACTGCTTAGCGAGCCAATTATTGATGTTAGCGGGGCAGGGGATGCTTTTATTGCTGGAATTCTTTATGAATTAAAACAAGAAAAACCAATCATTGATGCATGTCAAACCGGCGCTGCAATGGCTGCTTTAACCCTGCAATCGTGTCATACGGTCAATAAACAAATTCATTATGAAGCACTAAAAAATATTCAGCTTATTAAAATAAGAGAAACAGATGATGAAGCAATTTTTTGATTATTCTCCAGAAGTACAATCAGCTCTTGAAAATAAAAAACCTGTGTTGGCGTTAGAGTCCACGATTATTTCCCATGGCATGCCTTATCCTGATAATTATGAAACAGCCCAGGCAGTGGAACATATTGTTCGAGAATACGATGTCACTCCAGCTACAATTGCCGTGATTGATGGAAAAATAAAGATCGGTATAACAGAAAATGAATTACATCAATTTGCATGCAATAAAGAGGTTTTAAAAGCAAGCCGACGCGATTTGCCTTTTATAGTAGCCAACAAGTATTCTGCTGGAACCACGGTTGCTGCAACCTTATTTTGTGCTGCTAAAGCAGGTATTAAATTATTCGCTACAGGAGGAATTGGCGGTGTCCATCGAGGGGATGCTCAGGATATTTCTGCTGATTTAATTGAAATCTCAAGAACACCGATTGCAGTTATTTGTGCTGGTGCAAAAGCCATCCTTGACCTCCCCCGTACCTTAGAGTTTTTAGAAACAATGAGCGTCCCTGTTATTGGTTATCGCACGCAAGTATTACCTGCATTTTATACTGACTCGACTCAGTATTCGTTATCAACTTGGGTAGAAGACGTACCCACCCTTGCTAAAATAGTAACAGCTCATTGGGATATCGGCATGTCTTCAGGAGCCTTAATTACCAATCCAATTCCTGCGGAATTTAACATTCCGCTTGAAGTGATTGAACCAGTAATCATGAATGCCATACAAAAAGCGGAGCAAAATAATATTTCAGGAAAAGCATTAACGCCTTTTCTCTTGGCCGAAGTAGCCCAACTGACCCAAGGCAAAAGTTTGCTTGCCAATATCGCTTTAATTAAAAATAATGCACGTCTGGGGGCAGAGCTCGCACGTGCTGTTCTCGCTTTATGATGAGGTTTTTGTGCTCGCTCATGGTCGTCAAGCTAAGAATATTTAGTGTTTCATTTTACTTGTCATCCCCCGAGCAGGCGGATCCATTTTTATACTGGCATTATGCTCAATCATGAATGGATTTCTATCTTCGCAGGAGTGACAACATCCATTTTTTGCTAAAAGCCTCTAGCCATATAAGCGCCAATGGTATCGCTCATTCGCTCTTTAGCCACTAAAAAACCTGATTCAGCAGAACAGTGCACATCAAGAGGATTACAAATCATAGCTCGAATCAATCGAGGCCCCATTCCTGGCATCCCCGCATGCATTACTTTTTTATTATCAATGAGCAATATATCCCCTTTTTTCCACAAACAGGATGAATAATAGTGTCGCATGAGCTGAGCAAGCTCTTTAACTTCTTTATCATTAAAACAACTGCCTACTTTCACCATATGTGCGGAAGAGGAGGTACTTTTTCTGCTCGCTTTAAAATTGGAAAATTTTGTGCGTAAAATTTTATATGAGTTCTTTGGTGAATTAAAAAAAGAAATAAAAATAATTGCGAGTGATTCTATTGAATTAAAAATGGAAGTTGGCAATTTCCAAAAAAAAACGATGCCAAAACCAACTCGTTCCTTTATAGTCTTTCATAAAGCACTTTCTTAGCTCATAGTTAAGCGTAGGTAGCTCAAGCATATTGATTTGCAATGCTTTTTCTTTAGTAAAAGGGTGTTCCCAAACACTGGGCTTATACATATAAACAAACTGTTCCTCTTCCTCGCCTGCAAGCAGCAAATTGAATTTCTTACATATTTTTTTTACTGCATCCTGAGGAATTTGATATCGTTCTGCGATCTCGGCTACAGACCATTTACAAACAAAAAAAGCATTCTTTTCTAATTTTTGCTTCAGTTCATCTTGCAAATGAGCGTAGATTTTTTGCGTATTAATTAGACCTGTTTCACCACCTAATTCTGAGGGCTGAAAACAACAAAAACAAAGATAACTCGGGACATCAGCAGAATAATAATTTTCGGTATGAAATCCACCAAGATAAAGTGTTCCCCCAGTTTTATAAACGGAATTAGTATGTAAAACAAACTGGAGATTATCCACGTGAACTCGACCATTTTCAGACATAAAGGCTTCACTGATCCCGCGAAACTCTGGAATGCTCAAGATAATTTTTTCGAATTGCTCATCCGTACTGATATTAAAACCTCTTAAAAGGACCGCTCCATAATGGGCCATATCCTCAATAATCTGCTTGGAATTAGATGCAAGAAATTGTTGTAAAAACGCAACATCTGTGGAGCCTTCCGCCTCAATAACTCGTGGCATTTCCTTTTCTTCAGATAAAATGAGTCGTTCCTCTTGCCTAAGAAATCGTGTAACAACCCCTTGGTATTCCTTGTGCATTCAGCAAAACTTCCTTATAAAATTACCTTAAAAAACTATAGCATAAAAAAACAATTCTAATATAAATGCAGTATGTTTGAGAAAATTCTTTATTCGAAAATCAGTACCTTTCGAATGAAAAAATGATGTTCTAGGATCGAGTAACAATGTCCACACTAAAGCCCTAATTAAAAATATCAGGGCTTGCAATGGGTATCTGTATTATTTAATAGTAGCTTTGTGTTCCTGTTCATGGGATTCTGCTTCCGAGTCTTGCGCATGCGTTTTTCCCTGCCACCAATGTTTCAGTTGATGACAACCATGTACTGCTGCTCGATATAAATCAGGAAGGATGGATACAATGGCATCAAGAAAATCCATAACTCCACCCTTATTGAAACCATAAATGCAGCGGCTGAATTCGGCACCCTTTTTACTTAGTGCAATCGTATCGTCTTTTTTAGAGAAAAATCCATCTGGCTTGAAACCTACTTGAAATCTTTTTTCGTATTCGTGTAACTCTTGAGTAAATACCTCTTCGATATCATTTGCAATCAAGTGCCTTACTTGAGTTTCTGTAAGAACAGGATAAAGTACCGCCATCATCTCACGTATTGCCTTGTTCTCTGTTAAATTACGGATAACCTTGTCCCGACGTTCATCAGGACCTTCACCAAGGCTCCAATTACATGCACCTACTAAAAGCGTTAATGCTTCATGATACTCAGCATATGCAGTAGCACGTTGATTGATAAAGTATGCTGCGGCTGCCCAACCTAGCCAACCTATATAACCGATTACCGGAAGAAAAGACAAAGCAGTTGCTGTGACTCCAAAAACCACACTTCCTATAATTTTTTGATCAATGCTTTTTAGTTGCATTGATTTTTTTTTAACCAGCTCAGTACATTGTTTTAAAAATTCAGTGTGATCTGCATTGGTTGTTAGGAAATGCTGTTTCGCTGTAATGGCAAGTGTATTATCATCTGCCCGAGCAGCGCCACCAATAGTAAAATACGTTTGCGATTCCAATTGCAATTTATTTAATTCACTGTTGATACCCAATTGAGGAATAGGTGTATAAGTGGATTGTTTTTTTATTCCGATAGTCTCTAATACAGTCTCTAATACTGATGCCATTTTGATCACTCATAATAAAAATGAAAAGGCATTCTAAATTCTATTTTACATAATAACAATAAAGAAATATGCAACATGGTGCTTAGTTGAATAACTTAATTATACCTTTTATGAGGTCATGAGTACTCTTTTTAAAAAAGTAAGGAATAGAAGCCGCTTGGCAGGTTAAAGTGTGCAGGAGCGTTGATGCTTAATTTTTTTTCGCGATTAACTCTTTAATATCAATTGCAATTTCACGGATTGTTCTTTCCTTACCTATATCATTACGAATATCAAGATCAAATTCATCTTCCAAATCGAAGAAAAAATTAACTAAATCCAGAGAACTAGGAACAACTTGATCAATGGATTGATCCAAATCAATCTCTTCAGGCGCAATTTCCTGCGTTCTTGCAATTAAATGAATAACACGATGTTCTATTGTTTGCTCCATAAAAAATCCTTCTTCTCGATTCAAACAAAATAATTAATTCCTTTTTTAATTGAGTATACAGTCAGCGCGCATGCAACTCCATTAATATTTATCCATTAATCAATTTGATACCGAGAGCGAGAATTTTGTGCCCAATTTAATAGCCAAATCGTTTAAAGCATTGGGCTCCTAAAGATTTCATGGCGCTGCATTGAATTATTGTTGTTGTGCCTTCCGCATCATTTGCTATTTGAATCACGTAGGACTGGCCATTTGCGCATAAGATATTCCAATATGCTGCATCATTGCGATCGACTCCTTGATAAAAAGATTCAATAGGGGCACAGGCTCCACCTGCAGCATTGATAATACCGCTTAGTATTTGTGTTTTCTGCGCTGATGTTCTGCTCAATAAAATATCATTGGCAATATTGGCATAATTACAGGCAGTAAATACCAACAGGAAAAACATCATTATAGACTTACTCATAATGCATCCTTAAAATTGAGTCGCATTGCTGTAGCAAGATTTTGGTCTATATGATGTTATTGTAGAATATGGAATGGATTTCTCCATTTCAATTCATAAAATAGAATTTGTAAGGAATACGCTTTGCTATCCTACATACCGTGCATGAAGCCTGAGAGATAGACAAAAAAATTTGGTTTAAGGCATTGAAATATAGGAATAATGGTAT
>NZ_LBAW01000029.1 GCF_001648595.1 Legionella bozemanae | reverse complement strand
TGCCACAACACAGACCCCCACTACAGTCTTTCTTTGAATTTTGTGGGGATCGTACAGGCATGAAGCGCGATACATAGAAAAAGACTGGAGATTTCTTTCAGCGTTTCATCCTATGGATTCAGGTGCGAGCCTAGCGTTCATCACAGACAGTATAATATCCATGGCGAAAAGGATTACTGCGCGATCTAAACTTATAATCTCGACAACGTTGTCCATGATCATCAGTATATCGTCTGTCTAAACGGAATGAAAAATCACCAAAATTCATATCCTGCTGCCACTCTCGTTCCTGACGTGCTCTATCTTCTTCATCCATTTGTTTCAAAAATTTACTGAGTTTACTGGCATGCCCTACTGAGAAGAGGGAAGTAATAAGTAGAAGCAAGATTATTTTTTTCATAACTAGACAACAAAAAATACAAAAAGAGCGTTATTAAACCATAATTTTCCTAAATAGACAAAAATTTAAAGGAAAATAATAAAGAAAGTGTATACTCGGAATTATTAAGATCGTTGAATAATCAGGAAATTCTAATGCCAGGACAGCCATTCAAAATAACCATGCCATTCGTTTTGCTCAGCATGATACTTTATCTTTTGTTACTTTCCTTTATTCAGTATCCTTTGACCACGTTACTCAAACCTATTCCCATTGCTTTGCTAATGCTCTTTGTCTTGCAAGTCAATCCAGGAAAGCACATAAAACCCCTATTATTGCTTGCCTTAGGATTTTCACTTATTGGCGATGTTTTTTTGACTCTTCCCATAAAAATGGCAGTGCACGTAGGGATCTTGGCGTTTATGGCGACACATTGCAGCTATATCAGTTTATTTTTAAAGAGCCTGCAATTGCAAAGAAAGAATTTGTTTGCCTTTTTACCCATCTTATTATTTGTGCTCATAAGCTTTTACTTTTTATCCCCCTATCTGGGAGAAATGAAAATACCGGTAGCAGTTTATTTATGCCTGCTGACCTTAATGGTATTTTGTTCCTTTCAAGTCAAACAGCAATCGCTATTGCTGCGAACCGGAGCCTGCCTTTTTTTACTTTCTGACTTTGTTTTGTCATTAGACTTATTTATTCTATCGCACAATAAACCCATCACTGTTTTAATTATGTTGCTCTATTACATTGCCCAAACTCTATTAGTAATAGGAGTCACTCAAACCAAAGAAAAGGTCGTTCTCGAGTTACAGAGTATATTTCGCAGTGTCAAGCTGGCGTAGTTTTTTACTTTTTATTTATCGCTACGTAACAAGAGTAAATAATTTCAAGAGATACAATAAGTAGGAAGTCACGATAACAATTGTGATATTGACTACAAAACCAAGATGTTTTTTTCTTAAAATGAGGGCAGAAAGATATCTTCCCAATTCAGTAACAAAAAATAAAATCAAATAGGTGGCGCATATTGTGAAAAAAGCCCAATAGAAACATTCTGAATTAAAGTAAAAAGGAACAAACTCTGTAGTAATACCCGCGCCTTTTTTGTAACATAAACTAAAAAAATAATGCCTCTCGTAGATAACTAAAAAAATTATCGCGTACAATCGAAGAAAATTTATATTATATAACATGAACTCATTCTCCGATTTTCGTCCTCTATTTTTCTGCAAAGTCATCAATGTATTTTCATATACTATTTCATTGACATACTAAGTTTATTTGTTTTGATAAATTATAGGTGGTTCGTCCTGATTCGCAAATGAATATGCTTGTGATGTAACATGCTCAAAAGCATATGGAAACTTCTTCGCCAAACAGAAGAGAAAGTTTAGAAGCTGTCATAACCTATTTTAAAGCGAAGAAGAATGTCTTGATTAAATTTTCATGCAAAGCCTGAACAAATGCATACTATGGCCCAGGCTATTCTATGATTTATCCCATTTTTTTATAGGAATCATGACCAATAAAACGAGCTCCTGGTCCTTCATGAGCAATGTCGCTTGCCTGCTTATTGAGTATGGAAATGGTATCAATCGCTTGTTGATTTTTATCAAAATGCCCACTAATACTCAATACAGACTCACACATTGGATAAACTACGCTAAAAGATAGTGCATTTCCTACCATATAACCGGTAATCGGTCTTTTTTGATTTATGGCTTGTGGACACGTTTTGGAGGCAACAGCAGTGGTGAAATAGCCCTCAACTTTATTATCTGGCAAAATATCGAGTTCTAAAATTGATCCTCTTTCATTTTTATAAGTAACTGTTTTTTGCTCAGCAAAAACAGATTGAGCCAATAAAGAGGATGCTGCAATTGTGACACAAAAGAACGACTTAAAATTCATTAGATACTCCTTTGTTTTTAAAACAGGGGTTGATATCGGATTGTTGTTTAACATCTTACTCGAATAAGATCAAATAGTATCTTTAAAATTGTATAGGAAAAATACTCTTCTCATTAAGAATGCATCATTGAATAGAAGTCTAATAACTCTTTTGACACACAGGGTTCTTGAGCTTAATATACATAGCTTAATTGCTTCAATTGCATATCTGCTGTTCTTCCACAGTAAAATAATAAAGCTCAGGATGGGTTTGAAATGTATAAGTTGGTGATCGTTTGGTTGACTATTTTACTGCTCGCAGCCTGCGAAAAAGAAAATAGGTCTTTTAGTGGATATGTTGATGCCGATCTCGTCTATTTGTCTTCGGATTTTGGTGGACGCCTGGCTGATCTCGCCGTATTACGGGGACAGTCAGTCAAAAGCGAGCAATTCTTATTTAAACTCGAACAAACCAGTGAACTTTATAATGTACGAATGAGTGAGCTAAGCAAACAAAATCTGCTTGCTCAGCGCCAACAAATTTTGACCCAACTCAACTACAATGAAATCAATTATCGTCGTGTCCAGGGAATGCGACAACAAAATGCAGCAAGCCAAAGTGATCTGGATGCGGCACAAAGAGATTTAAAGATTTCCAAAGATCAACTTACTGACGTCGATGTTAAAATCCACAACAATCAGATTGAAACAAGCGATAAAAAATGGCAGGTAACCCGCAAAGAAAATTTTGCACCAGACCGGGGAATTATATTTGATACGTATCATAAACCAGGTGAGTTTGTCCAAGCAGGCTCCCCTGTTCTTTCATTGATTACCAGAAATAATATTAAAGCGGTATTTTTTGTTCCCGAGGTAGAACTTTCTAAACTGCGCCTTAATGAACACGTTAAGATTAAGACAGATAAAAATGAGAATTTTGCTACGGGGCATATTTTCTATATTTCAAATATTGCTGAATTTACTCCTCCTATCATTTATTCCCGTGAGGAACGTCAACGTCTTGTATTCCGAGTCGAAGCAAAAATTGATTCTCCTGATTTAGAAAAAACTCATCTTGGACTACCTGTCACATTGGAATTAGCTGATGAGTGATTTTGCAATTGATGTTAAAAAACTAACAAAAAAATTTGATGAAAAAGTCGCTGTGGATCATATTAGCCTACAAGTAGAAAAAGGCTCCATATTTGGCTTTCTTGGTTCGAACGGAAGCGGTAAAACGACTACCATTCGCATGATTTGCGGCCTTTTAACTCCCACCGATGGTGAGGGAAATTGCCTTGGATACGACATTAAAACTCAAAGTGATGAAATCAAAAAACATATAGGCTATATGCCCCAGAAATTCAGTTTTTATACGGGATTAACTGCTTATGAAAATCTGCGCTTTACTGCTGATATTTTTCAGGTAAAAAATCCAGCTCAAGCAATAAAAAACATCATCAAAGATCTTGGCTTAGAGGACTATCAAAAAATACAAGCAGGCAATTTATCAGGAGGATGGAAACAGCGCTTGGCCCTGGCATGTAGTTTACTTCATAAACCGCAATTATTATTCTTGGATGAACCAACTGCAGGTGTTGATCCCAAGGCACGTAAAGAATTTTGGGATTATTTACATAAAATATCCTCTCGCGATGGCACCACAATTTTAGTGACGACCCATTATATGGATGAAGCTGAGAAGTGCACTGATTTAGCATATATTAATCTAGGGAAATTATTGTATACAGGCAGCACAAAAGATTTAATTCCTCAATCAAAAGTCAAAGCGTATCTATTGGAAGTCGATAGAAAAGAGCAAAATTCATTAATGGAAAAAATACATGATGCACATCCCAAATTATTGGCTTCAATTGTAAATAATGAATTGCGCATTTCATCACGCGATGAGCAATTACTAAAAAAAGTGATTCAAGAAAACAGTGATCGTTCAAGTAAAGAAGTCACTCCTTCTTTTGAAGAGGTTTTTATCGGATTAATGCGATGAACTATAAAAATCTATCACAGGGAATATCTTTAGCTCGTCTTGGTGGTTTAATACGTAAAGAATTTATTCTTGTCAGCCGTGATCGCGGCACAATCGCGATGCTCGTTATCTTACCAATCATGTTACTGATCCTTTTTGGCTTTGCCATTGAATTCGATCCGAAACATCTGCCCACTACCATTATTAGTTATGATAATTCGCCATTAACCCGAAGCTATGTCAGCTCACTTGAAGCTTCAGGATATTTTAAAGTCATTCATGAAGGATTTGATGAAAATAAGAAGAATGAAGATTTCGCAAATGGAAAAATCAGCTTTGCTTTCACCATCCCTCCAAATTTTACCCGTAAATATATTCGTAATGAGAACCCCCAATTACTGGTTGAAATCGATGGCTCAGATCCGGGAAGCAGTGCGAGTGCGCTCAGCAATGCTCTGCCCATCCTGAATCAAACTCTGGATAGGTTTAATAAACAAGGTTTAGGTTTCTCATCCACAACGCATTCAAAAAGAAGCGTCGACCTCACCACCCACAGACTTTATAATGAATCGAATATAAGTTCTTATAATATCGTTCCTGGTTTAATTGGAGTATTACTTACTCTCACTTTAGTGATGCTGACCTCGACTGCCATCACTTCTGAAAAAGAAACCGGCACAATGGAAATGCTGTTAAGTACTCCATTAAAACCTTTAGAAATCATTCTTGGTAAAGTAATCCCCTACATTGTTTTAGGTTATTTGCAACTTACAAGTATTTTAATTTTTGGTAAGGTTTTAATTCATATTCCTACTGAAGGAAGTATTTTGTTGCTTTATATCGCCGTAGCCCCGTTTCTTATTGCTAATTTAATGGTAGGCATGATTTTTTCTACAATCGCACGTTTACCTATGCAAGCAATGCAACTTAGTGTCTTTTTTCAATTACCTTCAATGTTTTTATCAGGTTATATTTTTTCTTTCTATGGGATGCCTACTTGGGCGCAGTTCTTGGGATATTGCCTGCCAATGACCTATTTTACCCGGATTGCACGTGGAATATTACTGAAGGGCAATACATTTAGCCAAATTGTTCCTAATATTTTACCTATTTTATTGATTGCCTTTATTTTGATTATTTTGACAGGAAAAATATTTAGAACAAAGCTCGACTAGGATCTACTGATAATTCGTCAATAAGACCTAATAACTTTATTTTAAATGGCCAAATCATGAAACTGAAAATTATCTTGCTTAACCTATTTGCCATATTGCTTGGAGGATGTTGCAAAAACTGTATTATTCATGAAAAAGTAAATTATCCTAAAAGTACGCGCAGTGGAGTTAAATACATCAACAATAAAGCCGATTTAAGTCGCGTCGCATGGTGGAAAAAACTGAAGGATCCGCAGCTTAACGGGCTTATTTCTCAGGCTCTAGCATGTAATGATTCGATTAGGAGCTCCTATGCAACAATTGAGCAAGCACAAGCACAACTTAAAGCGGCTCAATATGCCTGGATCCCAACTCTTGATGCAACTGCTACCGGCTTTACAGGCGGCACTTGGAATACTCATATTTCTCCAAGAGGACAATTGGCGAATAATCCTTTCTTTTCAAACTTTTCCAATCCGAAGTTTAGAGGATATTATGCTGGATTTGTTCCGGGATACACATTGAACGTCTTAAATAATATTAACAATGTTAAAGCAGCCAAAGCTTCTTTAGCCATAGAGGAGGCACAAACTCAGTCAATAAAATTAGGGATTATTAGTCAAATGAGCGGGGCCTACTTTATGCTTTTAAGCCAACGAGAACAATTGGCAGTAGAAAAATCCCTAGCGAGCGACTTGCGGAAACTACGTCAACTCGAACGTGTTCGATTCCAAAAAGGTGCCAATGATATTGCTATAATCACCAATGTAGATCAACAAATTGCTGAAGAAGAAGCAAGGATTCCCCAAATTGAAAGTGTCATTGCGCAAAGTGAAAATACCATTCACCTCTTATTGAATCAAAATCCTGGACCCATTGCTACGCATCGTACCTTACTTTCATTAAACTTAAATCATCTCATTCCTAAATCGTTACCTTCATCGGTTTTAAAAAATCGTCCTGACATCATGGTTGCCTTAAATAATCTGAAAATGGCTCAAGCACAAATTGGCGTAGCTTATTCAGCTTTTTTCCCCACGATTGACTTGACTGGGTTGGTTGGAGGAGCTTCTGTTGATTTAACTAATCTTTTAAAATTAAGTACTAATATTTGGGTTGCGCAAGCCGCAGGTTCGACAAAAATTTTCAATGCCAGCTCCTATCAAAATATCAAATCTGCTAAAGCCGGATTCAAAGCAATCTATTATGACTATCTGGAAACCCTTCATTCTGTATTCGCAGATGTAGATGACTCGCTTACAAATGAGCAGAAAAATAACTTAGCGTATGTACAAACTCAAAAAGCGTATTTGGCAGCACAAAAAGCATATGATATTGCATTAGCTCAATATAAAGCTGGAGCAAAAGATTATCGCAATGTCATCAATGCCAAAATAAATCGGGATCGAAGCAAGTTGAGTTTAATCCAGGAAAAAGCGCAATTACTCGATAGTATTGTGCAAGTATATAACGCTGTTGCCGGGGGGTATGATACTGCCTAGCTGTCAATATGTAGCCTGGGTGCAGCGTAGCGGAACCCAGGAATATAATCGCATTTTAATCCCGGGTTCCGCTACGCTGCACCCAGGCTACATTTCTTATCCTTTTCTTTTAACTACGCTTTTTCGTCAAGTGCTTGTTCAACCACTTTAACTAGCCTCCCTGCTTCAGGGGATGTCGTTGAGTAGAAATAGTCAATAAGCTCGCCTTTTCGATTGATAAGGTACTTATGAAAATTCCATTTTGGTGCTGTGCCAAATCCTAATTCCTTTCTAGCCCATAAATAAAATGGATGGGCATTTTTTCCTGAAACTACTTCTTTAGCAGCCATGGGAAAAGTAACTCCGTAATTGACCTGGCAAAAATTTGCAATTTCTTGTTCAGTTCCTGGCTCCTGGCTCCCGAAATCATTTGAGGGGACGCCAAGTATGACTAAACCGCGATCTTTATATTTTTCATAAAGTTTTTCCAAACGAGCATACTGCGGAGTAAAACCACATTTTGAAGCCGTATTGACTACCATTAAAACTTTTCCCTGAAAGGAAGACAGAGGCAACGGCTCATGTCCACGTAAGGTGTGGAACGAATAATCATATGCATTGTCATGATGCTGAGTATCTGCTGCTGATAAATTAGAAGTCATGATAAGCCATCCTAGTATTATTATTGAGAGAAAATGCATGGTTATCCCTAATCTTATGAAAGCACAGAACCGAAAACAGTTTTGGGATTGATATCAATAATATACTATTGATCTTGTAAAGCAAGAATGGATTTATTTATCCAACTGGTGTCTGATTTTTTCTTGCACTTCACGCATGTGTTCTTCATCTTTATAATGAGTACGCGGCCAAAAAAAACCTTTGAGCCCATCTTGTTTATTCCTAGGAACAATATGGATATGAAGATGAGGAATGCTTTGACTAATTGTATTATTCATTGCAACAAAACTTCCTGCAGCTTCCATTGCTTTTTCAACAGCTTTCCCTATCCTTTGCGTGAGTAAAAAAAGAGGCAATACCATTGAATCAGGCACATCATAAAGTGTTTTAATATGCACTTTAGGAGCCAATAAGGTATGACCTGGAAAAAGAGGACGAGAATCCAAAAAAGAAATGAAATTCTCGTCTTCAAAAACAATAAACGATTTTTCTTTTTTTGCTGCAATTAAATCGATAATACATTCACTTGTCATTTTATATCCCTATCATTATTTTCAGATTTAAACTGCGAATCCGTTTTCTGTTGTATTATAGGTTTGACCTTTATGTTCCAACAAACTCTCTTTTTCCCCTTTGTTTTTTATCTTGAGAATGCGACTAAAAAAACCATCAGGAGAATGTGCAGAAGAGGTAAGCATCTGAGGAGGTTCTTCCGTTATTTCCTTAATTTTTTCCGC
The DNA here is from genome assembly GCF_001648595.1 of Legionella bozemanae. Taxonomy (GTDB): domain Bacteria; phylum Pseudomonadota; class Gammaproteobacteria; order Legionellales; family Legionellaceae; genus Legionella; species Legionella bozemanae. The sequence continues at coordinate 29,935 of NZ_LBAW01000029.1, read as the reverse complement.
ACGAATGCGATTGTGCCACCGGTAGACTAATCCTGGAATTGCAATAATCACTCCTCCCGTATAGCCTGCTGCCACACCATAAATTCCTAACTTGGTTTTAAGCCCAAGAAGCGCTGATCCTGTTATTCCCAAAGATAACGCTGAAACTGAAATAATAGTCGAACCTTTGAGATCCTTCAAAACTCTCAATTGTTGTAATAGATTATAACGTGCGGAATCCAGTATGACTCCAGTTGACATAATAGGGGCCAAATATTTAAGAATTTCTTTTACTTGGCTTGGTGCCTTTCCAATAATCAATACCCCCGGCATAACTGCAAAAAATAAAGGGACAGGAGTAGTGTAAATCAGTGTAGTTAATAATCCATATTTCCCCATTCGACTTGCATTTTCATATTTTTTAGCTCCAATCAAGCGATTAAGTTCTTGTGAATTACTTTGGCCAAATCCGGCTAACATTAAAAAATTAAAGAATATATATTGATTTAAATAAGTGATTGCGGCTTGCTCCTTTGTGCCAAGCATACCCGATAAAATACTTACTGACAGAGACATTGCCATTTCGCTTGCCACTGAAAGTGTAATTGAACTGCCTATTTGCAAAAGCTCGATAAATTGCTTGAACTGACCGGAAAACCTCTTAAAAATATTGAAGAATTCGTACTGACTAAAATCTTTATGCTTTGCTAAGTAAAGCGCATAGGATAAAGAGGTTAGATACGCTTCAATTACATAACCTATGGCAATTCCCGTGCCTCCTAATTTGGGTACTCCTAAACCACCAAATCCCAACCATGCACCAATTCCTGTTCCTACTGCAAGACTTGCCAATCCCAGAAGCATTGCCGGTTTCGCATGCCCGAAGCTAAACATCATTTGCTCTGAAGAGATTCGTGTCATCACTGCTGCTACTGCAGGCGAATAAATACGCAAAAAACTCTGAGTAATTTCTGCAACATGCTCACTTTGACCAAAAAGAGTGGTTAATAAAGGTTTGGAAAAGATCAATCCCATCATGACAGGAGGGGTAACTAATGCAGATAAAAAAAGGCCATTGCGATTTATGCCGGCAATGTATTCACGTTTCTCTTGTAAAACTATTTCATTTGTTTCACCGTTTGTTTCATCCTCGGTTAATTCACCAATTTTATTGCTTGCAATCACACTCATAGAAAATAAAGGAGCCATTCCAATGACTAAAAATGTATTTATCATTGTGGAAATTAATGTTGCTGAAGCAACTTCGTCTTCATTTTCACTAAGTGAATTAAGCAATACAACAATTAAAAAAATCTCGAAACTGAAAGTAAACGAAAGGGCCATAGGAAGGGATAGGGAACTTAACTCTTTAAAAGTCCTCCAAAATCCAAAATAATCGTCACCTTCAACTTCTTCATCATCTACAAAAGGGACTACCTCGCTATTTTCTAATGAAGCCCCCTCTAAATTGCTCTGCTTTTCAAGAGAAGCCGGAATCTTAATTATTACTTCATCGTCTTTTAAATCTTGAAGTGTGGTGTTAATACTTACATCATCTCTGGGATTGTATTCAAATTGATCATTTTTTTGTTGCATTTATAATTTCCCTTAAAAGACAGCCACTGCAAAACATGGGATTCCTACGAATTTAAACCGATATGCCAAATAATTAGTTTTGATGACAAAATTAGAGGCACAACTTAGGGGCGGGAATTATATAGCAACATTAAAAATTTTCATCTGAATTTTTATTTATAAAGAATGGAAATGCATCATTGCGGATAAAAAAATACTAAAATATTATTTGTTTTCTTATCTGGATGATTTCAACCATACTTTGATTATCCAATTTTTAAAATGAGACGAGCTGAGGTAAAAATAATGAAAAAATGTCCTCTATTTTTGTTCTTGATGATTTCTTTGTTTCACTACAATGCTTTTGCGAATAAGCTCACTATAGAAAGTCCAGCTTTTAAAATGAATTCCATGATTCCGGACGAATTTACATGTAACGGAGTAGATCAATCCCCCCCTTTAGCTTGGTACAATATCCCACCCAATACTCAGTCACTTGCGCTGGTTGTCGATGATCCAGATTCGCCGAATGGGGTCTGGACGCATTGGATTGTATTTAATATACCGCCAAAAGTAACCGAATTAGGGGCGGGAGCTCCAATCCCACCAGGAGCTGCAAATGCACAAAACAGTTGGGGCGGCTTAGGATATCGAGGACCTTGTCCCCCCGTTGGAATTGCTCATAGTTATCATTTTAAACTGTATGCCCTGGATACCGTATTAAACCTTGGGGATGGCACGATTCGAGATATCGTTTTGAATGCAATGACGGGACATGTTATCGGTGAAGCAGAGCTGGTTGGGATTTATCAAAATTTAAAAAGAAACGCTCCTGCTCAATGATATATTATAGTTCTTGCAACGCAGCGATATTGGGGTCTCAAATGAGATCGGGTTTCTCCGCTGCAGTCAAGATGCCGGATTCTGCACATAAAGCCTGAATGTTCCCCATATCCTGTCATCCCTGCGCAAGCAGGGGGATGACAGAGTGTGCCCACTTGACTGAAATTTTATAATTTATGAGGAGCACTCGGTCATAAAACGCAGAAGATAGGCCTTTTGATTTTTATCATGCTGTTCGAAGTATTTACCCTGTCACGCATTTTTTGTCTATTTGCTGTGCTTTATGCAGCAAATAGATTCTTTATACAAAAATTTCCTCGCAACTTCAGTCATTTATTTTGACAAAAAATAAACCAGAATAAATAATTAATTATCAATGATAAAAACCGTACACTTTTAAACCGGAAATAACATGCACGCTGAACTTTTTTATACGGTAGATAGCCCACATCCTGTCCCGCTTTACCTAATCTCCCAAAAACAATGGGAGAAGCAAAGTTCTATGTTAACTCCTATTGAACGTAATTATTTCATGCATGCTCAATTTAATGGAAAAATTGGCGAGCATTGCTTGCTTTATAATACGGACGGTTTATTAGAGAAAGCTTACGTAGGCACTGGCGATGAAAATCAGGCATTAGCAATGGCCCATGCAGCTTTATTATTACCAGCAAACAGCTACAAGCTGCAAGATCCCTGTTCCCAAGAGGCTGTCTTATTTTGGGCATTGGCACAATACCGTTTTGAAAAATACAAAAAAGATCGCATACCCCCCCGACTCTTAGTAATCGAGCAACACATGTTCGCTGATTTAATTCATTTAACCCAAGCTCATTTTTTAGTGCGTGATCTTATCAATCAACCAGCCAGTGAGATGGGACCTAAAGAAATGGCAGATACAGTGGCCAAATTAGCTGAAGAACATCATGCACAATTTAAGCAATGGGTTGGTGATGAGTTGTTACATGCTAATTTTCCTGCCATTCATGCCGTTGGTCGTGCAGCCAAATCAGAGCCACGTTTGCTCTCTTTAACCTGGGGTGATGAAACAAATCCTCGTGTCACTCTGGTAGGAAAAGGGGTTTGTTTTGATACAGGAGGTCTGAATATTAAATCACCTTATGGCATGCGAATAATGAAAAAAGACATGGGGGGTGCAGCCCATGTAATAGGCATTGCCCAATGGATTATGAGGCGAAACTTACCTATTCGTTTACATTTACTTATTCCTGCTGTAGAAAATGCGATTGGTCCCAATGCCTTTAAACCTGGTGATATTTTAATTATGCGTAATGGTTTTACTGTAGAAATCGATAATACTGATGCCGAAGGACGTTTGATTTTGGCTGATGCTTTAGTAAAAGCATGTGAGGAAGAACCTGATCTCCTGATTGATTTTGCCACCTTGTCCTCCGCGGCGCGCGTCTCTGTAGGGACTGAAATGTCGGCATTTTTTGCAAATGATGAATCTTTAGCAGCGGAAATAATCGACTCATCTTATAAAACCGTTGATCCAGTTTGGCGTTTGCCGTTATTTGCACCTTATGAAAAGTTTCTGCGCTCAACTATTGCTGATATGACAAATTGCAGTGATTATCCCTATGGCGGAGCTATTATTGCGGCATTATTTCTCCAGCGATACATTAACAAGTCAACTCCGTGGGTACATTTTGACATTATGGCATGGAGTGAACAAAGTAAACCCGGAAAACCTGAAGGCGGTGAAGCCATGGGTTTACGTGCTGTCATAGACTATTTATTACGTGTTTATGGCTAGGTATCAGAATCTTCGCATCACCCAATTATATCTTTGCTAATTTGAATTCTGCTAATGGATAGTAATTTTGGCCATCTTTTTCAGATCTACTTTCTATGAGATGGATCTTATTAACCATGATTGGAGGAATAACCTGCACCTTTATTGTTTCCAATAATTCATGGGGTATCCTGTGGCGAACTAATCGCCCCATAGTCAAGTGTCCTCGAAAGATGCGAGTTTCAACAGGAATATTTAAATCAACCGCAGTATGCCCTATTACTTTGGACAGCATCGCCAAATCCGCTTGCGGTAGAACGGACAGTGAAAGGATTTTAGGATGGCGCAAGGTTGGAAACCATTCCAAATGACCGAATTGAAGTTGAAATGACAGTATATTTTTTATGGCGACTTGTACATTTTCAATCAAAAGAATTAACTGTTCCTGCGGTAAATTTCCTAAAAATTGCAAGGTAATATGCATTTTTTCTACATGAACCCAGCGAATGTAATCTGACAGTATGGTGTTTTGTAGCGTTTTTAAACTTCTGGCTAGACAAACCTGGGTTGCCTTGGGAAAGATAATTGCGAAAAAAACGCGTAACGTATGCATCATTTCCTCATAAAATTAGGATATAAGAATTCTAATCTATGAAACATTTTTAAACCCCTTTATCAAAAGAACTTGGATTATATACTATAATAGTATCAAAATTGTCCAAATAAAATTGGGATTTTGACAATGCATAGAGAAGACACATGGATAGTGGAGGATTATGATGATCCTTAAAACCCTACGGGAAAAAACTGAATTCTTGGAAGAATGTCTTTTTCATATTGATCATATTCTCAAACATATTACAAATAACAAAAATTCACCAAACGTCACCTTGCATCAAAAAAGCAAAAGCGATAACCAAGAAAAATGTATTTCAACCAACGCAAAACTTCCAAATTCCATAATAATCAAAGGAGACTTACCGGATAAAAATTTTGATGCAGGCAAATTAATAGTGCTTACGTCGCTGTACAATCATATTGCAGTACAAATTAAAAATAAAAATATTATTGATCTGGGAGTAGAGTTTAATAGAGTAAAGCAGAAACTGCATTTCACATTATTAAAAAAAGGTCTTCCGAGTGCTGATATTTTAATGAAAAAGCACAGGAATCATTTTTTAAGAGAAAGCATTCTGGGATATATTTTAAGTTTTATTTGGACATCACCTTCATCAGAGTTTCTTAATAAATATGAATTTTTCACCAAAGCATCTGATTCGGAAGATAATTTCAATTTTTGCTATGAACTGGCAGAAAACTGTCAATTCGATGTCAATCTTATTTCCAAAATCGAACCTATTGGCAAAGGATTAGGTTATATCATTAAAGCAAAATCAACTAAAGAAGCCTCTATCATTATGCATGCGATACGAAAACAGTTACGCGAAAAAAAACTCGAGGATTCGATTCGTTATATCGATACCTTAAATAGGTCCACTCAAGATGAAAGTTCATCAACCATTGAAATATGGGGTCAAGCTGTAGATATGCTCAATAACCTGAAAGATGAAAACATACGTAAATTTTGATTCCGCATAGATAAACGTTAACCAAGATGTTAGGATTCAACTTTTTATTCGAGAGTGAATGGAATATCGTCCTGATATTGATGGACTTAGAGCCATAGCGATTATATTGATTTTAATTTATCACGGAGAATTCTCCTTTTTTCCCGCGGGATTTATCGGAGTTGATGTATTTTTTGTGATTTCTGGCTTTCTCATTACTTGCACCATCCACGAATCACTCAAGGTTGGTTCTTTTTCCTTTTTGGATTTTTATAATCGAAGATTATGGCGTTTGCAACCTGTCTTTGTTTGCCTGCTCTTTTTAACAACAGCTCTAACTTTGTTGTTTTTTTTACCCGACGATTTAATTCAGTACAGCAGAAGTGCGCGCAAAACATCCTTGTTTTTATCCAACTTGTTTTTTGATAAAACAACAACAGGTTATTTTTCACCGGACACACACCAAATTCCCTTACTTCATACCTGGTCTCTTTCAATAGAATGGCAGTGCTATTTACTTTTACCCTGTATAATCTATTGCCTGCATCGTTTCTCACCTGATAAATATTTAATTCCACTTGTTGCTGGATTGACCTGTATCGCTTTTCTAGGGTCACTATACAATGCAAAAAACCAACCCTCACACACCTACTACTTATTTTCCAGCAGGATTTTTGAATTTTTAATGGGTTCCTGCATCGCATTCATTCCAAGGACTTTTTTTTCAGCCAATAAATATCTCTTAAATCTAATGGGTAGTTCGGCATTAATAACCTTGTTGTATCTTGCCAGTTTCAATCCAGTTGTAACAGGTTATCCTAATCAATATGCATTTATTGTTTGTATGGCAACAGGATTTCTCATTGCCATAGGAAGCTGTTCTCCCAAAAACATCTGGAGCCAATTACTTTCCAGTAAGCCGTTGGTTTTCATAGGACTGTTGTCTTATTCGCTTTACATTTGGCATTGGGTTATTTTCACAATTTTAAGATACCAAAGCATCGTGGAAACCCCTCTTGTTTTATTTGCTGTCTTTGGACTTACTTTTGTTTTAGCTTATCTCTCTTGGCACTTTATTGAAAAACCCTCAAGACGCTGGAAACAAATACAATTCCGTTACTCCTTTGCGTTTCTGTTATTGGCTCCCATTCTCGTTTTTCATCTCGCTGACTATGTAATAAAAAAAAATCAGGGATTTCCTCAGCGTTTTAATAATGAACTATTGACCGTTTATCAACAATTAGAGCAATATAAAAGCCCAAAAAGAGCGTTGTGTGTTACCGACTCTCAGCCTGAAATCAATACACAATGCCTTGTTGGCTCAAAAAAATCGGATAGTAAACACGCATTAATGATCGGTGATTCATTTGCCAATCATTACTGGGGTTTTGTAGATGTGTTAGGACAAGCAGCAAAAGTCTCCATTTTATCGCAAACAATATCTTCCTGCCTCACCTTGCCTGACATATATCTTTATGACTGGTGGCACTTTAAAAACCAAGTCTATTCACTCTGTCATGAACTTACCCAAAAATATTATCAAATGATTCAAAATAATCATTATGATTATGTAATTATTGGTCAGGTATGGTCTAATTATTTGTCAGCAAACATCATAAATAACATCGATGATCCGCATTCTTTACTTTTAACTCAAGAACGATTGGCACAAGCTCTAGATAAAGCGCTTTCAATCATCATCAATTCGGGAGCAAAACCCGTATTAATTCAGTCAACAGCACTAATGCAAAATAATTTTCACGATTGTTTTTATAAACATATAAAATTAAGAACATCTTATAATTCTCATGAATGCGAGTTTACCTATTATGAAGATCAATGGTTTAATCAATTACTTAGTAAAATGAAAAGCAAATACCCGCAATTAATTCTTATCGACCCTAAAAAAATACAATGTAAACAAAATAATTGTAAAGTGGACATTAATGGAGTTCCAATATATCGTGACGTAGGCCATATTACGGACTATGCCTCATATCAAATGGGGATGCTTTATCTACAAAAATTTCCAAACCCTTTGGGATAATCTTTCCTCCATACTCTAAGGAATTCTTTTATTGACGAGTGATGTTATTCGTCATATAAAAGATTTTCCTCTATCCTTTATAAATAAAAATTACACTTGACCTTAAAGTCATTAGAAGCAGTGATGCAAATTTGCGTGAGACTCCATTTGACTCTCATTGGGGATGGAAAACCTGCCTGGTACACAGGTTACAACTATGAGTTATTTATGAAAACAACAGTGACGCATTCTTCTGATATCCTTTTAGAGCTCGCAAACCATAAGGACTTACAAGGTGAATTAACGTATCAGCACATTTTACAAGTACTGGGCGAGCGGGCATTTGGAATTGTATTGTTGTTTTTTGCTTTACCCAGTGCCTTGCCTTTTTCTACAGTTCCAGGCGTTTCTGTTGTGTTTAGTGTGCCTATAGCACTTTTTGCATGCCAAATGATATTTGGCAGACAAACATTGTGGTTACCAAAAATCATTGCCACACGTACCATTCATCAAAAGACTATTTCCAAGGTAATCCATACTACGGTACCTTATTTGACTAAAATTGAATACTTTTTGAAGCCACGCTGGTTTTTTATGAGCTATCGCTTGCTGGAAATAATTACTGGCATCATGATTTTTTGTTTAGCCATCCTTCTCATGTTACCTATCCCATTAAGTAATTTTATATTTGCACTGCTACTTATTATTTTCAGTCTGGGATTGATAGAAAAAGATGGGGTACTTCTTATTGTAGGGTATATTGGTACTATTGTTTATATCAGTTTCATGTTTGTATTTATTGAAGGAATAATCAAATATTTTTCTCATTAAAAGCTATTGCTAATTTGACTGGGGAGACATTGAAATAATCTGTAGCAGATACTGATGCAAATTACTTAATCCCATCATAACTCACGGTAATGATGGGAACACATCTTAAATTCTATTTCATAAATGTGGAAATAATTGAGTGAATTCCAAGGAGTATTACCACTGTTCCTGCCAGCAACATAATGATTCGCGGTTGAATATATCGCACAATATAAGCAGCAAAAGGAGAAGCAATAGCCCCACCTACAATCAATCCGAGAATAATAAACCAATTGGCAATCCCAATTGTAAAAAAGAACGTTGCAGAAACACTAAGAGTGATTAAAAATTCAGTCAAATTCACTGAACCTATAGTGTAATGAGGGGTCGTTCCCTGTACTAGTAAAGTGGCGTTAACAATAGATCCCCAACCCCCTCCACCCGCAGCATCAAAAAAACCACCAAAAAATCCAAGAGGTATTAACCCGCGTGCATGATTCGAAGGCAATGCACGTCTCCTTTGACGCTTGATCATAAAATTTTTTATGAGCTGCTTGATTCTTCCACCTTGGAATGCTCGGTATAAAATAAAGCAACCCATAATAATCAAATAAATTGCAATAAAAGGCCTTGCGATTTTCTCTGATGCTTTTGTTAAAAGAAACGCACCAAGAATACTTCCTATAATACCTGGAATAGCCAATCGTCTAAATAATGCATAATCTATATTTTTAAACATCGCATGCGACAAACCAGAAATACCGGTTGTGACAATCTCAGAAGTATGTACCGCAGCACTGGCCATTGCTGGAGGAATACCATAAGTAACCAAAACACCGGTAATAATTACCCCATAAGCCATACCTAACGCACCATCAACTATTTGTGCCATGAAGCCGACCAGTACAAAAATTAAAAATTGCTCCATAAATATCCTTTTTTTTCAAATGATAAACCAAAACTCAAATCATATGAGAAGAGTAAATTAATTATTTCTTATTGTTCCATAATTTGCTTGCTGCCATCGCGCAGCTTAGCGACAAAATAATTATTGAAAGAGTCACTACGATAGGAATATCAACCAGATCATGCAGCATCATTTTTATTCCAATGAAACCTAAAATGAAGGCTAACCCATAGTTAAGATAGCGAAATTTATTTTCTATATGTGCCAAAATGAAATACATGGCTCTTAACCCCAGTATTGCAAAAGCGTTTGATGAACACGCAATAAATGGATCTTGAGTGATACCTAATACGGCAGGAATGCTGTCAATGGCAAAAATCAAATCACTCACTTCAATAAAAATAAGAACAACAAAGAGAGGAGTTACAAAATACGATTTATTTTTCTTAACAATAAAATGATCGCCTGAGATTTCTTTTGTTATTGGGAAAAATTTTCTTAATGTTTTCAGGATGAAATTATTAGTAACAAATTGTTCGTCTTTAAACAAAGTGAAGAATTTGGTCGCAGAATAAATGAGTAGTATGCCAAATAGATATAAAATCCACTTAAATTTATTAATGAGCCAGATCCCAAATACAATGAGTATTATTCTCATAGAGATTGCGCCTAACACACCAAATAAGAGCAGGCGGCGCTGATACTTCAAGGGAATAGAAAAATATTTAAATATCATGATAAATACGAAAATATTATCCATTGATAATGATTCTTCAATCAGATAAGCAGCAAAAAATTCAAGGGCTTTTTGATTCGCTATATTGCTTGTATCGCCTTGTGATAGATAAATCCATAAGAAGACATTAAAAAGTAAAGCCAAGACAACCCAAACAGTAACCCATATGCAAGATGCCTTTAGGGTAGGCTCCCTTTTACTTCTGGTCAAAAGAAAAATATCGATACTTAATACAATCAGTATCAAAACAATAAAAATTACCCATAACCACCATGTACCTATAGACTCCATTTATCTTCCTGAAATTAAATGGCACTCCCTAAAAATAGGGGCGTTTTCTTAATGACTCAATCTTTGACCTCATTACACTTATAATGTATTTAGCCAAGCATGAATTTTTGCACTAAATAATCGTGGTGCAAGTGGCTGGCAATGGCCGCCGGTACCTTCTTCATCATTAAAAAGAATATATTGTTTTTTACATTGTAATTGGTCATACAGTTTTTTTGCCTGACCTAATGTGATGTATTCTAGAGTATTATCACAAATCAGCATGGGACATTGAATCTTTTCTACTAAGCCAGCCAACGTGTAAGCACGCGTTTTATCGAGCATTTCTTCAATTGTTTGAACGCCAAATCGCCATTTTCGACTTTCTAACATAAATCGTAAATTTTCATCTGTTTTCATTAGGTGTACTAAGGCTTGCTCTATAGGAGCATTGTGTAAATCAGGAAACTTCGTCATAAACGAATTAAATTTAGCTTCGAAATTACCACTTGCATCAAATATTCCTGGATCAACAATGCATGCAGCAATACGTCTTTCTCTTGTTACAGCCCGAGCAGCAAGATAACCACCAAAACTGCGCCCCATTAAGAAGATCTTATTCTGATCAATTTCGGGACGGTTGCTGATAAAATCGACAACTTTTTCTATCACTCGTTCCCAATCGGGGATAAAAGGCATTTTATTTAGACGCAGCATACTGCCTTGACCAGGACCTTCAAAATTTAAACAATGAAAGCCTCGCTTTAACGCTTCAGCTGCTGAACTAAAATATAATTCTTCCTTAGTGCTATCGCCCCCACCAGTATCAATTAAAATAGGTTTAGGATGATTTGAAAAAGAATTATTCAGATAAAGATAACCTGGCAACGTTGTTTCCTCAAAGGGAACTTCTACTTTTTCCACAGGAGTTTCAAAAAATTCGAGTGCTTGATGAAAAGCTCGAATGCTGTATTGCAATGCTTGTTCGATCCTTGGATCAGCAGGTTCATCTTCCAGGAAAAAAAAAGCTGTTCGATAATAAGTACAAGCGCGCAGAAAAGCCAATTTGGCATCAAAATGAAAACCTTGACTTCGATACGTTTCTGCCATGCTGAAATTGCTATCAGCAAAAGCGGTCCACCGTGCATACCAACTTTCTTTATTGCCAGGTTCTATTTGGTTCGCTATAGCAAGACATTCCCCGACTTCAGACCCTTGATATGTAGCACATCCTAAGCTTCTTATTAATTGCGCATTAAAAAGTGCTGGCTTGACTAACTCTTGCATGATAAAAATCTCCGTTTTTTACTTAGAAGAATTCTTGTGTTTTTGTTCCAACATGATTCGAACTTTTTAATATCTCCGAATATAAACCATTTATTACTTAATAAATAGTTAGTACAAAACATAGCCCTCTTCTATTTAAGATAAATATAGTCTATGGATAAAATAAAATCGTTATTGAGATCAATTTAAATGATATGTATAATTTTGTTTCTTTTTGCTTCATTGAAGAATTAAAATGTTCAACAAATTTGAAAGTCTAATTGATTTATTTGAAAAAAAATGGGATGCGGAACTGGTCCCTACCTATGAAAAATTAAAACAACGTATCTCTCAGAGTAGAGTATTATCAAAGCAGGAAACACAAGAAATCATTAATGAGTTAACCATTCATTACCGTTTATTTTTTGCAACGGTAACAAATACATTTGCACCTTACCAAGACCAGCTTAATGAAACCGAACATCTTAAACTAAAAAAATTTCTTGATGATGTGAATGAAAGTTTTCAAACAGATGTGAATGAATTTAAGAACATTCATAATCAAAAAATGGCCCTATTAAGAAATTATTTTTTCCAAAAACAAGCTGCACAATTGCCTTTGCCTACCTTTGAAGAACAATACCTGACAGGACAAATTTTTCCTAGCGATCCTCCTGAAGCGTACCCTCAATATTATACTTATGATTTTAAATAGCAGAAATTATGACTTCCTTTCTCTCCGGAGAAAGGTTGGATGAGGATCTTTTCATTTAGACATTGAGTAAACAATCCAAGGTTCACCTCTTCCAATTTTATCATAGAGTATTTGGGCGACCCGATTATCTGGCTCAGTGATCCAATATACTCTACTCCATTGACGTAACTTATTGAGTTGTTTTAATTCATCCATGAGCATCTTCGCTACTCCTGCTTTTCGATGTTCTGGTTTTATATATAAATCATATAAATAGCATTCGGGATTGATATTCCAAGTGCTTAAATGCACGATAAAAGTTAGAAATCCAACTGCTGTATTTTGAGAGTCACAAGCAATGAGGCATCCTGTATTTTGATTCTCGGAAAGGAGCATGTTCAACGTATTATTTACTACTTCTTGAGGTAGTGACGTTTGATAAAATCTCATATATTCCTGCCACATTGTTAACCAGTTTTCTTTATCAATAGGCTGTAACCATCTAACCTTATAGTTCATCATTACAATGCTCGCCCCAAAGAACAGTATACACAGCTTCCACTACCGTACCCTACCAATAAATAGAGCAAATAAGAAGTGGCTCATGCATAAGATTACGAATTTGATGTTTTTTAAATGAAGCAAAGTAAAAAATATCGTGCATATTAAGTCGATGAACAGTTTCCTCATAAGTTAAAACTCCACTGCCATTTAATACAATCCAAATTTCTTCTTCTTGATGATAATCCATAGGAGTTTCACTCAGGGGCAACACTTGAAAATATGTTGTTTGAAAAGGGGGATATGCCTGCTTTTGTACAAAATCAACAGGGTTTACTACAACTCCCGAAGCAATGTGCTCCGGATTAGAAAAAACCAACCGTGGATTTGCAAAAACAATAGGCTCAAGCAATTGAGGCATAGTGTTGCTCCTTAGAAAACAATTCGTGCTCCCAATCCAAGACGGTACTTTCCTGCTCCAGCTCATAGATTGATGATTGCGCAAGGCTATTAATTATTTTTGCACTTCGCCATGCCATAACATTTAAATTAGGCTCTGCGATTCCATAAGCATTGCGCGCTGCATTTTGGACATAAATACGATGTTGTTTTGGTCCCTCCCATACAATAGAAAAATCCTGATTGACACAAAATGTCCCATTATTTAAAGGTATTTTTGCAGACAACGGGGCAAGATAATCCGGGAACTTCCACTGGTATCCTGTACACAAAATAACAATGTCTGCAGCAATGACTCTTCTGCTCATGGTATTAAGCTCAGTCAGTACTAACTGATATCTACCTAATCCGCCATTCATATGTGTTAATTCATGACATGGTAAAAACTTAAAAAACTTATTTTTATTTTCCAAAAACTCGAGGCTATAAAGTTTTTGATAGATTGCTTGGAGTAAATGGAACGAAATACCATCACTTGCCAAAAGCTGCTCTTGCAATAAAGAGGCTTTTTCTTTCTCGGGCATATGGAAAAAGAATTCAGTATACTTAGGCGTGAAAAATTCACTGACAAATGGAGAGGTATCCATTGGTAATAGCTGAGATCTCTTTGAAATCCAATTTAACTCTGAAGGCAATTGCTCACTCGATAAAATATGCTGCACAATTTCGGCACCACTTTGGCCTCCACCAATAATAGCCACTCTTTTTCCCTGCCAATTTATTGGATTGAGTAAAAAATTCTTATTATGTAATACATTTTTACCCAAATAAGGTTTAACGCAAGTAGGGACTTTTACAGTTAAACCGTTGCCTAAAATAAGATGTTTTCCTTTGATTTTTCTCTGAGATGTTTGCATAACAAAATGAGATTTATCAAAAAAAATTTCCTCAACTTTTTCGTTGAACAATAAATTAGGTAATGAACGGCTCACCCAATTTAAATAATGGCTAAATTCAGTACGTAATACATGCTTAAATTGTGCATTAATAAAACGATATAATCGTTTGTGTTTTGCAAGATAGGCAATAAAGGAATAAGAATTGGTAGGGTCAACAAGCGTAACCAAATCATTTAAATAGCTGACCTGAATTTCAGCATTGGGAAATAACATTCCTGGATGCCAAATCACTTCCTTATTTTGTTCAAAAAACACGCTTGAAATCTCTTTGACTGAGGACAAAAGAGCAGCAACACTCAAATTAAATGGTCCAACACCAACTCCAAGTACATCAGAAATTGCATCATGATTCGTTTTGTTCATAACTCACTTCCTCTATGTGCATCTCAAATTCCGTTGTAATTCGTTTTAGGGTTAATTGTATTTTTCTCTGCAAGAGCCATGTGGGCTTACCAAAAAAATCAGCGTGAGTGGGTAACTGTTTATATCCCAGAGCATTCCAAATTGTTTCACCAAGCTTTGGCATGTAGGGATAAATGACCAAAGCAAATCCTTTTAACCACCAGAAATAATCCTCTGGAGATCGACTTAAGTTTTGTCCCAGAACAAGCCAGTCATTTAGAGATTGCACCCCAATATGAGGAGAAAAGTGCTCTGGTTGCAATGCATGTTCCTGAATTGCAAACAAATCGCCTAATTGATGTTGAAGCTGTTGATTGCAAGGCTGTCTCACCTTATCAGGTATGTTTTGTATCCCTTGGATAATATAGTGTTCAAGCCAATCTATAGTTTTGTTGTAATAATGGATAAAATCATCAACGGCAAAATTGCCTATTTGATTACGCACATCAATTGAAGCAAGATAAAGCCGAATAATATCACTGGAAAGCCCTTTTTGCTTGATCGCCTCATCTACTCCAATCATATGCTGTCGGCTTGTAGAGAATTTACACCCATCAAGGTAATAAAAATAATTAACCAGATAATAATCAAATGACTTGTATTGAGGACATCCAGAACTAATTCCCAATGCACTGCTTAAAAAAGGTAATGAATTATCGAGCCCAAAACTGGAAATAGTAATCACATCAGAATCTGCTGCAAATGCATTTTTGTTGAGGCCCATGAGTTTCCCCGCGATTTCTCCAAACATTAGAAAATAAGCAAAAACAAAACCATAACTAAATAAAGTTCTTGCATAAGCAGGATCAGTATTATCTGCTAAACCCCAATCACACTGTGTAGTAAGCCTGAATCGATTATTTTGTAACACCCGATAACGTTGAAAAAGCGTCACTATTTTTTGAGGAATTCCCCGCGAACTCAGGTTAACATCATCAGGGAGTTGTAAAAAGATATTTTCTACCACTTTTTGCTCTAAATGCTCTTCGCGAATCATTTCTTCCGGGCGAAAATGTGCACCACAATGTTCACAAAAATAACTTGCAGTGTTTTTATAACACACAGGACAATTCCCTTGCAGCCAATATCCAGTCAGGTAACGCTTATTCTTATCATCCCAGGGTATATTCTCTTTTAATAAGACTGTAGCCTTATTATTCAATAATTGTTGCAAGATCTGCTCATGCCATTCTTGATAGGATGTGCTCCATTGCGCATCAAGTGGATTAATAAATTGATCACATTTAATACTCATTGACTTTAAATCATCGGCAATTAATGCATGATAATGATGACCTATTTCTCTGGGGCTTAAATGCTCTTCCTCTGCTTTCCCTGCCGCATACGATTCATAACTGTCGGTTCCTGAAATTATCCAAGCGGAATGCCCACAAAGTTTTAGATATCTTGCAAGTATGTCCACACTTAAAAACGGCCCACCAATATGGCCTAAATGCAATCGACCATTTGGGGTGGGTACCGAAGGAATGAGTAAATAATTTTTTTTATTTTCAGTCATCGCTTATTCCCTAGCTTTTTTTATTCTTTAAACTATCCGCCATCATTTTAATCGAGCTATCCCATCCACTTTGAGAGATCTGAATCGCTTTTTCTTTATTTCTCGCCAATACTGCAGTAACTAACTGCTCATTTTCTTGTTTAAATTCCATTAATACTTTTTCATCATTATGATGCCGATCCAGACATAAAAAACGATACCGTGATGAATGGTCATACAACATATCTTGAATTTTAAGTAACCAAGGAGATTGGCACGCCTTAATCAGCGTGAAAGTAAATTCTCTTTGAAACATATTCCATTCAATGGGATCCAGCGGTTTATTTTGTGGTGGGGTAAGGTATTTTGCATAACGATGCCAGCACGCAATGACATCTGCCTCCCAATACTCATCTCCATGTTGCATGGATAATTCCAAAGCACGTGTTTCAATCTGTATTCTGACTGCATAGAGATCATATAACTCTTCTAAAGATAAAGACGGTACTGAAAAACCACACAAATCTTCAAAATTAACTAAACCATGGCTTACCAGACGAGACAAAGCTTCACGCAAGGGACTGTATCCTACCTCGTATCGTTCTTTTAATTGCTCCATTTGTAATTTTTGGCCAGGATCAAAGTAACCACTTACGAGATCACGACGTAATTTCTCTAATACGGTGCTTGTCTTTGATTGTTTTATTTTAATTTGGGACATAGCAAGTACACTTCATTTCAATCATGCAAACAGTATTAATTATTTTCGAAAATTAGTAAATAATCGAAAATAAAATAATTAAAAATTATTTGAATTGATTGTATTAGAGCATGGAGTGTTGAGAGAATGGATTTGGTATACGCTCTAACGAGTAGTCCAAATAGAGTAAACCAACCACGCCACAATCGACCAATTTATGTGTTTGTGAACACTAAATTTTCGCTTTCTTTTAATGCATAACTACTAAACGCTTTTTCAGCAAACCATTGTGCATACACATTGATATCTGGAGTCAAAAACGCTTTAAAATCCCATCCCAACTCATGATGATTAAAAGGTCCTAATTCAATACTTTTTGCTTCTGCAAGCCCTCTTACCATCCATTCAACAATTGCCGAATTTCCTCGACCTACAGGTTGTAAGCGAGCAAGACTGTATGCAAGTTTTCCTGCATTAACTAAAAAATCGTTGATATCCTGTGTAGGCTCCCAATTAAAACACGCTTGAAAATAAGGGTCGATTAATTCAAATTGCACCTGAAAATAACTGGACTTGTCCCGATAATCCTCTGCAAAAGGGGTGAAACGATGATCAATTACAATGGATGTTCTACTGTCGTCCTTACCATAATCGTTAAAAGTAATCGTGAGCACCACATCATCTTCAATAAATGGAAGCTCAGAAGCCGCGTTTTTTTTATGGGCTAATTCGCGTTCTTCGTCAGTCATTTTAATTTTAATTGTGTATTTTGTTCCTTCACCTGATTTATCTGGGTGTCCTTGCACCTCAACGTGTCCCCAGCGTTGATGAATTAAATCGGATAGATGCGCATAGATCAGATTTTTTTGGGTGGGTAAATCTCGAGATAAATTAAAATCATCTGTAGATACAAAACCTGCTTTATTAATTAATCCGAATTGATGCCTCAATGGCCCTTGTTTCAATGCTTTGGCTACCTCACGCCGCTTATCAGCCAACCAAGCATAAGTACAACCGACTTGAGAGCGCAACATATCTGGAGGGCAGTTAATATCTTTACGAACTTCTGGCGGTACTTTTGGAAAAGAGGATGCTCGTTCACCTAGTTCTTGAATCACTGTCTTGCTGAATTCAAGCCATGCATCCTGCTTTTTTGCATCAAAATCTTTTAGACGGTCTTTAGAAGAAGCGGTATTCGTATCTTTAGTATTTGAAAATAAAGTATTACGATGAACTCCTATTGGCTGCTCAATTTTTTTATCGGTCATAATAATCTCAATCTGCTTAATTTATTTTAATTATAGTTGCAGAAAATACACTCCGCGCTTAATGAGCTTCACTGGCTTATTTGAAAATTTGACATCTCACTTCTATATTTATTTTTTTACCCTTCTTTTTCTTTAATGTTAAGAATCGCATTTAGAAGTTCATTGTTTTTGAGGCGCAATAAATAAAAATAAAAATGGAGCTTGCTTATGGATACAAATGAACACACGGAACTTGGTGATGCATTGCGATTTCAAGAATGGGATGTCTTAAGAGGCAATCCATACATTGATATTGAAAAGGGCACCTTGCATTTGCACTTGCAAGGAATTAATGAGATTGGCCTTCCTGAACCCATTGGATTAAAAGTATCCGCTGGAGTTATTATCGCCATGTCTGGTGATTACTTTGGAGGCAAAGAAGTATCATTTAAGTTGCCAAGCATTTGTGAATTTAAAGAAAATCCAAAAGCTTTTGATAATACAGGGAAATGCAACACTTTAGGAAAATATTTAATAAAAAAACCCGTTACCGGGAACGAGGAAGAAAAACTAATTAGCTCTTATCAACGATTAGCAAACACTAACGTAAAACAAAGCGATATTGATACGATTTATACGATTAACAATGCCAATTACATTCCGTTTTCAAGCACATTAAATTTCTATGTGCAACAACTCATGTTTGCGCTTAGAGTAAAAAACTACAGTGACATTTTAAATAGGAATATAGCGCATTTTACTCCATGGTCAGTCCGTGTTTATACTATAGGCCATTGTATCGCATTGAAATATGCACGTATTTATTATGAGTTACAACAATTTCTGGCTCATGCAGATTATCAATCAGAAAATAGTGATTTCAATGCATTACTCCAAATACTCGCACAAATCCCTAAAGGCCTTGATCGTGAAACATTAGAGGATTTAGCCCATCGCTATCAGGCATTGTCTTTGGGAATGGAGTTTTTTTGTTTTCACTATTATACCGATCATTTTGCTGCAGGCCATGTTTCATTTATGGGTGATTTACGTGCCTTACTTCCACAGCGCTTTGGCGTTTGGGGTAGCATTTTAGTCAATAATTTGCATGATGAATTAAATAGGATAATGGTCTATACCAAACGCATTTACGATCCGACACCCGATAAAAGCGAGCCACCAGTTACTGCGGGTGGTGATGGTGATTTTGATGTGGCAAATAATTATTTCAACAAACAAGCCTGTCTTGCAGGAATGACTTCCTCACTGAACGATTTACATCATGTATTTAATGGAAGCAAATTGCCTGAGCAGTCACAATATGGCGGGCTGGAACAAATGCCAGATATTGACTATCAATACCGCCAACCACAGCCATTGCTGTTATTAGGTCAAGACAAGAAAATTTATTATCGTACGGATCTCAATACGATTGACACCTTATCTCCATCCCAATTACAAGCAACATATAATGATCCACTACATCATGGGTATACTGAATTAAGTAATAAATTCGCAGCATTTTCTTTGGTATTCAAACTTCGAGTACTTCCCTTTATTTATAACAGTCAACTCAAAACACTTACTACCGAGCAACTTAAATTATTGGAAGCAGAAGAACTTGAGCTTAACCCAGGAAGAAGACCAATACCCCAACCACCTATTGTGCTTGGGCAAAAACCAATTGCCATACCGGTTTGGCAACAACCTGCAACAAATCATACTGTAACGCAGGCTCTGTTAAAGAACGGCATACTGGCTACTTCTGGGAAAAACCGTTCATTGAAAGAAGAGGTTTTGCAGGTAGAAGATACATTGAGTATGCATACACTCTAAATAAAATGCCTAAAGAGCGATCATCCCTCTGCGCAGGGATGACCGTTTTTTAGATCTCGCTGTAGCCTGTAGGACTTATTTCCCTATTTAAATTTTGTGAGATCGTCTAGCATAAAGTGCAGTACGTCAAACGATTTAAATTAACCTCCGACATCGCAATCTACA
Source organism: Legionella bozemanae (assembly GCF_001648595.1). Lineage (GTDB taxonomy): Bacteria > Pseudomonadota > Gammaproteobacteria > Legionellales > Legionellaceae > Legionella > Legionella bozemanae. The sequence goes on along the minus strand of NZ_LBAW01000029.1, from coordinate 9,798 downwards.
TAGAATTCGCAGTATCAAGAATAGATCTTTTTTCTAAACCAGGAAGATGCCCTGTAGATGCTGATCTAAAAAATGCGTGGTGTTGACGCGGTGACAACTCATTATCATCTCTAGAAATAGGGATGGGCCGAGCAACTTTTATAGTGTCTGAAACAACAGGATTCTCATGTTTTGCAGTCTCAACAGTTGGTTTGGTTTGTTGTGCTTTTATTTTTTCTAACTCTGCATTTAAGCGAGCTACTTCAAGTTCTGCTTTTTCTGCTTTCAAAAGGGCAGCATTTTTTTCTAATTCCACAGCAGACAATCTCTCTTTCAGGCTCTTGATTTCTAACTGGTCTTCTTCGTGTTGTTTCAGTGAGCCAATCTTAAAATTAATGCCTGCAATTAATTCTTCCAGTTCCTCTGTTTCTTTTTTAACCACATCTTCTTTACATAATTTATCCATTTTCTTTTTATCCAATCCCCTCCAGCGGCTAATCAGATTTTCAATCCCTGGACGTTCAACAAACCAGTAAACACTTAGTGCGGCTAAACCAACAGCAATACCAGCAACAACAATTGGCCACGCCGTTGCAGCCATGCCAGTAACAAATAAACCTGCGATGGCCAAAGCTACAGTTTGTCCCGCAAAAAAACCACCACTAAAAAATAAAATCCCTGCAACCCCTGCTGTGATGTACTTAGCCGCTTGTAAATAAGGATTATTTGAAGCCGAGGTTAGATCGTCTCGAATTTGTTTTAAGTCCTTATATCTTTGCAGTAACATTGTTGCAACCTGAAGATCCTCTTCAAGTTCTTCCTTACTCTTCTTGACAGTTTTGGCAAGACGCATGCGGATGGCTTCTATTTGTTTCACTTCGTCAAGTAAAACATCCAGTAATTTTTTTGTATCTGTGGATTTGATCCCCAGGTTTTTGGAAATTTCAACCAAATCAAAACTATAAAATACAACCATGGAAAGAACTGAAAATAATGTTCCTGCCACAAATAAAGCAATGGTAGGGATAGAGGAAAAAGCACCGAGCATTGCAGTAATACCATCAAACCCTTCGCAACCAAAATAAACAGTTCCGGCAAGAGCTAATAGTGCATATTTAGTTTTTGCAGTCATTCCGCCTTTTTGAGTTTCTTCTTCTACCTGCCCAGGATTTAACGATTTATGGAGATCTTTTAATAAAGAGGCCCGCAATGATGTAATTAAAAAAAATGCTTTGTTGCTGCTTTCAATTTTTGAGGTGGATTCCAGCCAAGCTAATAGAGCTTTTTTATCTATTTTCGTTGAGTTTGTGAATGTCTGATGGAAACTTGGATCTATTGCACATAATTGTGCAATTAATTCTTGGCTTGTTAAATTCAGATCAATTGTCATATCGCTCCCCTAAATTACGGACTTATTTGCTGCTCTGAAGCAAAACAAGGGAATACCTCATATGATACTGATTATTTATTAAACAAATATTAAATTAAAGGGATAAACTGTAAATAAATACCATTGTTTTGTTAAATAAGAGTAAAACTATCTCCATTTGACACATTAAAAGCAAAATGCATGATATTTTTTCGCTGAGAGCAAATTCCGAATCGACTCTTAATGATCCGCAAACAACACCTTCCTTTTTTCAATGTTACAAACCAGAAAGAACGCATATTCATTTCTTCCAATACCGTACTTTCTGTGTCGAGTTGCGTCATTCGTATTGGCCAATCTTTATAAGTTAGGCTATTTTAGTAATTGAAATTTATATAAAAAGAGGGAGTTTTTAATGATAATTTTATTTTCTTATCCAGAGCTTTTTGGTCTTCCAGATAATAACCCTTTTGGCCTGAAAGTAGACACTTTTCTTAGATTAACCCAAATAGAATACCAACATGAACATATCATTAATACCCAGAATGCACCGCGAGGGCAGTTGCCTTATCTAAGTGATGAGGGAAAAATCATTACTGATAGTAATATTATTATTCAATATCTGTCGCAAAAATATGTTGATTTGGACGATGACTTAACAGAAGAACAAAAAAACACTCATTTTTTGACTGTACGAATGTTAGATAATCATATGTATTGGGTTATGTCCTATTCGCGTTGGCAAGACGAACAATTCTGGCCTATGTTCAAAGCGGAGTTCTTAAAACAATTTTCCGAATTATCCGAAGCCACTCTTGAACAGGTAAGAAAATATAATATTGAAAAATATCATTACCAGGGTATTGGCAGATATCCCGCCAAAGACATATATCAATCAGGTATTGATGATTTGCAAGCAATTCTTTTCATTTTAGGAGATAAAGATTATTTATTTGGAGATAAAGTACATGCTCTAGATGCCTGTTGTTATGGTTTTTTAGCCAATATTCTCTATTTTGAGATTGAAACGCCATTGAAGGATTTTATCGTGCAAACTCCACTACGAAATTATACCAATCGCATCAGAAGCTTATTGGGATATTAATCAACAATCTACTTAATTTTTATTCCAAATGGCTTCAAGCGCCTTCAGCTCAATTTCGCTTAAAAGTTCATATTTATTAACCGCCTGAGGGGTATGATGTGGATAATGTTCAAGACATTTTTTAATCAGCTTTAATAAATCCTTCTCATTTATTGGCTTGGTAATAAAATCAATTGCTCCAGCTTTTATCGCTCGAACAGCCATCGGTATATCACCATAAGCTGTAATAATAATTACTTTGAGCAGGCTATTTTGCCCTTTTAATTTTTCGAGTAATTCAAGACCATCTATATCAGGCATTCGAACATCAGTAATCAGACACCCTATATGCTTGGGATTATATTGCTGCAGGAACTCTGTTGCATTCAAGTAAGTTTTCACTTCAAAACTCAGCGAGTCAAAAAGCCATTTTAAAGCACGCAATACGTTCTCATCGTCGTCAACAATATAAATTGTCTTATTCATTGTGAGACTCCAAAAGTTGATTAGGTAATCTAAAAGAACTTACAGTACCCTCCCCAGAAGTATTTCTTTCTATTTTGATGTTCCCACCATGTGCTTCAATAATTTTTTTACAAATACTTAAGCCAATACCCAAGCCGTATTCTTTGGTGCTATAACATGAAGTAAATAGATTATCGAGTACATTTTGCGATACTCCAGGCCCATTATCCACAATACTAACCAATACGTCCGCTTCATAGTTTTTTATCTTGATAAGCAAAATAGGATTCATCGTTTTTGCATCAAACATCGCCTCAAAGGCATTATTAATAAGGTTTAAAAAAACCTGTCGCATTTGATTTCGATCCAAATAAACTTCAGTTAAATCCTCATCAAACTCATACTCAACTGTTCCGGAAAAATGGGAATAAAATTTTGACAAAATGACCGACTGTTTTGCCAGAGAAGTTAAATTAACGCGCTCAAAATGTAATTCTCCATGAGTAACAAAACGCTTCATTCGTTTAATAATAGTACTTATCAATTCAACTTGCTCTAATGCTTTCTGAAGAACGCTTATAAATTCATTTGATCCTTTATCCTCTTGCTGTAAACGCAAAATACTACCTAGCAAGTAGGAATTCAGTGCCAATAATGGTTGCGAGATTTCATGAGATAATGAAGATGCGGCTTCCCCTGAGAAATAACATCTTGATATACGCTCAAGCGTCGTTTGTTGTAACTTAATCAATTCCTGATTATGTTTCTGTTCCGTAATAAAATGCCAGGTACCAATCATTTTAATTGGATTATTCTTTGCATCACGAATGTAACGTCCCCGAGCCGATACCCATTCATAATGACCTTTGGTAGAGAGAATACGAAAATCGGCATAATAATTCTCAAAATGAATTAAAGAATTGATTAAGGCATTGGCAATTTCCTCACGATCATCTGGATGAAGTCGTGTTATAAAATGCTCTATATGCCCTACTTCACTGTGTTCATTTAAAACAGACAAAGATTCAGAATAACCAAAATCAATGATTTCATTGGTACCCAGATCCCACTGCCAAACATTTAATTTACCAACATCTAACAATTCCATTAAGTAATCATGAGAGATTTCATAGGTGAGGTTATTCGAAAATAGATCTTCGGGGCATTTCTTTTTTAAATCCAATGATAACTTGGAGTTTATCATCATGTCCTCTATTCGCTACAGTTGCTGTCAAACAAAAACTGTTCTTTGGCTTTTGAGCATAATACCACAGTATTTTATACTTGCTAACAATATTAAATCACAGGTTAACTTTATGATTTTCATATAAATTTTATTTTGAGACGTATAAAAGACAATGAAGGAAGCCTTATGGGCTAAGTAGCCTGAGAGATCGTCCATTTTCATTTAAATTTCTCTACGTACAGCGCTTTATGCGCGATACGCAGACGAAAAGTTAAGCTTAATCAGCAAGTAGGTAAGGCTTGTATACTGGATCCCATATATTATTAGCGAGCTCATCCTCAAATCCTGATTCATTAACCCCGGCAAGACCTTCTGATATCGCCTGTTTCCCTACAGCTTTTGCAACAGCAAGACTAATTAAGCGAAGGTCTGCAAGCGGGGGTAGAAGGTTGGCTGATTTATTTTCCCGAGCAGGAGAGCATGCTGCAAGAGCAAGTGCAGCAGCCTTGATCATCCCATCAGAAACTCGTTTTGCTTTAGAGGAGATAATACCTAAAGCTAAGCCTGGAAAAATGTATGAATTATTTGTCTGATCGATATGATACTCTTTTCCATTGAATTGTACGGGATCAAAAGGGCTTCCTGTTCCGATTAAAGCTCTGCCTTCCGTCCAATTGAGAAGATCTTTAGGGATTGCTTCACTGTGAGAAGTTGGATTGGAAAGTGGAAAAATAACTGGGCGTTCCGTGTATTTCGCCATAGTGCGGACTACTTCTTCGGTAAATGCCCCTTGTTGTGTAGAAACACCAATCAATGCCGTAGGTTTGACATTACGAACCACATCGAGCAATCCAATTTCCTCGGAATTGGTAACCTGCCATCCCGCCACTTCAGAACGTTTGCGAGCAAAGACGGCCTGATCAGCAGTCAATCCTTTACTCCCTTCTACAAGAAGTCCATATCTGTCTACAGCATAGATACGATCGCCAGCTTCCTGATCACTTAATCCAGCATCTCTAAGCGCACCCCGCATCAATTGAGCAATTCCATAACCCGTACCACCGAAGCCTAGAAAAACAATTTTTTGCTCTTTTAGTGGAATTCCAGTCACATTAATGGCAGAAAGTAGAGTCCCTGTCGCCATAGCAGCAGTTCCCTGTATGTCATCATTAAAGGTGCACAGTTGGTCTCGATAACGCTCCAACAACCGTGCTGCATTCACACCTGCAAAATCTTCCCACTGCAGAAGAACGTTTGGCCAACGACGTTTCACCGCGGATACAAATGTATCCACAAATTCGTCATACTCTGCACCACGAATACGATTATGCCGCCAACCAATATAAAGAGGATCGGCCAATCGCTCCTCATTGTCTGTTCCCACATCCAGCAAAATAGGCAAACAATATTGTGGAGGAATACCGGCCAAAGCAGTATAAAGCGCCATTTTACCTATTGGGATTCCCATTCCACCCGCTCCTTGATCACCAAGACCAAGAATGCGCTCACCGTCACTCACAACAATACACTTAATTAAGTCATAACGTGGATGGGCAAAGATTTGATCAATCAAATTCTTGTTGGGATAACTAAGAAATAGGCCTCGAGGCTTGCGGAATACTTCACTGAATTTTTGGCATCCCTCCCCAACAACAGGAGTATAAACAATGGGCAGCATTTCCTCGATATTATTAATGATCAACGAGTAAAAAAGGGTTTCATTGTTATCCTGGAGATCGCGTAAGAAACTATATTTTTCTAAAGTGGTTGGCAATGCGACCAAGCCATCGTAGCGGCGTTTTTGCTGATCATGCAATGTACTCACCTGGGGTGGTAACAAACCGTGAAGAGAAAAGGCATCTCTTTCGCTATTAGTAAATGCAGTGCCTTTGTTCAATCTGGAATTATTCAGTAGATTATAACCTGTCAATATGGTTTTGATGCTGCCATCTTTGAGATATTGAGTTTCCTGATCTGATTTTTTCATTTTCAAGGTCCTTTTTAATGAATATCGCTTATAAGACATCTCCGTAAACGGCTTAATCTGGCAAAGGAATAAATTCATGTTCATCGCCAGGTATTTTTCCAAACTTCCCTTCTATCCAATCCAATTTGGCCTGCTCAATTCTTTCTTTCGAACTGGCTACAAAATTCCACCAAAGATATCGCCGTTGTTCAAGAGCAGGTCCTCCCAAAATAATCATATGTACATCGGAGATCGCCGTTACTTTGATTTCAGCCCCTGTTTTAAGAATGAGCATTGTTGAGCCATCATATTGAGTCGCATCAATTGTTATCTTACCATGCAGAATATGAATTGCCCGCTCTTCTACTGTTGATGGAATGATCAGATTGGCATGGGCCTTCAGTTTATATTCAACAAAAAGTGCCTCATTTTGCGTGATAACCGATGATTTTAACCCCATCCATTCTCCGGCAATGACTCGCAAACTCATATTTTTATCATCATTGTGCATAGGAATAGCACTTTTATCATAATGGGTAAATGAAGGGTTGGTTTCCTCTTTATTGAGGGGTAATGCTAACCAACATTGGATACCAAAAAAATGCTGTGGATAAAGGCGATCCTGATGCGGTGTACGTTCGGAATGAGCAATCCCTCTGCCGGCAGTCATCAAATTTACTTCACCTGGGACAATAATTTGATGGCTGCCAAGCGTATCCCGATGTACCAGTTTTCCGGAAAATAAATAAGTCATGGTTGATAAACCAATATGAGGGTGCGGGAGCACATCAATGCCTTGACCCATAAGCAGTTCGCTTGGCCCTGCTAGATCCCAAAAAACAAAGGGGCCTACAGTTCTTTTTTCTCTGGATGGTAAAATGCGCTCTACTTGAAACCCGCCAAGATCAACTGATCGTGGAATAAGCGCTATGCTAACTCGCTGGGGACATCCTTGAGTCTCGCATATTGGGTCCTTTGCATTAAAATAACTCATTTTTGGCATTCTCCCTGGATTACTCAAGAACACAATATTGCGCTGGCATATTTGAAATAAGCATAGCTCAAATTCGGAATTAAGGAGAGTACTGCAACATTATAAAAAGAGGACGCCTAGCCAATAAATTCTCCTGGCAACCAGAGCACTATTGTGACGATACTCTAAAGTCAACGTCCATCTTAGACATAAGAGCCTTATAGGGTTGATTAGAAATCGTAATCAAGCCAGATAAAGGATGGCTTAAGATGATAATTGCAGTGAGATAAAATGACAGAAAGATACAGAGCATCACGTGAATACAAATTTCCACAAAAATCCCTTCCAGCAAAAAAATTGAAACAAAAATAATCGTAAAAGTGCCAATTAAGATCATAAGGTACCATGCTGTTGGGATAATGACATGAAGCATATTGATACGTTGGTTTCTTGCCTCAGTTGCTGCATTTAAAGAGGAAATAGCTCGATTATAAAAGGATTGGATATAAGAATCTGAAGGGTGATATTTCAAAAATTCTGAATATAGAGCATTACTTGCATCTTGAGTTATTGATGATGCTTTCCCCTTTTTCATTGAAGGCCATTCATCGTTGAGAATCGATAAAACATAAGCATGAAGCAATTTATCAATATTTTGAAAAATAGAAGATGGAAACCCTCTACTATTCTCCCAAGTGGTATATATTTGGGTTGTCTCTTGTGCGACCAGACCTGTTGCTTCTTTATAATTGGTCCATGAGATAAAGGTCACAAATCCTAGAAAAATACTAAAAAGACCTCCTATGATACTTACAACCAATCGTGTACCGTGCATCTCGGCAGTAATATGCATGGTCTTGCGTTTATAAGAGAAAAGCACCTTAGTAAGAATCAAGAAGAAAGTTATCCAAAATAAGAAAATGAATGGTGGATAAATATGAGCAACAAGAGTACGTAGCACGCAATTCTCCTTTTATAGATGGATTGTAGCAGCGTAAAAACTCATTTTAATTTTTCTTACATGTTTGCTTAAATTTTGCTGCAAGCTCATCGAGCATATTTTGCTTTAACTTGGTTTTACCCGCAGTAACATAAGAAGTGATTAATTGATTAAAACACGACTGCAGCGCCCCCTGATCGGGCATTTCTTTAGTTTCTTCAATAGTTCCTAAATCAACATAACTCAATTTCAACTGCGCATTTGAGTTCACTTCATAATATGCTTTAGCAACACAGCAAATGGCACATGCCGCTAAATCATCATACGCTTTAACTGTAGGGTTTAGATTCTTGGATAATGCAATCAGATCATAGGCAGTAAGATTCTGGCTAAAATTTAAGTGGTTATTGATTTCAGCTACATCGTGCAGGCCGCCATTACAACGGTCACCATCCGCTAGAGTTTCAACCTCTACCGTATCCGTATTTTTTCTTTTCACTCGATGTATGGCAGTAAACTCACCAGTACCTCCGCCGCTATTAATTGTATAAAGCCAATATAGGCTTTCTCCAGCATTAAAAAATTTATAATAGCTATACCCTTCAGTTGAGTCTGGAAACTGAGGATCTTGCCAATTATAACCAATATAGCCTTTTGCGATGAGCTGGGAATTATGTCCTTTGACAACGTATTTCTCTTTTTCCACCCCACATTGTTCCAGATCAATTGTTTTTCCTTCGATATTAAAAAAACATAAGGGATCTATGGGTTTATCATGAAACATTAAATCCGCAGGAGCAGCCGCATTAATTTTTGCTGCAAATAAATAGGAAAACAAAATAAACCAGAATATTCTCATCTGCATTTTAAAATCATTCCTCAATAACTTAAATCGTCGCTCCAGCATGCAATAAAATCCATTATATCGTGAACTCTGGAATTTTACTCAACAGAATAAACCATACCCGTTTGAGCTCCTTCGATACTTTTACTGTAAGCCAAAGCAACTCGATTGACAGGCACCGGTTCAAAACCACGAAAAAAAGGTGCATAGCGACTCATTGCTTCTGATATAACTGTAGGACTTACTGCATTGATACGAAGATGATGCGGTAATTCAATCGCTGCGCTTTTTACAAAAGAATCGATGGCTCCATTGACCATAGACGCAGATGTTCCCGTAAGGATTGGATCATGGCTTAAAACACCGCTTGTTAAAGTAAATGAACCTCCTTTATTGATGTATTTGAGGCCAATTAATACGAGCCTGACTTGCCCCATCAACTTACTATTCAAACCAATAGTATATTGTTCCTCAGTAAAAGCCGTTAATGTTTCAAAATACACTTCACCCGTTACAGCAACAACTGCATCGAACGAACCTATTGATTTATATAGTAATTCAATTGAACGGGCGTCTCTAATGTCAACTTGAAAATCACCATTAGTATGTCCCACTGTAATCACTGTGTGCCGTTGTTTCAACTCTTTACATACTGCGTCACCTATTAATCCAGTTCCACCAACCACAATAATTTTCATTTGTATTTCCTTTTTTAGAGACTTAGTTATCCTATCCAGGGTAAACACATCTAATTTTTGAACATAAAATAGCCTTTTTGTGTCTACTTGCCCTGCTTGATGCACAACATTCAATCGATCCTCCATGAAAACCCGCAACTGGATTCCGCGCATAAAGCGCAGAACGTAGGCATTTGACTTTTATATCATACTATTCGATGCATTTACTCTATAACATATTTTTTACCCACTTGCCGTGCTTTATGCCTGAGAGATAGACAAAAAAATTTGGTTTAAGGCATTGAAATATAGGAA
>NZ_LBAW01000028.1 GCF_001648595.1 Legionella bozemanae | reverse complement strand
TTTTGAGTTAAAAATACATCTCTTTTTTACTTTCATCTCTTCACTGAGGTTATCAGACCTGGTTCTCAATAGGGCCAGGATGCCCCTATTCCTTTTAATTTCACGGGACAGTTCTCGATAAGTCATCATACATTGATGTTGAATTAAACGGATTACATGAAATCTATCGGTAACTATCATCGCATTAGGAAAGTATTTTTTTACCATAGACCGATAGGTACTACTTAAATCCATACAAATCACTTTGACTCGTTCTTTCCCTGGTAACTGCTGCAGGTAGGTTTTCAAATCCTCTTCACTTCGTCCTTTCACTACATCAAATACTTTATGCTTTCTTAGGTCACAAAAGGTTGTAGCAAATCCTTCTTTCTTACTAAAGAAATGTTCATCAATACCCAATACTATCGGACAGGGTTTATTGGGTATTATCTCTTGTTAATCTACTATCTGCAACAGTCTCTAGTGTAGGAAATTCTCTTTCATTACTTATCCAACTTACAACAATCGTCATAGTGTTTCCCAAACACGGATCTTTAGGGCATTTTGCAAGAAATATTCTATACCTAAACTGTTGCATCAAGTGATTTACTTCTTAATAATAGGCGTGATCCATCTAAATATCAGAATTTTTTATATGGCTAGTGATAATGAATACAACGAATACAGTTCTGGTTATGAGCTTAAACTCTATTGCCTTAGAGTGCTTAGAGAAGCGTACAATAGAGGCGGCCCAAATGAATTACGTTTATTAAACAGGGGAAAGAAAAACCGTTATTTAAACGACGAGCTGAAGAAAATTAAAGAAGAGCTGTTGCCGCTTGCTTATTTTCTTGAAAAAGAGATTCCTATCCCGGGTGTTTCAAAAATTCTAATCCCTATAAATATTAGCAATCAGGGGTTTGATGCTCGTATATGCACGCAGGGAGAAGATGATATTTTCATTGAAGTTACGTCTACTCTTGATGGAAAAAGATCAAGCTCAATATTTTCAATCAACAAAAAACTCAAGCGAACCCCAGGTAAGATTAATAACTACAAGCCCAGAAGACGAAATCGAACGTATCAAAAACATTATCTCTCAAAAAGCAAAGAAAGACCTATATGCACGATACAAACCAATATTGCTCGTTAATCTTGCCAATCATCCTATGATCTTTTTATATGATCATGAGCTTGAATGCTTACAAAAGGAGATTAAGGATTTTGTTATTAAGAACAATATATTAGAAATATTCACGCAAGTAGTATTAATAAATATTATCCATACCAGAGATTATGTAGATACGTTTTATAAAGGAATTATAAATAACTCTCGGAGTAGTGAGGAGGAAAGAATCATTTTATTGTACTTGGCTCATGAATCATCCGTTTTAACCTAACAAAAAAGGCATTAATTGGATGGAAGGCACAAACAAAACCATTATAATTCGCATAACCATTCAAATAAAAATACAAATAATTTTAATTAAAGCCTAAATTGGCAATATATTGAATTACATCTGAAATACAAGTTTTCTCAGTCTTCCACAGGCTCCAAGATAACTATCCCGTAAAATATACCATTAATGAAACCTAGAAAAATTAACCAGATTAGTTAACTTTAAAATATCGTGTTTGACAGGATTTTAGAAATTGGGTTTTGATAAGATAGGACGAGTAAGCCTATTCCCATTTTATATACATGCCAAAAACTACGCCATTGACTTATATCTGTCTAGGATATATACTTTATTCATCAAATAAAAATAAGAAATAGCAATGATTTTTATTGAAACTCCAATTTTTACAGAAGACATGAAAGAACTATTATCTGATGACGAGTATGCTGAGTTTCAAGAGTATCTTGCTGATAATCCTTTAGCTGGAGACGTGATTCAGCAAACCGGAGGACTAAGGAAAGTTCGATGGTCATCTCAAGGCAAAGGAAAGCGAGGTGGTGTTAGAATTATTTATTATTATGTAACTCCTGCTTCACAAATAAGACTCTTACTTATTTATAAAAAGGGTATTCAAGATGATCTGACTGCAGATCAAAAGAAAATGTTACGACAATTAAATGAACGGTGGTAATCATGGATAAAAAATTATTTGAACGATTGTACGAAAGTATGACTCAGATGAACGAAATTATTGATGGTGAGCGCGTTCCTTCACGAGAGTTTGTTGTAGATGCTCTTCATGTAAAAGAGATAAGAAAAAAAACGGGCTTAACTCAAGAAAAATTTTGTCATTTAATTGATGTGAATATTGGAACTTTAAGAAATTGGGAGCAGGGGAGAAGGGAACCAACTGGACCTGCTAAGGCTTTGCTAAGAGCCATAAAAAATGATCCAGAACATGTATTGGCTGCCTTGGCAAGCTAAAATTTATAAGATTTTATTTTGATTAGATTAACGGAATAAATATGATTGAAAAAGAATCATGTCCAATAACATTTGAAATATTAGATGATTATTCCCACATTAATACGCCAAGAACTTGTTATTTAATTAGGAAAGATTGGGACGATTTTAATTTCAAAACTACATTTGATGCTATATTTATAACCGTTGAGGGCAAACAGAAAAATCTTGGTCCTGTAAGCATAGCTTCAAAAAATATGGGCCATGGATATGTTGTACTTCCCACCGATCATTTTTCCAAGTTACCAATTAACTACTGTTCCTTGGATACAATCTTTCTTAGGCATTTTAATCTTCCTTTTGACCGTCAAATCAAAGGGTTAGTCTAAACTAACTTGATTAAAATGCCCCTTTATTTGGGGTAGAGCTTGAGTTTGTCCATACTTGCCTATTTGACCACTCCATACATAATGGTGAAATGAAGAGTGTGACCAATCATGTAGGGCGTTAATAAAAACCATGATTGATTTGGATTGATTAAAATTAACTGATGGATTTGATTAAATAAACCTTGATTACACTATGCTCCATCAAGGCTACGCTTGCTGTTTGCCTTTCTAGGAAAGACCAGTCCCTGAATGCTGTGAACGTTCCCTCGTAAAATCACTGTGCATATGGGCATATACAAATTATTTATACTAATATGAACATAAAAAGGATTGTTCTTAATTAAATGGCAAACTTTAAAAAAATAAATTTGAATTTATTGTTACACTTGCATGCTCTTTTGACAGAGAGAAAAGTGAGCGCTGCAGCTGACAAAGTTTTTATTAGTCAACCTGCCATGAGTTCTTCACTTAAGCACCTTCGAGAAATATTTAAAGATCCATTATTAATTTTTGATAAAGGTGAATATTTTCTTTCGCCTGAAGCGGAGAAGCTTCTGCCAGAGTTAGAGCTATTTATGCTCCAAATCCAAAATATTTTAACTCCTAAAGAAAAATTTGACCCCAGGAAATCAAACCGAATATTTAAAATTGCTTTACCTGATTATATAGAACTACTTCTTCTTCCTTCCTTACTTACCTCATTAGAAAAATATCCTAATATTGTTATAGACATAACGATTAATGCTATGGTTGATAAGCCTGCATTATTCATCGAGAAAAATATGGATATTGTGATTGGTGCTATTGATGAAAATACAGCACTCTCCCAATTAAAAGTGAGAAAACTATTCGAAGAAAAACTTGTTTGCTTTGCCAGCAACAAAAACCCTTTGATAAAAAATCCATTGTCTTTAAATCAGTACTTAGAAAGTAGGCACCTAACATTCAGCTTTAATGAAAAACAATACAGTAGCTCTGCTGAGTTTTTGAGAAAAAAGAAATTAACTCGTCATGACGTCATGTATGTCAATAACATCCTTCCTGCAATTTTTGCAGTAGCTAATACGGAGTCAATAATTTCTATAGCTCCCAAAGTTTTAATTGATATTTTTGCAAAGCAGTTTGATTTGGCTCAACAACCTTTACCTTTTGATTTAGAGCCTATCCCAATTTATTTAATAACTCATAGGAAAGATCAATCAGATGAAGGAATTCAATGGTTATCAGCATTAGTTGCTGAAAATATTGAAAAATTAATCTTTTTATTTCCTTAAATAGAAATCTCTATTCTTACTACTTAAGTGAAGAACCCATGGCAGCTTGACGCATACAAACTTTGTCAGCTGCAGCACTATTTCTCGCTCTATCAAAAGGGTGTGTAAGTATAACAATAAACTCAAAAACACTCTTAGCTTAATCGTTGTAAACCCAACTGCTTTTTCCAGGATAAATAATTTATATAGGCCCATATAAAAAAGCAATTTTATGCACCAATCAAATGATTATAAAATAATCAATGTGGTGATATCGCAATCAAAGATATCGTTTTTTACTAAATACTAGGAATTTCCATCATGTTATACCAACTAAAAGACTTAATATACAAAGCAAGTAACGAGTTTATTAATGAGTTTACAACGCTTTCAACAGAAGTTACTGCTCTTGATCTGAGCAAAAATGGTCTTGATACCAGACTAACAGACGAATTCGTACAGGGGTTAACTTCTATTGCCCCTAAAATCAAAGAGCTATATTTAGCAGATAATTTTCTCGTTACAAAACCAGGGGCAGACTTGGCAAAAATTTTTGCAGCGATCCCTTCTAGTGTAACATTTCTCCATTTAGGCAGTAATTTATTAGGTAATAAAAAGGCTGCGGAATTAGCTGAAGCGTTTGCAGCAATTCCTGCTCATGTTACTACCTTAAGGTTGGATGATAATTTTCTTAATAATTTTTCTCAAGATGATTTACTTAAATTAAAGGGTTCTCTTACTCATGTAAAAACGTTATATGTTAGCTATACCGAAACTTTAAGTATGACAACAGAACAACGACAAGCACTAAAAATGGTTTTTCCACAAATTGAAACCATCAATCTAGTAGATCCATCAGGAAAAGTAATGGAATTAAATAACTCTTTTCCTCTAATTAACCTGGTCAGATCCTTAGGTGGAAAAACAAGCGTACCTTCATTGCTTGTCCAAGGCACTATGTTTGTAAAAAACAATAATATCGATTATCAAAAAGAAAATGCAATTCCTAGCGACTTAAAGGAATTTGTTAGCAGTATGAAATAATGTATCGCTCATCCTTGCTAAATAATTTCTTATCAAGGATGAGCTCCTTAAGTTGTTGTAATAAAAACCACAAAACAATAGCTCTTGTCACAAGTTCAGGTCAAATTGAGTTGACTTAACATTCGACTTGCATCTAATCTGTCGGTCTTTGTCCGTCGGTTTTTTCTATCTACTTTTATATAGGAATCTGATTCACCTCCTAAATCACTTAATTCGAGATAAGCGCTTTTAGCATTGGCCAGACTCATGGCAGGGTAGCTAACTCATAGTTTTCAAATTTCTAAATCGGTAAGCACTCGTTGAATATCAAACATCAAATGAATACAATGATATAAAAACATACTAATGGATAGAGTTCAAATGCGTTTACTTTTAGCTATATTCTTACCGTTTTCAGTATTTTTCACTATTGGTCGTCCTATAGCTGGAATTGTTTGTTTGATATTACAAATAACCCTTATTGGCTGGATCCCTGCTGCTTTATGGGCTGTATACTCCCTTTCGCAATATAATACAGATATGAAAATCCGCGAATATAATAAACGAAGAGAATAGCAATTGTAGCCTTGATGCGGCGAAGCATGAGCAAGGATTTTCCCACTTCCTATAGCAATTAACCTTATATCTTGTCTAGTATGGCGGGCTCGCACCTTGCTTTATTTTTAATCGAGAATGCGTAATTTATAAAGAAGGAAAATGAAGCTTTTTGAACGTGCTATTCTAGTATTATGTAGCCCAAAAAATTTAGAACGCCTCTGTGTTGGGTTTCACATGAGTATTTTTCAGTTTGGTGTGATGATATTTGCTAGTCGCAGGACTATATTTTGCTTCTGACTTACTGAAAAAAGGAGTGCTATGCAGCTGAATGGGAAATCAGGGAATGATTCTGGCATGAACCAAATTAAATCTTGGCATGCCCTTGAAATCAGTGAGGTTGCGCTATGTTTTAATGTTGATCTTTCTAATGGACTTACTTTGCAAGAAGCAGCAACAAGATTAGCTTCTGTAGGTATTAATCGAATTGAGGGACAACCGTCACGATCACCCATCCTGCTTTTTTTGACCCAGTTTAAAAGCGCTTTGATTCTCATCCTAATCGGAGCTGCTGTACTCGCTGCACTGATTGGAAACTTTAAGGATGCTTGCGTGATCCTTGCGATTGTAGTTATTAATGCTTTCGTGGGTTTCTATCAAGAATACCGAGCAGAACACAGCCTGGCTGCACTACGAAAGATGCTCCCATTAAAGACCCATGTCCGGCGTGAAGGTAAAAAACTTTCTATTGATGCCGAAGCCGTGGTGCCTGGTGATATAGTATTAGTGGAAGCAGGTGATCGACTCCCTGCTGATGGCAGATTGGTGGTTGTAGCAAACTTCGAGGTTGATGAATCGACGTTGACTGGTGAGTCACAGCCAGTCAACAAACATGTAGCTACTCTATTTGCAAGGGATCTTCCTGTAGCTGATCGGTTGAATATGGCTTATATGAATACGATGGTCACTCGCGGACGAGCAGAACTTCTTGTCACAGCAACCGGGATGCACACTGAGATGGGGAGGATATCGCAACAGTTGGCTTCGACACCAGAGACTCTCAGTCCACTACAAGTTCAGTTAGACAAACTTGGTAAACGTCTGGGCACAATAGCGTTGATGTTGATCGGCCTTCTTTTTCTATTTCAATTGTATCGAGGTGTAAACCTCACGCATGCTGTTATCGATGCCATTGCGTTGGCTGTAGCTGCGATGCCGGAAGGATTGCCTGTAGTGGTTACAGTAACTCTTGCTTTGGGTATGTATCAGATGGCACGGCACCATGCTATTGGCAAGTGTTGAGATCCTGGGCTGCACAACCGTCATTTGCTCCGATAAGACTGGAACACTTACACTCAATCAAATGACTGTGCGTGAATTGTTTTACCTTGGTAAGCTATTCAAAGTTACTGGTGAGGGTTACAGTACTGTAGGTGCGGTACTTCATGAGGGAGAGAGCTCATTACTGCCAGATATGCGGCCAGTTTTGGTGCCTTTAGTTCTTTGCAATGATAGTAATGTTGAGGATGGGAAAGTCATTGGTGATCCAACCGAAGCTGCTCTCCTAATACTCACAAAAAAGGTGAGATTTCACTCTGAACCTATACTGAGTGAATACCCGCGCATTGCCGAGATTCCTTTTGATTCGACCAATAAATTTATGGCCACGTTTCATCGTTTTGGAGAACAAATCCGAATATTTGTGAAAGGGGCACCTGATGTTCTTCTGGCTCGCTGCAGCCATTTTATTAAGGAGGATGATCACAATGGTTTGTTGAGCAGTAAGCACAAACAAGAAATAGAAGATAAGTACCGCATGATGGCATCTCGCGGGCTTCGATGCCTGCTAATAGCGTCGCGCACTTTGAAGGCCAAAGAATTTGAAACATCAGATAACTTACTGGTTTGGGTTAGTGACCTCACTTTTTTAGGCCTGATCGGACTACAAGACCCGCCACGACCCGAGGCAAAGCAAGCTATCGCCAAGTGTAAAGCGGCTGGGATTGCAGTCAAAATGATTACGGGTGACCACAGGGATACGGGTGTAGCTATTGCACATGAACTCGGTCTGCAAGGTGAGGCCATCTCTGGTATAGAGCTTGAGCGGTTGGATGAGCGACAGCTTGCCGAAATCATCAACGATATTGCTGTGTTTGCGCGAGTGTCGCCAGCTCATAAAGTGAAGATCGTGCAATCATTGCAGAATAGGGGACATGTGGTGGCGATGACTGGTGACGGTGTCAATGATGCTCCTGCCTTAAAAAGTGCAGATATTGGCGTGGCGATGGGGGTGGTTGGCACGGCGGTTGCAAAAGAAGCGGCAACTATGGTGCTCACGGACGATAATTTCTCCACAATTGTCGATGCGGTCCAACAGGGACGAATACTCTACGATAATATCCTTAAATTCATACGTTTCCAACTCTCTACCACTGTGGGTGCTATTTTGACAGTATTTTTCGCGCCTATCCTAGGATTACCGGAGCCCTTCAATCCCATCCAGATCTTATGGGTCGCACTGATCATGGATGGTCCACCTGCAGTATCCCTGGCTCTGGATGCGGGACGGCCAGGAGTTATGAACGAGTTGCCCCGGGATCGTTCGGATCCTGTATTGCCATGGGGGCGTCTGGGACGCATCCTTGTGTTCGGTTTAACAATGATGGTGGGTACACTTGGTGTGCTGTACTACGCAGTGAACAATTACAATGAGCAAAGTGCCCTGACACTCGCTTTTACCACATTTGTGCTATTCCAGTTTTTCAATGTTTTCAATGCTCGCGTTGAGAGGGGCTCGGCTTTTGTCGAAGGTTTCTTCAAAAATCGTATGTTATGGGTATCGCTCACCGCAGTTGTCATTCTCCAGTTCTTGGCAGTGCACTGGATACCTGCCCAGTCTATTTTTGGGACAACCCACTTGACCCTTGCGCAGTGGTTCGTGGCCATTGGCATCGCTTCGTCTATATTAATATTTGAAGAAGGACGTAAAGCCGCAACCCGGTGGTTTTTAGAAAGGTGAATGCATGGAAGTGAAGAGCGAGAAATTGAATATACTTTATGAGCGACAATATATTTTAAATTTGCCTTGTTTGTTGGTTCCCATTTTTTATAACATTAAAGATAAAAAATTCAATGATGAAAGAAAGAATAAGAAACAGTAGATTTTATTTATTAATAGGCGGAATTTTAAGTCTTTTTTTATTTACGATACTTATGTTTGCTGTCTATTCTCAAAGCTCATATTTATCGATTAATAATGATCTGTATTTATTAAGCAGTAAAATTCAAAAAGATTACATTTATTTACTCAGCAGTCTCATTTCACTATTTGGTAATAAATACATTATTGTGCCTACTTTCATAAGTACAGGCATTATTTTATGCATAAAGAAACAAAAATGGATAGGCCTCCATTTGATTGGAGTCATTTCAATCGCTGCTTTTCTTGCTTACATTTTCAAAAATGCAGTTGCTTATCCCAGACCAGAAATAACAACGAGCACATTAACAAGTTATGCTTTTCCCAGCCGCCATGTAACTTTATGCTCAGCGTATGTGAGTTTTCTAGCATCGCTAATTGTTCCACAAATGAAACAACGTTCGTTCGGAATAATCATTGCTGGTTTTCTCATTATAATTGAATCAATTTCTCGTATAACGCTTCAAGTTCATTGGCTATCAGATGTATTAGGTGGGGCTCTACTTGGCGTTGCTTGTGGCTTGTTTGGCGCCTATTCCTTTTTTTTAAAACCTAAAACTTCCTTAAATATCAAATTCATAGTGATAACATTATTAATAACTTTCTTAATTTATAGTTTTATTTATCTGGTGTTACATTTAATTGGAGTTAATCTGAATTAACTAGCTCATTCTATCTTTCCTGAGACATGATTGATATCATCCAGCAAGTAGCAACTGTTGTTATTCCCTTGGCTATTTTCTAACAAGTAATGCTTGACTTATGTAAATAATGTAATCAATATAATCGCATAATGAGCAAAATGTGCCTATATGGGGTGATTTTTCCAAATGAAAACTCGGCGGCCTAAAAGCTTTTATTATATCGGCTATCGATTTTAAACTTTTGAAATGGGTTCTTATTATGCACGATAAAACAGCAGACAAAATGCCAAATTTTTTTAATAACAACAGTAGTTTTTCTCAAAAAGCAGGCAAGGAACCATTAATTATTAAGGGGAGTGAATTACCGGATCTATTAAATGCCCCACTTGATAGAGATAAGAAATATCATCTCCTCATCTCCTTCATTCGTGATCATGATGCCGAATATCTAAATCAAAAAATTACGGTTAATAGCCATATAACTGATGAAAAAGAGGGACATACCCCTCCCCATTGGACAACTACTGCGACAAAAAGAGTATATGGCAATCCAGGCCCTACAACTCAAGATGAGCCATTGATGACAACCCTAGCAAATATTATAGCAACCAATGAATTAAATTTTTCTTCAACGCAAATGGTCTCATTGTTTAAAGAATTGATGGCAAAGCGAGTCGATTTTTCCACTATTGATCAGTCTCCTTATCTGAATTTAATCCACCCCAAAAGTGGCAATAATCCGCTCAAAAGTTTAATCGTATCGAGTTTTGGAGACCCCGAGCTTATTGACTTAGTGGGCGACTTCATAAGTTATATTGAGAGCAATATTGCTGGTGAGGAACGATTATTCATGATTAATAATCTGGATAATTTTGAATATGAAGCGATGCGGCCCGCTGAGTTTTTGTTGCGTTTGGGTCATGAAGATTTGGCTTTAAGGTTATATAATTTGGGGGCAAAACCGACTTCACTGGCATTCCAACTAGCCTGTGCCAGTTTTGGTACTACGCTGCATTATGAAGAGGCTATCCGCTGTATTCATTTCTTAATGAAGTCTGTCGATTTGGATGAATCCGTTTTATTGGAAGGAAAAACTTCCCTGCACAAAGCAAGCCCTGCCCAATATACCGAGATGCTTACCAGAATATCACAAATGCTGTATGAAGAATCAAAACTGAAAAGTGGACACGCAACGATTTTCGAAATGATACGAAAAGAGTACTTGGAGTATTATCAGGATACAATGAGCCTGTCGTTTCACGATTTTTGCCAAAATAAGACGAATAGGGAGCACCCGCTCATTCAAAAATATGCTCTTTTACGCATCAAGGAAGAAAACGTGGGGAATGGTTTATTCTCAGCTTATTACCGTACGGATCCTGATTGTTTAGCTAAGAAGAAATGGACTTTGCTCAAACACGATCAAAAAGCCAATAAATTACTTCTCGACCTTATTGAGTTGGTTGATAACCAACTGGAGACAACTCCCACGCTATCTTTGTCTTAAGGATCATGAATAGGCACTTTAACAGAAAATCATATATCCGAAACAATACTTTGTAGCGAAATCCGGGTTAACTTTGCCGTATCATTATCCCGGGCTTCGCTGTGCTATAACTCAATTACTTGCTATGGATTATTACGAATTTAAGTCTTTCTCCCACTATATTGCACTCTTTACAAGGCATCATCAGATTTCCTAAAAATGCTATGCGTGTAAGCTATGTCTTAGGATGGACATGGCACTAGACCTTGTTTTATCTGTTTTAAACCTTGCGCCACTTTTTCTTTACTCAACGCATAACAAAAACGTAATACATGTTTTCCTTTATCCGGATTTAAATAAAAAGCGCCTCCAGGAACCACGGCAACTTTTGCTCGTTCAAGCAACATGCGTGTCATGGTGGCATCATCTTTAAAACCCATGCGTGAAAAATCAGCCATAATATAATACGCCCCCTGGGGAACGGTCACTTCAAAACCAATGTCACGTAACTCACGAACAGTATGATCGCGTTTCTCCAAATATGTTTCACACATTATTTGATAATAATTTTCTTCTAATTTGAACGCATCGATCGCCGCATGTTGTAACGGTGTTGCAGGACACACATATAATAAATCTTGCACCAAGGCCATTTTTGCAATGACATGTGCCGGACCACTGGCATAACCTAAACGCCATCCCGTCATATTATATGTTTTTGAACATCCCGAAATCGTGATAGTGCGATCTTTAAAATTTTTTAAACTGGCAAACGACACATGTTTATAACCAGGATAAGTAATATATTCATAAATTTCATCCGTGATAACTGCTAAATTATATTGTTCTGCAATTGCGCCAATCGCTAATAATTCGTGTTCAGAAAAAACTTTGCCACAAGGATTACACGGCGTGCAAATAATTATCGCGCGGGTTTTCGGAGTAATCACTTTTTTAAGATCATCGATTTGAATGCTAAGATCATGTAAATTAATAGGTACTGCTTTAACATGAACTTGATACAGCTCCAAAATATTTTTGTGGTAGCCATAGAAAGGTTCAAACAAAATCACTTCATCGCCTGGATTAAACAAAGACATCGTCGCACAAATAAATGCGCCGGTAGAACCGTGGGTCACCAGAATTTCTGTTTCGGCATGAACTGGGATTTTATTAAACGTTTGAATTTTATTGGCAATAGCCTGGCGTAAATTGAATACCCCCTCACAAGCAGAATACACATTTTTTTCTTGTTCAATCGCACGTATAGCAGCCTGCTTGATAATCTCAGGTGTAGGTAGATCACAAATACCTTGACCTAAATTAATGCCGCCAATTTTTGCACACTCCGTGCTCGCCGCACGAATACCAGATTGATATAAGGTTTCACTTGCTTGACTTGTTTTCAGCATGTTGTTAGTTCCTCTTTGATTCTTGGTCCTGCATGTAAATAAAAAATCCCCGCCTCGTTACCGCTTGCCATTAAAAACGATGCAAGATCTCACGATGTTCAGCCGCAAAATTGTTTCTAAAAATAGGGGCATATAGGAAGGAAAGGATACCATTTAAAATTCCTACACCCAAGAAGCAAATACACAACTTACTCTTAGCATTGGCATGTTATAGTTTGCTAAAAAATGTGTGCATGTGTGTTTACTTGCAATACAAGCCTTTAATCATCTATGCTCGAAATTAATATTAATTGGAGGATATGGCCTAATGTTGGTTTCTGAAAATGTCATTACTTAATCATCTCCCAAGCTATATTGGTTGGAAGGATTTAAACCGCCATTATTTAGGATTTACTCGAAATTATTTAAAGGAAATTCGCATGCGTCAGTTATTGATTACATTGTTTATTTTTTTGCTGTCTCATGTAGTATATTGTGCGCCTGTCTTCGAAATTATCCCTCTTGGAGTCTATGGTGGTTTGAAAGATGGAAATTTATCAGCTTATTTATTAAAGACTATTGAGAGTGAAAATTATATGGCTCTTGATGGGGGTACTTTGGTGCATGGGCTTGAAGTTGCCATCAATAGACAATTCGTGGGTAGTAAAAATATTGAAGATTTGCTGCAAAGACATATTCCGGCTTACCTTATTTCTCACGCACATCTTGATCATCTTATGGGTCTTGTGATGGCGCAACCCGAATTGCGAGCGCAGCAAACAATTATGGCGCGCGAAGAAACAATGCAGGCATTGCAGAAAAATATTTTTAATTGGTCTGTTTGGGGGAATTTTGGGGATAAAGGAGAAATTCCACACTTGAATTATCAGCATTATCAAACTATGCCATTACTCCAGTGGATTGATATTCCTAATACTGATCTGCACGTAAAAACGTTCCCTTTGAGTCATGGCGGAATGGCATCAAGTGCTTTTTTAATACGTTATAAAACTGAATATCTCTTGTATTTTGGTGATACTGGTGCTGATAGCATTGAAAAATCGACAAACATGCAAAATATTTGGAAAGAAATTGCACCACTCATAAGAAATAAGCGGCTCCATGCCATCATGCTAGAGTGCTCATTTTTAAATTCACAGCCAGATGACAAATTATTTGGTCATTTAAAACCAAGCTTATTTATGTTTGAGTTGCGACAATTGGCGTCGATTGTTGATCCTTTAGATTTAAGAAACTCGCTACGAGGATTACCAGTTGTTGTTACTCACATCAAACCCAGATTAGCTGACCTTTCAAACTCTAAGGATGATTCAAGAAAGCAGGTTATAAACGAATTGTCCCAGGAAAATGATATTGGCGTAGAATTAATTAAACCTGAACAAGGCATCATGTTAAGTTTATAAGAGACACAATTTCATGATTAACTTTGCCATTATGTAAATATTTTATTTATCTAAGATTTGAGGCGTAAATAAATAAACCTTGATTGCGCTATGCTTCATTAGGCTACGCTAAAAATCAAGTGTTCGAGATTGGCCGAAAAAATGGACTACACTGTTATTATGAAGAAAGGAATGGTGTTTTTATTTTGGTTTTCTATTTTATTTTTTTCGTCGTTTATAACGGCAGCGGATTCTCTTTATTCAGATCAGACGGTAAAACTACAAGTTTATCTGGATAAAAACAATTTTAGTCCTGGAAAAATAGATGGGGTTGATGGGCCGTTTACCCGTTTTGTTTTTTCTTTATTAGATAAAACCTCTGAAGAGGAAAAGGCAAACCTAAAATATCCTATGAGTACCATTAATCCTCTTTATACCGAATATAAAATTAAAGAAGCGGATAAAAAATTTATTGGAAAAGTACCTAAAACGCCGAAGCAACAATCCCAAAAAAAATTTCTTCCCTATGCCAGTTATGGAGAATTTGTAGCAGAACGCTTTCATAGTGATACCCATTTATTAAAAACAATTAATCCAGGAAAAAATATAAATACTTTAAAAGCTGGCGATATACTAAAAGTCCCCAATGTTGAACCCTTTGTCATTGAAGAAATTAAACCAAAATCGTTTGCAAAGCAAAAACCAGAATTCGCAAAACGTGTGATAAAAATAAATACCAAACAACGTATTTTAAGAGTTTATGAGAACGAAGCTCTTTTGGCAGTATTTCCCGTAACGCCAGGGTCTACCGAGCTTCCAGCACCAAAAGGTGTATGGAAAATTGTAAAAATCACCTTTTTACCCTGGTTTCGCTATGACGAAAAAATGCTCAATAAAGGAAAAAGAAGTAAGTATTTTTTTAATATTCCCCCAGGACCGAATAATCAAGTGGGAGTGGTTTGGATAAGTTTAAATAAATCAGGTATAGGTATTCATGGTACAGATAACCCTGAAACAATCGGACGTTCGACAAGTCATGGGTGTATTCGTTTAACGAATTGGGATGCGTTAAAATTAAGCAAATTAATAAGTCCCGGTGTTGAAGTCAAAATCGATGTGAATGAATAAGCAAGCGCAAGTCGGACTTTAAGAACCACTATGTGCCGTTATTGGCTCATGAGAGTCGGGGTCCTCCATAATTTTATGTATTTGCGGATCTTTATATAAATTAGCACGGATACTGGCAAAGGTAGTTGACGTAGGACTATTAAATACAGCTCTTAATGAATGAACCTGCGTATTTTCATCCGGAGAAGGTTCCATTTTAGAAATTTTCTTAATTTCAATGATGCTTTTTACAATATTTGATTCGTTATTATAATCTATTTGGCTAAGAATATTCCTTAACTCATTAATATAGCGAGGAGAAGTATTGTCTTCATTTCTAAATAATGAATCAGATAATAAATTGTACACTGCATTTATATTTGCGCGCCTATCCAGAGGGTCAATTTTCATCACACTAAGATGCATTCTTGATAAAGAAGCGTTGCGCTCATTAGAGGCGGGTTGACTTAAGCTTTTTATGTATTTTAGACCATCCAGAAAAGCCATATGTGTTGCATCATATAACTTCAATGATTTGTTTAATTTAGTGCAAAGTTCCAAAGAAGAGAGTTCCAGTTGTTCCCCTTTATTGGGATCAAAAAATGAATAGGTATTATTGTGATTTTTTTTGATTAACATGGAGTGCCCCTCCATTTTTCCAAATGATTTACTAAAAGCCATGAATTTTATATAAGTACCAGGCTCAAGCTTGTCTAATTTTTTGGTGAATAAGTGGGGGGCCAGCTGTTTTCCATCATTACTTACATCCGCAGAAGAAAAGAGGGAGTAAGGATATATATTTAGCAAGTAGGCTTTTAGTTTTTCAAAGTGACTGCTGGTATCTAAAATGTGGCTACCTAATACCCAGTCAGTGTTTAATTGATATACTCCTGCCAATAAATGAATGTCATTTAAATTGGAAGGTAAGATTCTGTTAAAATCACTGCCATCTAAGGATTCACTCTGAGAAGACAAGCCCATTAGATCTTCTTTGATAATATAATTACAAATTAACTCACAAAGACCTGAAAATCTTAGTCGCGCTCTATTCAGTGCTCGATAATTACTATCTTCTCGAAGTTTTGCAATAAAATCATCCTGATTATAATATTTTTTTACTGATGCAGCAGATGGCGGCGTAGGATTACTCTCCATTTCTTTTGCATCATAAGTGGAAACAATTTTTTGGGCTAAAAAATCCAAAACATTTTTAAAAGATTCCATACTTTCTGCATTTATTGATTCATACTCTTCCCTATTTTGCTCAAGAAAGTCTCCCAATTTATTGAATAGTTCCATTTCGTTTTCTTGAAGGGATGCGGTATTTTTGTAATGGAGTACCGCGGATAATAGTTCTGGCTTCAGTTCATTCAAAAGGGGAGTTGCCTTAATATAAATGTCTATAAAATATAATAAATTTTGTTCTGGATTTGTATCTTTGGTTAACTCTTCTTTTAATTTGGATTTAATCAGTTCTATTGATGAGTTATAAATCGTTTCAAGTTGGGCAGGATCCCATACGTTTTCATCTTTTTTATGAAATTCATGTTTCATTTCTTTAAGAACTCTAAGCATTGCATGGAGATCATTTTTGGCTTGCGCTTCATTTAATAAAATAAGATAGGAACTTTTTATTCGTTGATTTCTTTTTAATAATTTCTCTAATTCTATCAAGCTGTTATCTGAAATCCTTCCTCGGTCAAAATCAATTGAAGTAATGCTGATATTATTTTGCAAATGGTCACATAAATCCTGGACTGAATTAAAATCGTTTTCGAGCAAATCAAGATGAACCAGTGTATTATTTTGTTGAAGTGCTTCACTCAAATGTTTTAATCCCTCATTACTTACATGATTTCTTTGTAAAACTAAAGTAGTTAGTGAGTTGTTGCTTTGAATTCCAGTTGCTAAATTCCTAAGTCCTTCGTCACCAATGTTATTAGCGGTTAGATTTAAAGATTGAATAGAAGAACTGTTCTTAATTATTTCGGTAGCGAGCGGATATTTTTCTGGGTCAAGCCCATTTGAGGATAAATCCAAATAGGTTAAGGAGGGATGGATACTTAAAACTTCAGCTAAATTCTTTAATCTCCCAGCAGTAGAGGCATCTAATGCACAGGAGGCTAAATTTAAATGGACTAAATTTTTATTTTTTCTTAAGCCATCGGTTAAGTAATCTAAATCGTAAGTGCCGAAAGAGTTCATGCTCAGATTTAATTTTTTTAAAGATTCACTCTCATTTAAGAGCTGCGATAAACCTGAATCAAATTGTAAATAGCTATTGCTTAAGTCAAGTTCTTGAAGGGATTCGTGGGTGCTTAATGTTTGGAAGAAATAATTTGTAGATCGCCCAAGATCAGAACCAGCTAGTTTTAATATTTTTAGACCTTTATTTTCTTTTAGGGCGAGTACAATTTTATCGATTCCCAAAGGATCAATCTCAGTATAACTTAAATCAATTCCCTTTAATGTCAAATTGGATTTTAACATTTCCGCAATAAAAGCGACTTCTGTATTTCCAATAGGATTATGTCTTAAAACCAAAGTTTTTAAATGCGTATTTTTAGATAAAGCGGTAGCTAATAGTTTTATAAACTCAGTAGTTGCTTGATTTTTAGGTAATTTTTGACAACATAGAGATTCTAGCTGGGAATTATCAGCTAACGTTTGTATCGCCCATTGCCATATACGAAAATCTTTTTTAAGAGAAGATAAATCAAGTACAGAGCTCGTCTTTTGCAAACTTTGTGCTATTGGAGCCTCATAAAAATAGGAAGAATAATAATGCCGTATGAGCGAATCAAAAAGCAATATTTGCGCAGCAAACATGGGACTCTCAAAATAATAAATTTAGTATACAGTATAGAAGAATCTAATGGCTTTTATGTGTCACAATCGATTAATAAGCAAGCTTGTTTGCTTGCAAACAGGTTCCTCTAGGCACTAATTCAAAGTTTCTAAGTGATAAGTGTGATACGAATAAGTTACATTTTTGTTAATAAAGTTTATGATTGGCAAAGAAATAGTAAAAAAAGTAACGATATATCAGGATTAAATTGATGGATACCACAACTTTAAGGCGGGGTATTTTGACCCAACACAAATCTAAATTTGCCATAGATTGGTGGGTTTAAAGACCCAACTACTTTTCCCTCTTTGCAATTTTCGGAGTTTTTTATGTCCATTCGACTATTGGTTATAGCAATTTTAAAATTCTTGTATTGCACCACGGTATTTGCTGTCGCAGGAGTACCTCCTACCTCAGCGAATATCAAGCAGGTAATTTATATCACTTTGGATGGTGTCCGTTGGCAAGATGTTTATCAAACTCACCAATATTTTCCAAAATTTTGGCAAAAGCACGCCAGTAAATTTATTTTTTACGGAGATCCTGCGAGCAATACTCCTATGTATACTGCTTCAGTGCCAATCAGCCTTCCTTCTTATCAAAGTCAAATGGCAGGGGCGGTACAACCATGTACAGGTAATGAGTGCGGCAGAATTAAAGTTGAAACATTGCCGGAAGCAATTATTCACAAATTGCATCTATCTAAAAAGAAAGTGGCAACTTTTTCCTCTTGGCCTGAGATTGGCTATGCTGTGGAGCACGTTCCGGGGACAACGTTCAGTAATAATGGAAATGAATTAGTCTATGATCCCGATAGTTTAAAGCCTGATGACGTGATGAACGAGTTGAATCAAAAACAACGTGATGACCATCCTGACGGCAAGGATCGTTATGATCGATACACTTTTGCGCAAGCATGGCATTATTTTGTTACCTATGAACCTCTTTTCTTATGGATATCATTGGATAACTCCGATGGAACCGCACATGCAAATGATCTAGAGGGCTATCATAAGGCATTGGCCTATTACGATGACGTGTTAGATAAAATTTTGACTTATTTACAAACTAAGGGAATAGATAAGCAAACCCTGGTCATCGTCACTACAGATCATGGTCGTGGTGATGGAAAAAATTGGGTACATCATGGTCCCAAATATCCAGAATCCAGGAAAATATGGGCTTTTGTGATGAACGGACAATTAGTTCCCGTCGCACAAGATGAGGAGAAAGGTCATTATAGTTTATTGTCTATTCGTCCCACTATAGAAAAGGCATTAGGCTTGGTTGATCAGTAGGTTAAGCTTATAAGCATAATAGAGCTCAAACAACTTTATCGCTTCAAGGCGAATTTAATTACCATCCGTGCTAGCAAAATAGTCTTTACATTGACGCTATTGTATATTACATCTAGAGTGAATACTGAATAATCAGAAATTCATTCTTGTTCAGGACATAATTAATAAGGGATTAAACTATGCGATTCACTAAAAATATAGGTTTTATTCTTCTCGCTGTTTACCTGATTCTAGTAGCTCTTGGTACTTTGGCGCCTGGAGTTGCAATTCCCAGCACCATCACTGCTGTAGTTGCTTTGGTAGCTGCAATTTTTATACTCATAGGTAGGTGAATAAAACGAGTTCCCTATGAATCTTGCTGCAGCGCAACGCCATAGTTCCTTTAATATGTAAACAAAGTTGGGTCAAAATGGCCCAACCTGTCTTACTGATCCATAGTAAAGTTAGGTTATTTTGTCCCAGCAATATTAGAGTTGTTGTTATTTAGCCTCAATAAATTTTTCTTTAGGATTATCAGATAAAATAAATTGCACATTATTTCCTTTAAGGCTAATCCGAATCATTGTTGCATCCTCTTTGAAATATCATTTGATAAAAATATAATCATATTTAAGTATAGGAGCATCTTAAAAAAAGTGATTGGTTTTTGTTTATTTTGTATTTATAGCTGGACTGGATGTGTAGATGTAATGATTGAATTCATAGCAAAAAATATTAGAAATATCCTTAGCAGATCCGCAAATTTAAAAGAGTAGAACCTATTTTAAATCAATAGGATAGAGCAGAATAAACCAAAAGGAATTGCCTTTTCAGATTATATTAATAAAAAGAAGTTCATTTGATCAATTAACATTCAGAGAAGGAAATAGGTTATGCCACAGTGTTTTAATGCACAAGAGATACAAGGTTGTCTTATTACAATTAATAAAATACCTACTAGTGAAATAAAGTATTATTTGTTGTTGGCCCTTCATTCGATTAGAAATGCAGATGCTGCTGAGTATCGGGATTTTTTAAATGAATTAAATAAATTGAGTAATAAATTAACTCATTTTCTGCTATCCGAAAATACAACGTTCTCTTCCACAGTTCTTAAAGATATTTATCAGTCTTACCAAAAGCTTTGTGAGTTTTCTAAGGCGAATACTACGACTATTGCAGTGAGGGATGTACTAATTAACCTTGGCGCAACATTATTAGCAATTTTGGGCGGAGTTTTAGGAGGGATAACTGGTTCCGTTGTAGGATTAGGAAGAAGTGTTTGGGAATTAGGTAATCCACTAAGCTATTTGAAGGATGGAGCAATCACCGGGTTTGCCTTTGGTGCGGCCATAGGATTTAGAGCGCCAAAAAAAATATTTAAAAATGAACTAACACGACAATTAAAATTTTGTCTAAATCAACTCGAACACTGTTTGCAAGAGATGCAAGAACAGAAAATAAAACCGTTATCGTATTATAAGGACAAAGTGAAAACCCGACTTTTAAAAGAGTGTTTTAACAATGATGAAAAAGCTTACAAAGAATTTTTAGATGAAGATAAGAAATTTCAAATAGTAACATTGCGCGCACAATTTGTAAGCGAACAACTTGAAGGTTATTTAGGGCATCATGCGTGTATTGTCCTTTCGTTAACCAATCAACAAGAACCCGAGTTGATTGAGTTTTCCTTAGGCAAATCGGATCTGAGGCGAAAATTTACGCAAAAAGAGGAACGAATTGTAACAGGTGAAAAAATTGTAGAAATGATGGCTTTTCACCAACTATTACAAGAGACACAGACGTGTAGTTTGCAGTATATTTTGACCAAAATGAAAGCGGGTGAGAATGATTGTTTTCGATATATTGAGAAAATTCTCCTTTGTACAGGGCAAAAAACAATTGAACTGAAACGTTTTGACGATAGTGAAAATTGGGTTGGAAGAAATATTGTAGGTTTTTTTGTTAAAAAATTGAGTCCCTTTAAGCAGAATATTTTTGAAGAAGAGCCAGACCAACTCGCTTCAAGTACCAATCAAAGGAATTAATCCTGTTTGCAAACGGGCTACCTTACGGCTTTCGCCTGTACCCCAGGCTATACAATATGCTCTAATCTTGCCATGTAGCCTGGGGGAAGCGAAGCGTAACCGGAGTTAAATAGGATACTGTTTATCCGGAAACCAGCGTTGTTGCCCTAAAGATAACAGCCCAGCCATATGGTTGGACTGCCTTAAGTGGACGCCATTGTGTGAATAGTTACTACGTCTTTAAGTGATGATTGTTCAATAAATTGAGACGTTCTCTCTTTAACTTTATTGATTGGAAAAATAAGTTTGATAGAGAGTAAGATAACTATCATCTTCTTCTATTTTTTCTAATATTTTATTTATTCGTGCAATTAAAGCAGCCTGTTGGGGTTTAGCCATGATGGCGATGCCTTCACCTAACACTACGACATCTCCCAAAGGTTTGAATAAATCATTGCCGTTTTGATTCCAGAAGTTCATATCGGAACGATAAAGAAATACTGCGGATATGGTTTTATCGTGTAATGCGGCAAACATATCTTCTGGTGTCTCGTACTCAATAATTTTAAATTTATTTTGATAATTCTTGTTTAGGTAAGAATACAAAACACCACCGCTGAGTTCATCATGTATCACACCAATTTTGCTTCCATTTAAATCATCTATGGAATCAAAATGATTTTGTTTTAATGTTAAAAATTGATTCTTACTGAGCAAATAAGGTAAGCTAAAAATGTAATCTGCTTTACGAACAGGAGAAACAGTGATTCCAGAAATTGCGAGATCAACTTCTCCATTTTTCAACGCTTCATAGAGCTGGTTTGGCCCTTTCTTTGGAATAAGCTCGCACTCTATTTCCAGGTGCTTGCATATCAATCGTGATAATTCAATATCAAATCCTTCACCGGTTGATATGATAAAAGGAGGATCATAGAACAGAGTCCCAATTTTAACCGCACTATGGCTGAAAGTAGAAAAGAAAAAGCAGAAAATTAATCCTGGCAATATCTTAATTGACTTCATGATCCAATCCCTTGGTTTGCTTTTCTTTAAGTTTAGTCTACAAAGTAATATTCCAAACAGCTAGCTACGAAACCACCAGGTTATAAAGCATAATGATGCGGGCTGGATATTATGAGATGTCCCTATTTTTGTGTTTATAATATACCTGCCCATCCAAATATCTATTCTTATCTATCTTAAACTAAGGCTCGTTGATTCTATCTGGAGTTTCTCACTATTATTTTTATAAAAATCGGATCTTTTATATCTTCGAAAACTGTACCTTTTTCTACTGCTTTTGCCTGCCACGCTATGCTTTTTGTAGTGAAAACTTGCCTACTCATACTTCCCCTGATAGTTTACTTCCTTTTCGAATTTAGGAGAAATATATGGGTAAATGGTCTGCATATTTTTTAGCTCATCTTGATAGTAAACACCATCCACTTGTAGAGAAAGCTTGCGCTAAATTTTCTGATGAAAATGATGCGCAGCAAATTACAAATCAATCATTGAAGGCTTTGGATCTTGGATGTGGAACGGGGAGAGATACGGTATTTTTAGTGGATAAGGGATTTAATGTGACTGCCCTGGATGCAGAACGTGAGGCTATAGAGATAACCAGGGAAAGAACTCGTCATAAAGCAAATCAGATCACTTTTATTGAGTCTCAGCTTGAAAAAATGCAGCTCCCCGAGCAGTACCATCTGATAAGTTCTAATTTAACACTCTCGTTTGTATTGTCTAAATATTTTCACGGTACTTGGTCTGAGATTGTTCAACATATAACCTTCGATGGTCGATTCTCAGGGCAATTTTTTGGCGATCAACATGAGTGGGCTAACCCAGTGCAAAGTTATTTTAGCTACTCGCAAATGTTGGATTTGTTTCGGCTCATGTTTGAAATCGAGTTTCTTGAAGTGTCTTTATCTCAAGAAGAAACTACCACTGATGGCACCAGGTTATGGCATCAATATGATATCATTGCTTGTAAAAAAGCAATTTCCCCAGAAAAACCGTTAGCGATTAATTCATTTTTTTATCATGATGGGCGTTCAAAAAGAACGAATCATGATAAGTTGCTTGAGAATAGGCCAATGGTTTTATCAAATTAGTAATGACTTAAATAGAAAGGTATATGTGGATATATGATAGGCTGCGTCCACCTGGAGAAGTATAGCTGACTGGACCTTGGTAAGATACTCACCTGAGTTAAGCAGCCAATTGGGTCACTAGGTTAAAAAAATCAGGGAACGTATTGGTTTGCATGTTTTGTGATGCGTGCATCTGGCGTACTACGACCATATTTTTTTCAGGGATAATAACAAGGTATTGGCCTAGATATCCTTCAGCAAAATACATCGTTGGTTGCATCTTTACCCACCAAAGCAAACCACACATGTAATTGATTCCACTTTCTAAGCGGTTAGAGAGTGGTTCAGGATTCATTGATAAGCGAATCCATTCTTTGCTGACAATTCGTCTGTTGTTCCAAATGCCGTGATTAAGTATTAACTCACCAATTTTAAGCAAATCCTCCGCTTTAATTTGTAGTCCTGCCATACCATGAGGATTACCAGCGGAGTCTTTCATCCAGGCAAAATCAGTAATTCCCAAGGGGTTAAACAATGTTATTTCGATAAAGTGATCCATTGGCAAACCTGATATTTTTTTAAATAGGCCAGCTAATAAATTGATTGCCTTGTTATTATAGAAAAATACTTCTCCAGGATGAGTACTAAGTTCTGCGGCTAATGCGAGTTGCACAAAATCTGGAGAAGCATAAATTTCTTTAGTTGTTGGCTCTGCCTGGATACCGGAAGTATGCGATAGCAATTGCTGAACCGTAATGAATTTCTTTGCTCCCTGCCGCCATTCTGGGTAAAACCGAAAAATCGGATCATCCAATGAAATCAGTTTTGCATCATACAATATCCCAATGCCCAAGCTAACGATTGACTTGGTAACCGACATGGCCTCGATAGATCCTATGTGCGGGCTTGAAAAGTACGCTCCTAGAATTTTACCATTTTGTGCAACAATCGCAGCATCAGATTGGGATAATTTAGATCCGCTAATAATAGCGATTATAATTTTTTTAGTGTTCTCATCAAGTTGATCAAGGGAATAGAATTCATTAGAGCTATAATCAAAAGACATATTATAAGACATACAACGACACATCAAAGTTACCACATTTTTTTATATAATAGATTACTTTTTGAACATTTTCATAATTTGATGGATTTTTTTGATCTTTTATATTGTATGATACAAAAAAATTAATAATGAGACTTCTTATGAAAACAGTTTGTGTCTATCTTGGTGCACGTTTTGGAAATAATAGTTATTTGATTTCATAAATTATTGTGTTGGCAATGGGTTTATAAATACCAACCAATCCGCAATTCCAATAGTAAATAATGATCCCTCTTTGTTGCTTAATCATTTAATTTGCCCAATTGGAGAATTTACCCTGGCGGATAAAACCCCTGACTTGGTTAAATGAATTTTTCATACTGTTAACGTATTAACAAGAGGTAGTTGAGGATATCAGTGTACAGAGTAACAATCAGGACTTTGAACTCAACTCAAAAATCCATATTTTAAAAAGAAAGAATGTTCATTTTGTTTTAAAACAGAATGAACATTCTATAACCTCTTGCATGAATTACATTACAAGACAATTATCTTGCTTCGTTTGTAACGAATACTCTTCCTTATACCCTGGCATTTGACCTGAGATAAATTCAAGGTTATTAACATCTGTGGTCACATAGCTTACGGATGCTGTTTTTTTCTTATCACTCCATGGGAATCGCAAATAGTTTACATCTTCTTGAATTGTAGAAAGTATTTTAGGCTCAGAAAGTTTTACTTTAAATATGGGGGATCTCTCGGCAAACCCTAGCCCTCTATCAGAGTCTTTGGAGGTTTTAAAGGCGTAATCCTCAGCTTCTTCTTGAGATTTGAATAGCTTAATTTTACCCGTAGGGATTGCCTTGCTTATTTCTGCTAAAGGTATCTTTTCTTTGAGCTTGGTGTAAGGATATTCTCTATCTAAAAATAAATTAGTCTCTCTTGAAATAACTACTTTTTCTCCAACTGCAAAATACTCTCCAGCCAGGAGTTTAGTAGTATAACTCTTTAATTCATTTTGACTTAAAGAGTAAAATTCTTTTGAAACTCTATGAGTCTTTTCTAAATCCGCCTTATTAAAAAAGAAGAAGACATTTTCTGCTACTACTTTAGGAATCATATATTTCTCCATATTTTTATGGCTGTAAATTTTACTACAAGATCTAAATCTATTCAATTTATTGATCGATTTTTAGATATTTCTGTGCTCTTAATATTTTTTTGAGGGGTATTTGAGCATAATTCTCAGTTAATAAAAAATTTTAGTGATTTTTTTCTATGGCAAACGCCTTTACAAATGTTATCGTAAAGATTTTTATGATGACAACGGATTGTTCGTTTATTATTTGATATTAAGGATGATGATATGAAAAAGGTTGTTCTAAGTCTCATAACTATTGCAAGCGCGAGCTGTAGCAGTATTTCATATTCTGGGAGCATGGGACCAATTCACGCTGAGCCCCATGGCTGGACAGGATTTTATATAGGTGCTAATGCTGGATATTGGTGGTCTACAAATAAAGCAGTGAATACCGTGGGCTCACCTGGTTATGCAGATCCATTGTTTTCATTGGGCGCAGAAAATATTGCAAACGCACTGGCTGTTGTAGGAACCAATAATTTTTCACTTAATACAGATGGGTTTATTGGCGGTGGTCAAGTCGGTTACAATTATCAGTTGCAAAATCAATTCGTTGTTGGCCTTGAAGCAGACATCGATGGTCTTACCCAATCTAATGCAACTGCTCAAGCGGCCCGCATGGTTCCTTTGGTTGATTTTCCTGCCGAATATTATAACGCAACGATATCTGTTACCAAAAAACTTGATTATCTTGGGACAGTTCGTGGTCGATTGGGTTATCTATGGTCTCCATCTGTACTTTTCTATGGCACCGGTGGGTTTGCTTACGGTGGTGTTGTATTGAATGAAGCGTTTACCGCAAATGAATCATTAGGATTTCCTAGCTATGCTCCTATTACCATGCAAAACAATATAAAGAAGACTGGTACTGGATGGACAGCTGGGGGTGGATTGGAATGGATATTTCGAGCTAATTGGAGTGCTAAAATTGAAGGGATTTACTACGACATTGGCACAATAAATAATAATGTTGTCTTATCCCAGAGGAGTTTTTTGCCGATTCAACCCATTGTTTTTGGTGCTGCACAAATTAATACCACCACCAAATTTACTGCAGCGGCTGTTCGTGTCGGGTTGAATTATCATTGCTAATATTTGCTATCGTACCGGCTATTAAATAAATAAGGGAGTATTTATGAAGCGATCAGAAAAACACTTGAGTGAGACAACTTTACGAAGATTCTCTATAGCTTTAGGATTAACGACAGCCCTCTATGGGATGAGTGCTATGGCACAGGCACAAGAGCTCCTAACACACCATATTTATCCCGAAGTTGCAAATGGAACTGCGACATACGTGCGTCCTATGCTTGCGACCAAAATTTTGCGTCTCGACATTGTATTACCACTGCGTGATCAGGAGGGATTAGATAGTTTTGTAAAAGAACTTTATAATCCTGCAAGTCCCTTTTATCGGAAGTTCCTCACCGTATCAGAGTTTACTGATAGATTTGGTCCGAGTCAGGAGGATTATGACACCGTAATTCAGTTCGCCAAAGATCACGGCTTTAAGGTAGTAGGAGGCTCTCGCGATGGTATGGACATTCAGATTGAAGGCTCTGTTGCGAATATCGAGAAAACCTTCAATATATCCATGCAGATGTACAAGGACGCCAAAGAAAACCGCATATTTTATGCCCCAGATCGCGAGCCCACGGTGGATTTGCCATTCCCTCTATGGCATATCTCTGGCTTAGACAACTATTCAATCCCTCATCCTCGGTATAAATATAGAGAACAGGAGCTGGGTGAACCCAGGGCGACTACAGGTTCTGGTCCTCAGAACTCATTCTTAGGCAGCGACATGAGGGCCGCTTACTATGGAGTAAAAGGGCCATCAGCTCTGACTGGTGCAGGCCAACATCTCGGGCTGCTTGAATATGCGGGTACAAATCTGATTGATTTATACACTTATTTCAACAATATTGGTCAAACTAATAGGGTACCCATAACCTTGCTCTCCACAGACGGTACACCAACGAGTTGCGTCCATCCATCGTGTGACGATGTTGAACAAACACTGGATATGACACAGGCTCTTGGTATGGCTCCTGGACTCGCAAGTTTGGTAATGTATATAGGCTCCACTGATACTGCAATTTTCAGCTCTATGGTTTCGCATAATCCTTTACCTACGACTATTGGCTGTTCATGGGGATGGA
The DNA here is from genome assembly GCF_001648595.1 of Legionella bozemanae. GTDB lineage: Bacteria > Pseudomonadota > Gammaproteobacteria > Legionellales > Legionellaceae > Legionella > Legionella bozemanae. Next base: position 11,111 of record NZ_LBAW01000028.1, on the reverse strand, counting down.
CACCTGCTGATCCAAACACACTTAACCCATACTGGGTGAGAATGATGGCTCAAGGTCAAACTTTTTTTGTAGCATCGGGCGATGATTCTACCTGGGAGAAGACTGGCAAAGCCGAGGCATGGCCGGCAGATTCTCCATATGTTGTCTCAGTTGGTGGTACTGACTTGATTACTACTGGCCCAGGCGGTGCTTGGCAGTCGGAAACAGCCTGGTCACATAGCGGTGGCGGCGTCTCCCCAGACAATGTTCCGATCCCCCCATGGCAGACCATTCCAGGCGTGATCAACTCAAGAAATAATGGTTCGCAATTTTTGCGTAATGGCCCAGATGTAGCCGCCAATGCGAATTTTACTTTTTACGTGTGCGCCAATCAAAAACCGTGTACGGCAAACCATTTCGGAGGCACTAGTTTTGCGGCTCCTATGTGGGCTGCCTATATCGCTCTGGCTAATCAACAGACAGCCGCCGTTCACCATACGACGCTTGGATTTATTAGTCATACTCTTTATTATCTTGGAGCATCATCCGTTTATGGTATCGTTTTTCATGATGTCATTTTCGGCCAATCTGGCATTTATTCAGCAGTACCTGGTTATGATCTTGTAACCGGCTGGGGTAGTATGAAAGGGCCTAACTTGATCAATTATCTTGCTTATTTTGGATAATTAGAACGATCCACTACGTCCCGCCCCTACGACTTGTTTACGGAATCCAGTTTTATCTCATTGTTGCTGGAATAGGGGCAGGCAGATCTTTTGTATGGCAAGGGGATATTTATCTTGTTAGAAAATATTACCAGTAATGAGAAGTACCTATACGCTCATCGGATCTTAAGGTAAGGATTTCATACCCATGATCAGTGACTAAAATGGTATGCTCCCATTGTGCAGATAATTTATGATCTTTTGTGACAACAGTCCATCCATCACCTAATGTCTTGATTTCCTTACTTCCTAAATTAATCATCGGTTCAATAGTAAAGGTCATTCCAGCTTGCAATGATAACCCTGTATTGGGCTGGCCAAAATGCATTACATCAGGTTTTTCCCACATGGTTCTACCAATGCCATGTCCCCCAAATTCACGAACAACAGAATACCGATTTTTCTCCGCATGTTCTTGGATGATGCTCCCTATGTCCCCGAGTCGGGCTCCCGGACGCACAAGAGCAATTGCCTTATAAAGACATTCCTGGGTGACTTCTACTAATTTTTTGGCAAAAGGTTTTACATTGCCAATGAGAAACATTTTACTTGTATCTCCAATGTATCCATCTTTTTGAACAGTAACGTCAATATTAATGATGTCGCCATTTTTAAGTAGTTTATTAGAAGGTATTCCATGACATACAACATGATTAATTGAGGTACAAATGCAAGCCGGAAATCCATAGTGATTTAATGTTGAAGGAATTGCTTTTAAATCTTCAATAATATAGTTACGACATATTCGCTCCAGTTCAATAGTGCTTATACCTGCAACAACATAAGGTTCTATCATTTGCAGTACCGATGCAGCCAGATTTCCAGCAATGCGCATTTTTTGTATTTCTTCAGGCGTCTTCACTAACATCGTGTATTTCCCCTGATGATGCTTGGTTTACTAAAATTTTGAGAATTTCAGGGTAAGTAATAGAAGGATTTTCTTCTGCTAATTTTCCTACTCTAATCCAATACTCAGCTTGTGAATTTATTGAACGACTCATGGCTCTAGCCATTAATTTAGTGGCTTCATGCAATTCATTTGAAATTTTTACAATACCCATAGAGTTCTCCTAAAAAAAGCGGATAATATAACATATTAATATATATTGCTACATTATGTGTATTAAGTGTAGTTTTCGTCATAAACGTAGTATTGTCAAATTACTCTGCATTAAAGAAAGCTCCCCCCTTGGAAGTATATGCTTCGCAAAAAAACCGATGAGCCATAACTTTATCTTAATGTTCAATAACTAAACTTCTCCTAATGATTTTATTATCAAAAAAATCAACCGAAAAGCAGTATATGAATAAAATATGGAGTCGCTAAAATGTTCCAGATAACCGGCCGTGATATTTACTCAATTAATGAATGGCAAGCTATTTTGCATTCTTCACATGGTGATAAAAAGAATAGCATTATTACTGAAATAACTGATGCAATAACAAAATACCATCAATTTGCAAAGAAAAAAGCAGACAATATCATTGCCCGAAAAGAAGCGTTATCTCACATAGAAAAATTGTGTGAGCGTTATGTTGCAGAACGTGGAGACGCTTTAGGTCAAAAACCACAAGGGATCCACAAGAAATTAGAAGATAGTATTGATTACTGGATTTTGTCATTACAGAAAAAGTCTAATCATAAGTTACAATACCTTAGCAAACTCGAATCGTTCTTAGCTACTGCTAAATCTCATCACATTAATCGCAATGAAATGATTGAACATTTAAAAGTACGTAACAAATCAAATGCACCATCACGGTTAAAATTATTCAGTGGGACATATCTCGAAAAAATTGATCCATTACATCGGCAATTTGAATTTAACATGAATAACTTACCTAATAAAACGTGCGGAATAAATTCTGCATTTATTGATTGGGTAAAAAGCGAAGACACTACTCCATTTTTTCTATGGTTAGAAAATCATAAGATATTAACTCAAAATCGAGTTTTTAAAGAAAAGTATGAAATTAGTTTGATTGATTATGCTTTGAAAGATGCGCATATTGCGACATTTAAAAACATTGAGGGCCAAAATTACATTGTTTCAAAGCCCCAAAATAGTGATGAAGAAGCTGAGAAATTAAATTCAAGACAAATGAAAAATTATAGCTTTAAAATGGGCACGGCATATGGATCAGCAGCATTTGTATGGTGCAAGGATAATGAAAATCAGTTTCTTACCCATCCTCATCAGGCTGGCAAATTCCATCATTCTTCATTGAGTGCGGGTAAAAGTGTACGATGTGCAGGCATGTGGGTGATAAACAATGGAATTATTACACACATAAGCAATAGCAGCGGACATTACCGACCAAGCTCGCTTTCATTTTATTTGCTCATCAAATTCTTAGAAGATAAGCAAGTGATTCACGATAATACGAAGGTAGCCGATTTGCGCAAACCCAATGAAGCTGTTAATCCTGATCAACCCTTTGGATCCACAAAAAGCCTCTATATTCCATTAAGAGAATATCTTGATTGGGCTGAGCAATTACCAGAGATACAGGAATACTTACAAACCGTGAATACAAATGACAACACAGCAAACGAGAAATGCATTATCTTTTAAATCAATCTCCAAGCTGACGCCTCTGAAGGAGACTAAAATGGCGGTTTTTATAAGGTAATTTACGTCTTCCTATCTTTTTCACCAAAAAAATTTTTATGGCATCGAGCATTTTTCACCTTGCCAACTCAGTGGGAGGGGATAGTTAATTTTTGTGCTTTCACTTATCTACCATTTCTGGCAATATTCGGCTTCTGTTATGGATTAAGGAAGATCGTGTCGTGTCGATAATTCTAAATTCCCACTGCTTTAAATTTCTGTTAGGGAGCTTATTGTTCTCTTTCTGTCAAATTATTGTTGCTGGAACTCCTAATGAAAAAGAAAAAAATATATCGCACTATGGCCATGCGATAGCGAGCCAAGATGGCTTTGGCTTCATTTCAAATGATAACCAAAACAAATTATTTCTGCATGGTCTTTATCAATTTGACAATGATGCTTTTTTCAATGTAAGAGGATTAACCATAAATAATGGTGCCGAAAGTACCGATATGATTAACCAGGATGATGTGAATCGATTTTGGATGAGACGTGTACGCCCCATTTTTAATGGTACTTTTTTGAAATATAATGATTTTTATTTCACACCGGATTTTGGTCAAGGTCAAACTCGCTTATTTGATGCCATTATTGATTTGCATTATTTTGAAGTGTTCAGTTTAAGAGCTGGCAAACAAAAAAGCCTCTTAACAGGATTTGATCGATTGAGAGGGGCCGCTACGAACAATACAGTTGAACGTGGCTATGCAACGATGATGGCGCCGAGCAGAGAATATGGTTTCGTATTCTACGGAGCTGTGGGTCCAAAGCGAAAAACCGATCAATCTCCTTATAATTATAAATACAATAAATTCAATGACTGGTTTTCTTATGAGGTTGGGGTATTAACAGGGACTTTTGATAATACCAATCCCGGATTAAATCCTGTTACACCCACTACCTTTAGTTCAGAGACAGCAACCTTAGCGAATAAAGTATTTGAAGTTCGCTTGTTTACCAATCCTTTCCTAAATGGTTATTTGCCGCTTTTAAGAAATTTGGGATTTGGCATCGCTGGCAGTACAGAAGAGGTAAACAATCAAAGCAATCCACCTGCTCTAGTTTCTGTTGGCCAAAATCCAATTTTCTTTTATGAAACGGATGTACACGGGAATGGTCCAAGAAAAAGACTTCATCCTCAAGCTTTTTGGTTCCTAGGCCCTTTTGGCGTATTTGGGGAATGGGCACAAACTCGGCAAACCCTGTCCAAAGGACTTGTTTTCCCCAACGCTGATGCTCTGCAATTCGTTGAAGTGACGAACCACGCAGCAGAAGTGCAAGTGGTTTATAATTTGACTCAAGAAGCCTTTACGCTCGGGTCGTTAAAACCTAATCGCAACTTCTCTCCCAGGGAGAAGGGATGGGGCGCGTTTCAATTAGTCGCGAGGTGGTCACAATTAGCGCTGGACAATCGTATTTTTAATTCTTTTACTACCGAAGAAGAGCAAACCAATTACACCTTTTCTGATCCCAGGCTCTCTATACAAAGAGCGAACACTTGGGGCGTAGGGATTAATTGGTTCTTAAATAGAAATATGGTCATTATGACAGAATATGATCAAACTAGTTTTGTTGGGGGGTGTTCCACAGGAGCATTAAATGCCCCAGAGACACCTGGATGTTTAACCGCCGGTGATTATGCCACCGCTTCGACAAGTAAAGTGAGAAACCGTCCCAATGAACGTGTGATTATGCAACGGTTTCAATTATCTTTCTAAAGTACTCTGCCATCTGCAAGCTCATTAATATTATTTACTTCTTAAATAAAGTCGTTAATTTTTCAAATTCTATAATAATGAAGCTAAAGATGCCTATTACTCCTATCCCAACGTTATGCCAAAGGGTAAGGGGTTCTGTTTTAAAAATTTCTTGCATAAATGGCATATAAGTAAAACTTAACTGCAAGAAAGCAACTAATCCTATTGCGACTAATACAGGTTTTGTTCCTTGCATTCCTTTCCAGGTTAGAGATGGGCCATGTATATATCTCGAACTGAACAGGTAAAAAATTTCCAGTAAGACTAAGGTATTTACGGTCATTGTTCGTGCCGTTTCCAGGCTTTCTCCGCGCCACAATGTCCAATAAAACACGGTAAAAACACTAGCGACAAAGAGTAGGGAAACAAAAATAATCCGCCAAACAAGGTACTTCGATAGCAAAGGTTCATGAACTGGAGTTGGCGCTCGTTTCATGATACGAGGTTCGGATGGTTCAAAAGCTAAGGCAAGCCCTAATGCTACAGAACACGTCATATTTACCCATAGAATTTGTACCGGAGTAATCGGCAAAGTGGCACCCATGATAATAGCAATAGCCAGACTCAGTGTTTCACCACCATTAATTGGCAGCAAAAACAAAATGGCTTTTTTTAAATTATCATAAACGGTTCGTCCTTCCTTTACTGCCGCGACAATAGAGGCAAAATTATCATCTGTGATAACCATTTCAGCTGCCTCCTTGGCGACTTCTGTTCCTTTATGTCCCATGGCTACCCCTATGTCAGCTCGTTTTAGAGCTGGGGCATCATTGACTCCATCACCAGTCATTGCAACTACATAACCTTTGGCTTGCAGCGCGTTGACTAACCGTAATTTATCTTCAGGACTAGTGCGTGCAAAAACATCAACTGTTTCAATCGATTGCTCGAAACGTTCATCACTAAGCTCGTGTAATTCTTTCCCGGTTAACACGTGTTGACCATCACCTATTCCTAATTGCCTGGCGATAGCCAATGCGGTGATAGCATGATCGCCTGTTATCATTTTGACTCGAATATTGGCTGCTCGACACTCTTTTACTGCTTGAATGGCCTCTTCTCGTGGAGGGTCAATAATACCCACGATGCCAATCAGTATCAAATCAGACGTTACATCCGCAAACTCTATCTTCTCGTCATTGATTGAAACAGGTTTGTAAGCAATCGCTAACGTGCGTAACCCCTGCTGTGCCAAATTAGAAATTTTCTGCTGCCAATAGTCAAGGTCAAATGCATCATACCCCTGATTATGAAGCTGGAAGGAACAAAAATTGAAAACAACTTCGGGGGCTCCCTTTAAATAGATAAAAGCCGATTTCTCTTGGTGGTGTAAGGTAGCCATAAACCGATGTTCTGCATCAAAAGGAATCACATCCTTCAATGTGAGTTTTTCTTCCAGCTGATGTCGGTATATTCCTGCTTTGGCTGCGAGAGAAAGTAAAGCCCCCTCCATGGGATCACCCTGTAATTTTGGCTCATTATCCTGAAAATCCAATTCTGCATCATTACATAGTACGCACGCAGTCCCCAAAGTTAATAAATCATGATTTTCTTGAGGCTGTATTTTCTTGCTTTCAAAATAAAAAGAACCCTCCGCATTGTAGCCTACGCCACTGACATCCAGATCGCTCGTTGCTAAGCAGATTTTCTGCACAGACATCTCATTGCGCGTCAAAGTGCCCGTTTTATCAGTGCAAATAATGGATACTGAACCTAAAGTTTCCACAGCAGGAAGTTTTCGGATAATAGCATATCGGCTGGCCATGCGCTGAACCCCAATAGCTAAAGCCACCGTCAATATAACAGGTAATCCTTCAGGGATTGCTGCTACAATAATCCCTACTGCGGCCATAAACATCTCATGTGCTGAAAAGTGATGAAGAAAATAACCAATAAGAAACAAAACACTTGCAAAAGCTAAAATAAATCCACTTAACCATTGAGAAAATAAAGACATTTTCTTTATAAGTGGTGTCATTAAGGGTTGTACATGGGTAAGTAACTGGTTGATTTTGCCAATTTCTGTTTGAATTCCTGTTGCAACAACAATCCCTTCCCCTTTGCCCGAAGTCACTAGTGTTCCTGAAAAAGCCATGTTGGTCTGTTCTGCTAATGGAGTATCAGAAGCTAATACCCCTATTTTCTTTTCAACTGTGTTGGACTCTCCTGTGAGTATGGCTTCATTAATTTTCAAGTTCTTAGTACGTACAAGTTTAAGATCAGCGGGGATTTTATCTCCTGATTGCAAAAGCACTAAATCACCAACGACTAACTCGCTTGCGGGAATAATCATTCGCTTATTTTCTCGTAAAACTGTAGCATGTAATGAAAGCATGCTATGTACAGCAGCAATCGCCTTTTCAGCTTTTCCTTCTTGTATAAACCCAATTAATGTGTTGATTAATATGACCCCGAAGATTATTACTGAATCGGTAATCTGGCCTAAAAATAAAGTTGCTATAGCTGCAGCCAATAATACAAGAATTAACGCGTTATTTAACTGAGAAAGAAGCCTTTTAAAGACCGATTGTGGAGGTAAAGAGGGCAGTTCATTGTATCCAAATTTCAATAGGCGATTTTTCGACTCGCTTATTGTTAAACCTTCTTCAGTTGAAGTCATAAGCTCATTACAAATATCGTTATCCGTACAATCATTCCATGAATGGAGTCTGTTATTTTTCTTCATAATTCTTCCAGACTATGAAAAAGAAAATTGTTGTTTTTTTGCTTTAATAAGCTTTTACAGGCGATACAAAACCCTGTGGTTTAAGCGCCCAAAGCGAACAATTGATTTTTTGCAGAATATTTTCGGCTGTATTACCAATAATAAAACCAGCTATTCCTGTTCGTGCTACTGTTCCCATCACCAAAATATCAATTTTATTCTCATTAATGCTTGAAGGGATAAGTTCAGAAGGATGTCCTTTCACGTGATATATGGTTGGTTGCTCTTTTATGCCTGATTCATGGATCAGCGCACATAATGCACTATAATGTGAGCGACTCTCTTTCATCACCATTTCATCCAGTTCTGGTGGGGGGATATCAATAAGAACGCTACGGCGCAGATAGTCTTCCAAAACGAAATCCCAGCAAGTAACAACACTTAATTTAGCCTTATAATGTATTGCAAGAGCATTGGATAACCTTAAAAGGTTAATAGAAAGATCATGACCTGAAACCTCCTCCTCTTTGGGGTCAATCGCTACGGCGATATGAATCGTTTTATCTGGAGTTATCGGACGATGAAGAAATAAAGTGCAAGGGCATTTACGTAATAGGGCCATATCTAATGCCCTAAAACCTTTTTTATTACCATCTTTTTCTGCTGCTTTCACTACAAGATCGTATGGATGACGCAGTACGCGCTGAATAATACGGATATCTGGTGTATTTCCACATTCAATTTCTATCTTTATTAATGGCTCTTTCTTATTAAGAGATAAGGAAGTTTTCGCTGATTCAATGATTTTGTTCATTTTTTCTATAAGAAACGTTTCATACGAGCTTTTATATTCATCAAGATTATGAGGAAAGGGTGGGCATGTTATCAGAATATCAAGGGTTGCTTTATTATCAGCAGCTAATCTTATAGTATGTCGTAAAGCTTCAGATTCATCATCAATTCCGTTACTTACAAACAGAATATTATGAAATTGTTTCATTCCCTGTTCCTCCATGAGTTCATAACCAATTGAGCTACACTTTACTTTATTAATTGATCTTCAAAGTAAAATTCCTATTTAATAATTAATTTTAGACTATTTTTCTTGAATGATGCGTGATAACTTTTTACATTGAGTAAAAATTAAAAAAGGACTATTTGGATTGCATCATTCGCTTCCCCTGATTACCACCATCGCCATGGGATTTGCTTTAGCATTAATCCTGGGATTGATTGCCGCACGCCTTAAGATTCCCGCATTAGTAGGTTATTTATTAGCTGGTGTTGCTATTGGGCCGTTTACTCCCGGATTGATGGCAGATATCAGTATCGCTCAGGAGCTTGCGGAAATTGGGGTTATGCTGCTGATGTTTGGAGTAGGATTACATTTTTCATTGTCGGATTTGATGCGCGTACGCAAGATTGCTATCCCTGGTGCAATAGCCCAAATCCTTGCAGCAACAATACTTGGCGGTTGTGTTGCAATCATGTGGGATTGGAATTATGGCAGCGCTTTAATTTTTGGGCTTTCTCTATCCGTAGCCAGTACCGTTGTATTATTGAGAGCACTTGAAGAACGAGGAGCCCTTGAATCGATTAATGGCCACATTGCTATAGGCTGGCTTTTGGTTGAGGACTTGGTTATGGTTGTTGTTCTTGTGTTGCTTCCACCGCTAGCACATTGGCTAGGCGACAGCTCATCTGTTGATATTCATAAACCTCTGTGGTTGGTTTTTGGTCTAACACTCCTTAAGGTATCAACGTTCATTGCATTCATGCTCTTGGTCGGTCGACGGTATTTCCCTAAGCTACTCTGGCTTGTTGCCCGAACCGGCTCACGTGAATTGTTTACTTTATGTGTGATTACTGCAGCAATTAGCATTGCCTATGTGGCCTCTAAATTGTTTGGTGTTTCGTTTGCCTTAGGTGCTTTTTTTGCAGGTATGATTATGCGCGAATCTTCATTCAGTCATCGTGCTGCTGAAGAATCCTTGCCGCTTCGGGATGCATTTGCTGTATTGTTTTTTGTTTCAGTCGGCATGTTGTTTAATCCTTCTGTGTTGATTGAACAACCCTTACAAATTTTAATTGTGGTGGGGATTATCGTTATCGGCAAGTCAATTGCAGCTTTTGCATTAGTCCTTGCATTTCGCTATCCATTACAATCCGCATTAATCGTATCAGCAAGTCTGGCGCAAATTGGTGAGTTTTCATTCATACTTGCTGAGCTAGGGATACGCTTAGGCATGCTTCCTACAGAAGGTCAAAGTTTTATTCTTGCCGGTGCACTCATATCCATAGCGATTAACCCTCTTATATTTAAATTAGTGAATCCTGTTCATGCTTGGATAAAGTCTTACCCTCGATTGCTCCATTTTTTTGAACGCGCCCACGATTCTTTGGCTGAATTACCGATGTCCACAAAAAAAGAGTATCTTGCAGGGCAAGTGGTTTTAGTGGGCTATGGGCGTGTTGGGAAGCGCGTTGCCCATTTACTTTCTGAAAAAAACATTCCTTACGTTGTGATTGAGGAAAACAGAGAGCTAATTGCAAGTTTGCGAGCTTCTGGTGTTCCTGCAGTTTACGGCGATGCATCCAAACCTGCCGTGCTGATTCAAAGCCATATTGCTCATGCCAGTATGCTCATGATTGTCATAGCGGATACTGTCCACCTAAGGAAGATGATTCAATATGCTTATCAACTTAATCCAAAAATAGAAATTGTTGTCCGTACACATGATGAAGAAGAAGCGGTGTTATTACAGAAAGAAATTGCAGGCAAAGTATTTTTCGCTGAAGGGGAAATCGCTAAAAACATGGGAAAATATGCCTTAAACCGATATGGAAAATTATAAATTAGTACGATTTAGAATCAGTCTTTAAGTGATTAGGGCTTTGGAGGAACAACAAGCATATCCACAAACTAAGATGAAGAATTCGTTGGCAACACTTTTGAATAAGAAGTCTTTACGCTTGGGACGTTAAAACCTAACCGCAATTTCTCTCTCAGGGAGAAGGGATTAATTGGTTTTTAAATAGAAATATGGTCGTTATAACAGAATATGATCACACGATAAATTGCCAAAATTAATCTGTTTGGAGTAAAGCGACGCTCTTAGTTATCCATTTCTTCCCAAGTACAATCTTGTGCATTCGGATAATCACAATGATACCCATAGAAGTTATCGTCTTTATCATTTGGGAAGGTTGTTTTAATCCATACATTGCTTTTGAGTCGTATAGAGGTTGACTAAAAAATCTGAAAATTCATTGGGCCGTCACAATTCATCGGATTGGTTGACTTTTTGTTGGAAAGAGACCTAAACTAATCTTGAAGCGTGCCGCGCCGGTGCTGCTAACACCAGCGCTGCAC
>NZ_LBAW01000027.1 GCF_001648595.1 Legionella bozemanae | reverse complement strand
ATGAGTACAAAGAGCGCTTAAATCCGCAAGGGGAAATTCGCACTTGAAAACTGAACGTGCCTTTATACATGACATGTTCTACGCTATGGATTGTTGATCTTTGGTGGAATATAAGCTGTAGATAATCGATGGATCACTATTTTATCTAATTGAGAGATTGAACTATCTACTCTCTCAAAAGATATAGAGGGATACATTGATGCAGTATATAAAATAATAGGGTGATCTTCTTCATACCATATTAATAATTTTTCTTTCATTTTACGCAATGCGTGCATTCGCTCAGCTTGACAATCAAGCGCTTTCTTATCATTAATAATGGTATTTATACCAATTACCCCTATTTGCCATAAAACCAAATGACTATCTGAGTTAATTTTGTAATTATTTATTAATAAATTCTGTTGATTCATAAGCTTGAATTCCACAAGATCCAGGATCCACACGCAAATCACAGAACAAGCAATCTAAGCTTGAAATTCCTGGTAAAATTTCAATTTTTATATCCGATGAGCTTTTTTCGATATTTCTAATAATCCACGAGGAGAATGGATAGAGCGGGTTATATTTGATCAATGATGCTTCTACACCCTTCATCTTTTTTTGATACCCAGTTACCCCTAGTATACAGCTAAATTTATATCACCAACATTCTCTAAAGAATAATAAATAGCTAAAAAATTCAAAAAAATTTTTTCTTAATATTCTCGAAGAATTAGTGTTGCTTTCCGTTTATGTGGCATTGATGGAGGATTTACAGTTTGTTTTCTTGCGTCTATGATATTTATTTGTACGTATGTCAAAAAAAGAGTCATCATGTCATCACGAGGCGGAAAAAGAGTGATGAGGCCCTAGGGGGGGGCTTACACGTTTGTAGTGCAAGCCACGGGCGTTTTTTATTTAATTCAATGAATCGGAGATTAAAATTTAAAAATCTGAGGATTCATTGGGCCATTATAACGCATAGGATTGGTTGACTTTTTGTTTAAAAGAGACCTAAACTAATCTTGAAGCGTGCCGCGCCGGTGCTACGAACACCAGCGCTGCACTAACCATAATCCTAGCGTCAACTAGAATCATGGCTAAGTACAGTTTATCATATTTATCGTCGGTTACAATTTCGTAACCGGTGATCATGTGTGACATGTGCGGGGCATGTTCTGTTGGTTCGAGAATCAATGGAGCACTGCGGTCGCCTCGTTGATTTTCTCCCCTCAGAATGTGTTCGTGCAGCGTGCGTGGTACGTTTCCTGAAATATTTTCAGATTGTTATTGCAAAAAGGAACTTATCCATGGAGAAACGCACATCCAATTGGCCCCCTCATATTTTGTTGATTGATGACAATCCATCAACTACTGTCCTTGTACTGCGTTTGTTTCGCTATCTGGGGTATAGTGTCATGCACGCAGACAAAGCGGAAGAAATAGTACAGTTTATCCAGAAGGAGCAATTTGATTTAATCGCCATAAATCTGGCTTTTTCATGTTTAGAAAAATACTGGCTGCATCGTACCCAATACTTTAGAGAAAATATCTCCATCATTTACTATACCCCCAATATTCTCATCAATGATTTTAGCCATGCAGCGAAGCAGGCGGGTAGGGATACACGTGATGACAGCTGGATGCTTTATTCGGAATTTTTTCATTTTTTACCTTTTACATAAAAATTTAAAATATTCAACGGCGTTGGCATGCGAGCATTTTCTTGGTTGACTCATGGCAACGATCTCATATTAAGTCTGACTTATTGGATTCACTTGAATCAAAAAACCAATAGGCGATTAACTTCAACCAATCATTGATCAAGAACCAGACAAACGCATAACCTCAAACAAACAACGCCCAGCCCCAACCCAGAGGTTTCATAGACAGCAAGTAAGGTTGCCAAAATTTGTGTTCCAAGAACAGCCAGTGTAGCCTTGATGGAGGCGTAGGCGGAATCAAGGTTTTATTTCCCGGAGGTCAATATATTTCTCTTCAACAAAATTATCGCTTCTCTTTTAATAAGCAAAATTTTTTTCTCAAAAAGGAAAACCTTGATTCCGCCTACGCCTCCATCAAGGCTATGCTTGCTGTGGATGTTTCCAAATGAGCCTCAATATTGCATCATAGACTTAAGTAATAAAAGAAAACTTGAGTTTACTTAAATATTGCTACTAAACTTGAAATTAGGATGGCTAATACAGAAACAATCAATGAAATCCAGGATATTTTATTACTTGTTCTTGCAATTTGATTTGCCTCTTCTGCAATAGAAATGTTTTGTTCCTTATGTTGATTATCAGAAGCTTCTTTATTGATATTTATCCATGCTTCTACTAGTTTTTTCTTTTTTTCAGTCCCATACACTCCTTGGGCAAGATTAATTTTTACTTGTTCAAGTCCTATGATTTCTAATTGGCTGTAAAATTTTGCTATTTCATTTTGGGCTTTCATATGAGACTGTTTGTAATTATTTATAGATACAAGTATAGGATAATCATTTATTTTGTGAATTTGTTATATCTCAAAAACACATTTCTTTGAAATATAATAATTGAGGTTATAATTGCTCAATAAAAGCAATTTTGAATAAGAAGAATTTTGTGAAACCCAAAATACCACAACCTATTATATCAATACTGTCAAATCATTTGCCAAAGTGCAGGAATGGCTACGAAGAATTAATAATGAATCGTGTGCCCCATTAATTGTTTTAGGAAAACTAATTGAAAATTATATGGATTTGCAGGTAGAAGAAAACTCTGAACTAGATGCGGCATTTCCTATAGAACCATCGCCAAATTCTTTAAAAGCATTAAAAGAAAAATTGATACGTCAGTTAGAAAAATCAAATTTAACTTACATAACAGGAGGTATTATTCATGACGGAAAGTCCGCTCCAAGTAAACATTTATGGGAAATAATTAAGACCCGAGATGTGCCTTCTATTGAAGAAGAGTTTCAACGCGCACTGACCAAAATATATACTGAACCTAAAGAAGCTGTTTCTGCAGCATGCAATATACTTGAATCTGTATTTAAAGTTTATATTCTAAAGATGAAAAGGGACTTGTATGCTTAAAAATTTACCAGATAAAATTGTATTCGAAAAACTTGGTATAAGGCTTTTTTTGTTCTGTCTAGATCAATTTTATTTTTTTGATAATTATTTAACTCAGATTTCAGAGGCAGAAGAAGAGATATCAGAAAAGGAAATATTTGTTAATGATTATATAAATCAAAATCAAGAACAACTATATGCAATTCTAATTTTATTGTTTCAGAGTATAGAAAATTTTTTAAAAAAGGAAATTTGCACTGAGTCTCCTTACTTAATAATCTCTTCAAATCCAGAAAAATGGGATGATAAAGAATTTAGCGAACTTCATTTACACGGTTTTGATTCATTATTGAAAATTTATTCTGAAATAAAGAAAAAAAAATTTACTCAACCTCTAATAGATGACATGAAGTTTCTTAAAAAAATAAGAAATTCCATTGTCCATGGTGTTTATACGAAAGTTCTTTTACCTGAAGAAATAGCAAAATATATTTTCATTTTTCTTAATGATTTTTGGGAAAACTCATGGCTTAACGAAGTTAAACCTTATATCCCAAACGAAGAGTTATCAGGTTCAGATACTGTTGTGCTTTGGAGGTATTTACATTTATTCAAAAAATACTTAGGGATAGATAAAACGTGCGATTTATTGAATATCGCTGTAAAGAGCTTTTATGAATGTCCTGAGTGTTCTTATTCTAATATGGCGGCTTATAATATTACGGATGAATGCAAGTTTGCTTACTTTTTAGATAATAAAAATAAAGGAAAAAGCATTTTATTTTGCCCTATTTGTCAAAATGAGTTTTACCTATCAAGTTTAGTTTGTACAAACAAAGAATGCTCTTCAACTAATGTAGTATCAAATCCAGATTGGGGAGATTTTTGCCTGGATTGTCTAGAGTTCTTGGCTCGAAAATGAAGAAATTCTTAGATTTATAAAAGGTAAACAACCCCCGTTTTCAATACAGCAAAAAACCCCAATGGGGTTATGGTCTTCATTATGAAAATAAAAAAATATTACAAACTCTTGTTGAGTTGCCTGAATTTATTAAGCAATCACAATCATGTATGGATGAGGAATCTAAAAAATCTTTTATAGATTACATAGCCGAATTTCCTTTACAAGATGATTTGATTGTCGGAACTGAAGGTGTTAGAAAAATTAGATGGACTGGAGACAGTAATAAAGGGAAGATAGGCGGGGGTAAGAGTAATTTACTACAAACCATTCCCATTTTTTTATTAACAGTCTACGGAAAGAACCAAAAAGATAATCTAACATAAGAAGAGAAAAATATTATTAAATCGATTATAGGCAAAATTATTGACGCGTATAAGGAGAATAATCATGAGTGAATTAGGAAAAAGTTTAATTCAAGGAGTTGAAGAGGCTTTAGAGTATGCAAAACAAAATAAAAATGGGGCAATAACTCATAAAATAGAGGTTCCCTCTGTAATAGATGTGTCCGCAATTCGGAAAGAGCTTCACATGAGTAGGCAGAAATTTTCAGAGGAATTTGGATTTAGCATACGAACAGTAGAAAAGTGGGAAAGAGGAGAGCGATTACCTGAAGGACCTACCCGAGCTTATTTAACTGTTATTGATAGAAATCCGCATGCGGTAATAGAAGCATTACGGAAAGCTAGCTAGCGCTAATTGGGTAAAGAATTCGAGTTGTTTACAATCATAATGGAAGTATCAACAGCCTAAATATAACTATTGGATAAAAATGCGGATTTGCAAATTAACTGTAGAAAATGTAAAAAGTTTTTTAAATAAAGCTGAATTAATTTTGGATAGTAATATTTCTATCATTATTGGACCAAATGGTGGAGGAAAATCAAATCTGTTAGATATATTAGTTATTGTAATAAGGAAGTTTTTGTATGGCTCTCAATATCCACAAGAATCAAATACCTCGCAACAAGTTGAATACCTTTATAATGAAAAACTTAATGGCATGATTCTAGAGCCTCATAGCTCAGGAAAAAATCAACCTCAATTTATTGAAATTGAGATAGAGTGTACCGCGGATGATAAACAAAAAATGGAGGAAATGCAGAGTAACGCAAAACGCTTAGAGGAAATTTCAGGTGACAAATATAAAAAAGCAGGCCTATCTATTCTAACGGAAAATTGGGATTTAAAATTAATTCAACCCGGGAAAAAATTTAAATACAAACTTAGATTTTCAGATAACGCCTTTATTCCTACTTCTGAGAATGAGGAAGGTGCTAAATTCTTTCACACTTATTTATCTCTATATGAGAGATATGAAAAAATTCGGGATGAATACTATGATGAACCCCTTGTAACTCCTTTTTTATTTTTGTCAGCTAATCGAGGTTTAAATTTCAAAACTGATATTGAATTGCATCAATATGATGAATATGAATTAAATAAACAAATTGGATCTACTACATCACGCTCGAATTCTCCAATCATTAATTTTGCTATTGGACAAATAATTCAAAAATATCGCCTTCTTTTAGATACTCAGGTAAAACCAATGGAGTATTTAAATGAAAAAAAATCTATTAAAGAGCTCAATTCATTTTTAAAGAAAATTGGGTATAGCTGGGAGATTGAATGTATTAACCCTAATAAGAATCATTATGATTTAAAACTTAAAAAAAATGGAATAGAGTTTCCGATCGGTTCGGCCTCTTCTGGGGAAATTGAGTTATTGACCTATTTATTCACTATTTATTTTTTAAACGTGTCTGATGCAATAATAATTATTGATGAAGCTGAACTTCATCTTCATCCACAATGGCAAAAGTCATTATTTGACCTCTTTATTAAATTGTCTAAAGAAACAGGTAATCAGTTTATAATTTCCACTCATTCTCCATCCTTTATAACTCCTCATTCTATAGAATATGTATCTAGGGTTTATAATAATAAGGTTCAAAGTCAGATTGTTCGCTTAAATAAAGATGACCTACCACAGGCTAAACAACTCTTGAAGATGATTAATAGTCAGAACAATGAAGTTATCTTTTTTGCGGATGAGGTTACTTTGGTAGAAGGACCGTCAGATCGTATATTTTTTAAGGCTTTATTTAATCATTTTAATATAGCGAATGAGTACTCTGGATTAACTTCAAACTCTAAAATAATTGAATTTATAGACGTTGGAGGTAAATTAAGTTTTGAACATTATAGTAAACTACTTCAGTTATTGTGTATTAAAAGCAATATAATAGCAGATTTGGATTATGCTCTAAACATAGGCTCATCAGATATTAAAAAGCTTTTAACTCCAGACTATAAAAAACTTAGAGAGTCTTTGTGCCAGATTGGGAATAAGGATGGAGTAAAATTGATTAAAATGCTTGATGATGCGATAGATACAAAAAATTTCGAAGACTTACAGAATTTTCGGGACTATTTAAAAACTCGTCATCAAAAAATTAGAAAAGATTTAAACTCAGATGAAGAAAAAGTTATTAATGATTTTATAAATGAACAAAAGGAAAGTAATTGTTTTATTCTTCGAAAAGGTTCATTGGAAGATTATTTGCCGACAGGTTTTAAGTGTAAAGATACTAATAAAATAATCTCATTAATTAATGAAGAGCACTTTACCTCATCACTACCTGAAGAGGGGCTGAAAGAGTTAGAAGAAATCCTTAAAACAATAATTGGAATTTAAGAGAAAAGTTCTAAATTTATACAATAAAAATAAAGCCCTATTAAATGAAATAAGTTTTATTTTGAAATCAGAAGAATGCTGGTGGGGAAGCCATCGAGCTTAATCAACCCAATGATTCATTAAAAGTCTGATTAATTCTAAAATTAAACTATTCGGGGGTAAATAATCTCAATAAGAATTAACTCCTTACAAAGTCCGATTTTATTACTTCAACTATGCAATCCCAATAATCTTCTGGGATTATTTCGTTTTTATATATTGGATGACTGGTCATTTTTTTAAAAAAATCAATTGTATTTAAAATTATCTTCTCAACATTAGAGTCAATGCTTTTTCCGTGTGCAGAAAATCCCTCTCTAATTTTTCTAGCATCAATCTGCGGCTTGTCATTATCTGAAATACCTTGAACCCAGTTGACCACAGGCATTATTTTTTTATCTTTATTCTTAATAGGAACTTCGTATAATGTTAGGAACACAGGATCAAGCCTCATCAACTTGGGACCAATTTTTTCAGCTGCGCTTGCATCTATTGTGCAACCTGACCACTGTTGGCTTTTTTCGAGACTAGCAGCCTCTACAATTGGCAAACCCAGCATTTGATGATGAATAATATTCGGATTTTCCGGGGTTATTTTACCATCTAAAGTTAGCATACCGTGAGTAATAGCACCTCGCAATGGGAAGCCAAAGTATAATGCCCTAGCCATTAAGTTTCTTACTGTGGCTAGCAAAGTCAAAAAATCTGTAAACACATTGCCACTAGTGGAAAGAATTATAGAATCAGAAATAGTTAGACAGTTAAGAGTCACATTATCCAACTTTGGAGCTAAAAGCTCTTGCGTATCGGCATTTATAACCTGTTCAATCCATGAGGAGTTTCTCGTAATTTGCTCAGCGGCTTCGGTAAGCGACATGTCAATTATAGGGCGAAAAAGTGATTGATAAATAGCAATCAAATTATCATGGGTATTTCTCCGTACAAAATCCGAGAAGCCGAGTATATCTAGAAATGCAACGAAGACTTCTTGTGCGGGTTTGATTTCTTTTAAATCTTTAGAATATTCAATAAAATTCATAATAATGTCAAACGACCCTTAAACGAAGGCAAAAAAATATTAGCGCTGATTCTATTCTAATTTTTTGTTATAAGTTAAGACATACTTTAAAATTATTGATACCTTGCTTAAATATTTTTTATTTATTGCTCATTCCACATGACAGTCTTCCTGCTTTGTAAGTATCAGGCCAATCAAAGAAAGAATAATCACATTGTGCTTTGATAAAAAGTGGCTCATTGAGGGAGGAATACTCAATAATTCTTATAGAGTAATACTGGAAGAGGGCAATATAACTTTACTACCATAATAAGCCTGATTACTGTGAAAGCAGACTGAGATAAAAAGTTGTTCATGGGAAAGACAACTATATAAATAGTATTTTATCAATCACAAACATGAAAATTCCATGCAATAAACACGATGATTTGTGGTGAATGATATGGTGAATGGTAAATAAAAATGTCTTTATTTTCCTATGGTTAAATGTTATTGATTTGTGTTTTTCACCATTAACTCATCGTGACTTCACCATCATTAGATAAGAGTTTTCTTTTAAATTCCGTGAATTTTGATGAGGACTTCCATTAATCATTAATTAAGATCGTCTGAATGTCATGAACAAGTCATGGCCAGTAGGTGATTGGGTTTAATTATTACTAGGTCTTTGTGAAAAGGGATTGTTAATAGTCTTTATATTACCAAGACTCGTTTAATTAGCACCCTACGTGCACGCTATAAAATTATCTTCATGAAATTTCGTAACTTATTGATTGGTCGGAGTGACAAGAATCGAACTTGCGACCCCTGCCTCCCGAAGGCAGTGCTCTACCAGGCTGAGCTACACTCCGTGTTGTGCAATAAATTTACGTAGTACGCTACAAGGCGCTATTTAACGCTAAAAATTAATAGCTTCGTTGCAAAGCGAATTGAGCCAAATTGATAAGCGCGTCTTTATATTTTGAAGCGGGTAATAGTGTCAAAGAAGACAATGCCTTGTCGATTTCTTGTGCGGCTATTTTTTTTGTATATTCTATTGCTTTTGTTTCTTCCAGAGCGACAAGGATCTCGGGTAAGAAATCTAAACTGCCTTTTTTAAGGCTTTCCATGATTTGTTGCTTTTGTAGTTCAGTGCCATGTTGTAATGCATAAATTAAAGGTAATGTAGCTTTTCCATCCGCTAAATCATCCCCTATATTCTTACCAATAGTTTTGGCATTAGAGCAATAATCCAGGGCATCGTCTATGAGTTGGAAGGCATTGCCTAAGTGCAGGCCATAGGCATAGAGACTGTCTTGCATTTCTTTGGAAGAGTGGCAAATCATAGGGCCTATACACGCAGCAGCAGCAAATAAAAGGGCTGTTTTTGCACGAATTACATCAAAGTACTCATCAAAGGTTAATGCAGGGTTGTGGCGATTCGATAGTTGCTTGACTTCCCCACAACTGATCTCGAGTGCTGTTTTGGCAAAAAGCTTCAGTACGTCTGAATTACCAGAATCAACAATTAACTCGATTGATTGGGTAAAGAGATAATCACCCACCAGAATACTTGCTTTGCTGCCCCAAATGTCATTTGCTGTTTGACGTCCTCTCCTTAAAGTAGATTCATCAATGACGTCATCGTGCAGTAAAGTAGCGGTGTGAAAGAACTCTACCATGGTGGCCAAAGTAATATGCTCATTACCTTGATAACCGCATGCATTGCTTGTTAAAAGAACCAACAATGGTCGTAGTCTTTTGCCGCCACTTTCTATTATATGGTGAGACATATCATCAATTAAGCCAATTTGTGATTCAATTTTATTAACAATTAAAGTATTAACTGCATTAAAATCGTCACTAACTAGCGCGCGTATACTGTCAATCGCCATTGTTTTTCCTCTACGATTCAATCAACAAATGCTAAGGTTGGGCATGCCAATTGTCAAGTAAAAGTAGGCTTAACTTTAGGGACTGTTACACCCTGGCTTATACATTAAATCGGAAATGCATTACATCTCCATCGCAAACGACATAATCTTTACCTTCCAGACGCAATTTTCCGGCTTCTTTAGCTCCTTGCTCACCTTTATAAGTGATAAATGCATCATATGCTATGACTTCCGCGCGGATGAATCCTTTTTCAAAGTCTGTGTGAATGACTCCTGCAGCTTGTGGTGCGGTAGCTCCTTTAGGAATGGTCCAGGCTCTTACTTCCTTTACTCCAGCAGTAAAATAAGTTTGTAATCCCAACAATTCATAACCTGCACGGATCACCCGATGTAATCCGGGTTCGCTTAACCCCAAATCCTCCATGAACTCTTGGCGATCTGTTTCATCCAGCTCAACTAGCTCCGCTTCAGTTGCCGCGCATAGAGCAACAATACTGGCTTTTTCTTGTAGGGCCAAGTTACGAACTTGATCAAGCAATGGGTTGTTTTCATAACCATTGTCATCGACGTTAGCAATATAAAGCACGGGTTTGGCAGTGAGTAAAAAAAGACGGCGTACAATAGGCTCTTCTTCAGTACTTAATTCAAGCGTACGGACAGGATGACCTGCATCCAGATGTGCCTTGATTTTTTCCAAAGTCTTCATTTCAAAAATAGCTTCTTTATTACCGCTACGAGTATTTTTTCCTGTTTTTAATATGGCTTTTTCAAGTGTTTCCATATCTGCTAAAGCCAGCTCTGTATTAATTACTTCAATGTCACTTAGTGGTTTGACATGGCCTTCCACGTGGACCACATCAGTATTTTCAAAACAACGTACCACATGAGCAATGGCGTCGGTTTCACGAATATTGGCTAGAAACTGATTACCCAAACCTTCACCTTTGGATGCACCTTTAACGATCCCCGCAATATCAACAAATTGCATGGTAGCTGGGAGCACTTGTTGTGGTTTTACTATCTCACTCAAAGCATCAAGACGAGGATCTGGAACAGTAACTATCCCTACATTGGGTTCAATGGTGCAAAAAGGATAGTTTGCTGCTTCAATACCTGCTTTGGTAAGTGCATTGAACAGAGTTGATTTACCAACATTGGGCAAGCCCACAATGCCGCATTTAAATCCCATGTGTAGTACCTCTAAATTGTTAAAAACTAAAACTAACTGTTACCCCGCATCAACTGCGTGCAAATCCAACGAGAATTTTTTCATCGGGTAAGCAGTTCCTAAGCGTTCAATTGATTCATTGCCCTGGCTAAATCGCCTGAGAAGACTAAAGGCATTGCCGCTATACCTCTATCAATTGCATCATAAATTAATTGCCTGTCTTGTGCAGAAGGTCTGCCAAGCACAAATTGATGAACTAAATCTCTATGTCCAGGATGGCCAATTCCAATTCGTAAGCGGTGAAATTCTGTGCTCCCTAATTGGGCTATTATATCTCTTAACCCATTATGACCGCCATGACCTCCACCTGTTTTAAGTTTAATGCGTCCTGGAGGTAAATCCAATTCATCATGTGCAACCAGTATTTCTTGAGGTTGAATTCGATAAAATTGACTGATAAGCCGGGTAGGTTGGCCACTATAATTCATAAAGGATATGGGCAAAACTAATTTGGCTGTGTGCTGATTTAACTCCAACTCAGCCAATTCGGCTTGCATTTTTTTTTCCAGCTTAAAAAAGACACTGTGTCGCTGAGCTAGGGCAGAGATTAACCATCCACCGGCATTATGACGAGTGTGTTCATATGCTGATCCTGGGTTGCGCAAACCAATGATAAGTTTTATTGCCATGGCATCGCTCTTTTAGATAGGGGGCGTAAATTTTGGAGTTTTTGTAGCCTGGGTGAAGCGCAGCGGAACCCGGGTTAGTTTGCACAAAACTCCCGGGTTCCGCTGCGCTTCACCCAGGCTACAGTTTTAAATTTTTTTCAACCCAACTTAAAATGATTATTCTTCATTTTTCTCAGAATCAACAGTTGGTACAGCTGATGCTGGAACTTCCGCTGCAGCTTCAGTTGTTTCTTCTTCTGTTGCACTTACTCTAGCCATGTGGATGCTTACAACAGGAGCATCATGACTTCCATCGGTAACATCAACAGTAAGTTTTACCCCTTTAGGTAATTTTAAGTGAGATAAATGAACAACATCATCCATTTTAACGTCTGACATATCTACTGCGATAAATTCAGGTAAATCTTTTGCTTGGCAGCGGATTTCTACTTGAGTCATGGTGTGGTTAATAATACCGCCAGCTTTAATACCAGGAGCTTTATCTTCATTGATAAAGTGAATTGGTACTAATTTAACCAGGACATCAGTTTTAGAAACGCGTTGTAAATCCATATGCATTACAACTGGTTTATAGGGATGACGTTGTAATGCCTTCAAAATAACATGTTCAACTTTGCCATCAATTGTAATATCAAAAACACTGGAATAGATACTTTCAGTTTCCAAAGCTTTAATTACTTTATTATGTTGAAAATGAATTGACATTGGCTTTTTGTCACCGCCATAAATTACAGCAGGTACTTTATTTTCAAGACGACGTAGGCGGCGGCTCGCACCTTTCCCCATATCCGTTCTTGTTTGAGCTTCTAAAAGGACATTTGACATTATATACTCCAAAAATTTATATAAGTTCCTTCAGGATCTGTTTTACAGCTCCTAAGTTTAATCCGCGACCAGATTAAACACCGGATAATGAGTTAAAAAATCCGGAAAGGGTGGCGAAGTATACAATATTTTAAAATGAACTTGAAGTCATAGTGATAATTTCATAGAATATGCGACTTTATGAATTTGTGATAGCCAATCAGGCGAATTGGAGAAAAATTATGTATGCGGTAATCAAAACTGGCGGTAAGCAATACACCGTGAAGGAAGGTGATGTGTTAAAAATTGAATTACTGTCTGAAGATGTTGGCAATGAAATACAATTTAAAGAAGTATTAATGTTGGCTGATGGCGATAAAATTACATGTGGATCCCCATTAGTTGCCAAGGCAACAGTGAAAGCCGAAGTGCTTGATCATGGCCGTCACAAAAAAGTTAAGATTATCAAGTTTCGTCGTCGTAAGCACCATATGAAACAAATGGGGCACAGACAATATTATTCGCAAGTTAAAATTACTGCGATAAGCAAGTAAGAGAGGATAGCAATGGCTCATAAAAAAGCAGGTGGTAGTACTCGTAACGGCCGCGACTCGAATCCCAAGTATCTTGGAGTGAAGCGTTTTGGTGGTCAGTTCGTTAACGCGGGTGAAATAATTGTAAGACAACGTGGTACACGTTTTCATCCAGGGCCTGGCGTAGGTTGTGGTCGTGATCATACCTTGTTTGCCTTAGTTGAAGGTCTGGTACAATTTGTTGTCAAAGGTGACAAAAATCGTAAATACGTAACAATAGTTGCAGAGCAAAAAGAAGAAGCTGCAAACTAATCGTTATTGTAGCCAGAATACTGCATAGAGCGGCATTGGCTTTTTATTTATGATGTATTCCGGAATTAGCTTAATCCAGACTACATTTTATGCCTAAATACAATGTTATTAGCCCCGGCAACGGGGTTTTTTTTATTTTGAGGTTGGTCATGAAATTCGTTGATGAAGCAGTAATAAAAGTAGAAGCAGGCCATGGTGGAAATGGTTGCCTAAGCTTCAGACGCGAAAAGTTTATACCACGCGGCGGCCCTGATGGGGGTGATGGGGGTGATGGGGGCAGCGTTTATTTTGAAGCCAGCACCGATTTAAATACCCTTGTTGATTTTCGTTATATGCGCCATTTCAAAGCAGGTAATGGCCAGTCCGGTATGGGAGGGAATTGTACTGGGAAAAAAGGAGATGATTTAACGATCAAAGTGCCTGTTGGTACCATGATTTACGATGTGGATACTGGAGAACTGCTGGGTGATATTAAAGAACCAGGCGTACCTGTATTAATTGCCCAAGGCGGGTTTCATGGTTTAGGAAATACGCGTTATAAAAGCAGTGTGAATCGCTCTCCAAGACAAACCACTCCAGGAAGTTCAGGGGAGTCACGACATTTACGCTTGGAGTTGCGCGTTTTAGCTGATGTAGGGTTGTTGGGATTGCCTAATGCAGGAAAATCTACTTTAATTCGGGCAGTTTCAAGTTCGAAGGCTAAAGTAGCCGATTATCCTTTTACGACATTGCATCCAAGCTTAGGTGTTGTTAGCGTTTCTTCACACAAGAGTTTCGTGATGGCAGATATTCCTGGTCTTATTGAAGGAGCTTCTACAGGAGCTGGACTTGGGCATCGATTTCTAAAACATCTTTCACGTACTTGCGTGTTACTTCATGTCATTGATGTTGCGCCTTTGGATAATAGTGATCCCGTTGAATCAGCTAAAGCAATTATTCATGAGTTAGCAGAATACAATCCTGAACTGTTGCAAAAACCTCGATGGTTGG
Organism: Legionella bozemanae; assembly: GCF_001648595.1. GTDB lineage: Bacteria > Pseudomonadota > Gammaproteobacteria > Legionellales > Legionellaceae > Legionella > Legionella bozemanae. The sequence goes on along the minus strand of NZ_LBAW01000027.1, from coordinate 27,689 downwards.
TATTGAACAAAATAGATATGCTACCCGATGCAGCAAGCCGAGAAGAAAGAATTGGGGCTATAGTAAATGGTTTGGACTGGAAAGACAGAGTCTTTGCAATTTCGGCAATCAGTGGTGAAGGCACGCAACAATTGTGTTATTCACTGATGCAATTGATTGATGAGATGAAAGAGTCTGAAGCATAACCATTCTGCGGCATATTCAACTACTGAGGCTGTACGATAGGGTATACTATGGATTTCACGGCCTTCCTGGCAGTGATTGCTGTAATTAATAATTAATTGTGTTGCGCCTTTTGTTGGTTGTTGCTGCCAATATTCCTCTAAACCGCGTATATGAAAATGCAGGGTGTTTTTATGCAACCCTGTAAAATGTAACAAATGATGTATGCCGGGTTTATTGAGCAGTAATTGCAGTAACCCTCCGGTTGCCTCATCAATAATGGTTATTGGTTCATTGATGCGCGTAATTAATTCACGTAAGTTTTCAGATGCTTTTTTATCTACATCACTAATAATATGGGGCGCTAGGATAGGTTCAACAATGGTTTTTATTTTATCTACAAGATTAGGAATACAACGGACCTTAAATTCAATATAAGGTGATTCCCAGCGATAACCTGTTTGGCAATCAATATCTTGGAGCGCATTTTCCAATTTTTGGGCTATTTCACTTTCTGGCAAACCAAAAATTCGCCATTTGAGTATTTGCTTTTGACTATGAGTGGTTTGCTGCAATATAGGCATTACATACTGATTAAACATCGGCAAACATTCACGAGGTGGTCCTGGTAACAGAAAAAAGTGTTTATTTTTCCATGGATAATAACATCCTAAAGCACTGCCTACGGGATTGGGTAAGAGATGAACTTGCTCGGGGAAGAGGCATTGTTGAACGTTTCCTGGATTGAGCGCTAGATTTGCATCGCGTAGTAGACTTTGAATGTGTTCAAGAGCTATATCGTGTTGTACCAACGCCTCACCAGTAAAGTGAGATAAGGCAAAACGGGTAAGATCATCAGTAGTAGGCCCAAGTCCGCCAATGATAATGATGATGTCATGTTTTTTAGTCAGAAAGCGTAAACAATTTATGATATCAATCTGTTTGTCGCTGCAGGCCATATGTACGCCTAAAGGCAAGCCTTCAGAACTTAGTGTATGGGCGATGTCGCGGCCATTGGTATTTAGGGTATCACCATGAACTATTTCATCACCGGTTGCTAAAATGGCTACCGTCATTGTTTTTTCCAAGCGTCAATATTGGCTTGATTTTATAGCATAATTTGAAAAATCTGTAATAGTTATTGACATTTATTCTCAAATTGCCTAATAACTAAAAAAGGTGGTTCTTTTTAAGATATACTTTTGCCATCTATAGTTTTACGATTATTTGTGTGTGAAGGAGAAATTATGGAATTTTCAAGCCGTTATGTAGCGCATGTTCCTGACGCTCAAGGGTTTGTGAATTATACCGCAGAAGAAAACAGAATTTGGAATATTTTATTTGAAAGACAAATAAAATTAATACCTGGACGGGCTTGTGATGAATTCATATTAGGATTAAAAACCTTAGGTATTAAATCTGAAAGGATTCCGCAAATTCCAGATCTCAATAAAAAGCTTAAAGCCGAGACTGGTTGGCAAGTATCTGCAGTTGCTGCATTAATTTCTGCTCGAGAATTTTTTGAGTTGTTGGCAACAAAACATTTTCCTGTAGCTACATTTATTCGTAATGAAGAAGAATTGGATTATGTAAAAGAGCCTGATATTTTTCATGAAGTATTTGGTCATTGTCCCATGTTGACAGATAAGGTGTATGCAGAATTTGTCTATGATTATGCCAGGAAAGTGTTAACTTTCCCTGAGTCAGATTGGCCTTTATTACAACGCATGTTTTGGTTTACAGTTGAGTTTGGTTTAATTAAAAGTGCAAAAGGTCTGCGGGCTTATGGGGGCGGGATACTGTCTTCTATTAGTGAAACGGTATATAGTGTAGAAAGCGATATTCCGCTTAGAGTGATTTTTGAGCCAATTGCAGCGTTTCGTATGCCTTATCGTATCGATATGTTGCAACCAGTTTATTATGTGATCAGTGATTACCAGGTTTTGTACGATTTTGTTTTATCCGATATAGGTAAACTTTTAGCTCGTACTCGGGAACTAGGGGAGTTTCCACCATTTTTTAAGGTGGATCCAAATAACCCTAATATCCATATTAGAGCATGTTAATCTATGTATATTGTAATGAACAGCTAGCCTTGTTAACATCGAGCAACCTAGTTTGTTCATTGGCTGTTTCAAGTCAAGGAGCATTATTTGATTAAAGTACTAATTGTTGATGACCATGCATTGGTTCGAATGGGAATTCGACGATTACTCGAAGATATGTCAGATGTAGAAGTAGTCGCTGATGCAGAAAGTGGTGAACAAGCTTTAGCATTAGTAAAAAAATATTCCCCAGATGTAGTTCTTTTAGATATGAAAATGCCTGGAATTGATTGGTGGGAAGTAACGCGTCGCCTGAAAAAATCAAATCCACATGTTAAGGTTATTGCTGTAACTGCGATGTGCTCTGATGTGTTACCTACTCGTGTCTTGCAATTAGGGGCTATGGGGTATCTGACGAAAGAATCGGGTGCCGAAGAAATGGCTGCTGCAATCCGTAAAGTTGCGAAAGGAGAAAAGTATCTTAGTGCTGAAATCGCTCAGAAAGTAGCGATTAATAGCTTAGAGGAAGTACAAGGTTCGCCTTTTGATGTGTTATCTGAGCGTGAAATGCAAGTGATGTTGATGATTACCAGTGGTATGAATGTTCAGGAAATTAGTGATAGACTTTTCCTAAGCACAAAAACAATTAACGGCTATCGTTATCGGACATTTGAAAAGTTAGGCATTAAAAATGATGTGGAGCTTACTTATTTGGCTCTAAAACACGGAATTATAGAAAATCCCATCGATCTGGCATCAGAAGATTAAAGGTGCATTGTAACCTGAGTGCGGCGCAGCGGAACTTGGGAATGCCGCTGCTGCATTAAACTCGGGTTCCGCTGCGCCGCACTCAGACTACCAAACTGTGTACCAGACTACGATTATGTATCAAAAATTATTGCTATTATTATTACATGAATATTTCTACTGAATTAGCGTTGTTTCTCACTAAGTTACCTAATGAACCTGGTGTTTATCGTATGCTGGATGAAGCAGGTAATCTTCTATATGTAGGTAAGGCATCCAATCTAAAAAAACGAGTTACAAGCTATTTTAATAAACAAAATACGGGTATTAAAACTCGTTCTTTGGTGAGTCAAATTGCCTCCATAGAAATTTCTGTTACGCGTAGCGAAACAGAAGCATTATTATTGGAAAGTAATCTGATTAAAACATTAAAACCAAAATACAATGTTTTGTTGCGAGATGATAAATCTTATCCTTACATCCATCTTTCCAATCATTCTGACTTTCCACGAATTGAGAGCTATCGTTCTAAGAAAAAACCTCTTTCAGGTAATTTTTTTGGCCCTTATCCCAGCAGTGCTGCAGTAAAAGAAACTATAGTGACGATTCAAAAAGTTTTTAAACTTCGTAATTGTCGAGACAGTTATTTTAATGCACGTTCAAGACCGTGTTTGCAGTACCAAATCAAGCGATGTACAGCTCCTTGTGTCAACTACATAACTCCAGAAGATTACAAGCGTTCAGTACATGATGCCATGCGATTTTTGCAAGGTAAGTCTCAATTAATTCTTGATGAGCTTGCCAAACGAATGGATAAAGCCGTAAGTGAATTGAATTTTGAAGAAGCAGCAATTTTGCGGGATCAGATTAAAAATTTGCGATTAGTGCAAGAGCAACAAGGCATTTTACAATTACGTGGCGAGGCAGATGCTATCGCAATTGAGGTTAGTCCAGGTTTTGCCTGTGTCCAGTGTGTGACAATTCGTGAAGGCCAAGTATTGGCAAGCCGTAGTTATTTTCCCTCCGTACCGCAAAAAGGTTTGGACGATGAACTCAGCATGGAAGATTTGTGGCAGCAAACTTTTGATGCATTTATTGGCTTCTATTATTTTGATTCCCCAGAAAAAATCCCCGCTTTAATTATTACGAACCATGACTTAATGGATCACCTGTCATTGCAAGAAGCATTATCACAACAACGCGGCAAATTATGTAAAATCCAGGTGAATCCTCGCGGCATAAAATCGCGCTGGATGGATTTTGCATTGAATAACTTGCGTGTTTCGGTAGCTGAATATGTGACAAAACATTCTACTATGAGGTCTCGTTTCCATGAGTTAGAGCAGTTTTTGCGACTGGAAAAACCAATTGAACGAATGGAGTGTTTTGACATCAGCCATACTCAAGGGGAAGCTACTGTTGCATCGTGTGTGGTGTTTGATCAGGAAGGTCCTTGCCTTAATGAATATCGACGTTTTAACATCGAAGGTATTACTCCTGGAGATGATTATGCCGCAATGGAACAGGCGCTTACTCGTCGTTTTAAACGCCTGGTCGAAACTCAATCTTTGCCGGATCTATTAATTATTGATGGTGGCAAGGGACAAGTAGCTGTGGCCCAGAAAGTACTTACGTCTCTAGGTGTCTCAACTGTAATCCTGCTTGGTGTGGCTAAAGGGCCCTCTCGAAAGGCTGGATGGGAAAAATTAATTTTGGTGCATGAAGCACATGAATTGACTTTACCTGATGATTCTAAAGCCTTACATTTGATACAACATATTCGTAACGAAGCACATCGCTTTGCAATTACTGCTCATCGTAAGAAAAGACAGAAAAAGAGATTGGATTCAACTCTTGAAGATATTGAAGGAGTAGGAGCAAAGCGCAGGCAAGCATTACTGCATCGCTTTGGCGGGATACGTGAGCTAGCAAAAGCTTCAGTGGAAGAAATTGCCAAGGTATCAGGTATTAGTGAACATTTGGCAAAGCGTATTTTTCAATTTTTTCGTGGTGAAAACATATTACCCTAAAGCTAATCTAGATATCGAACCCTGGGATGACAGGGAGTAAACTCGGCAATACGGCTTCATTTTCTGTGCAAAAAAACAGTCTCTGCCTCGCTGCACTTAGGCTTTTTATTCACAAATCAGAATATTATTCATAACTCTGGCAAAAATTCTAATATTCGTACTAAACTTATTTTAGATATGCTCGAATAATAATTAAAATAAATTGATATTTAAGCACAAATCTTGCATGTAAAAATAAAAAGTAAGGTGAGAGGGGGGCATATGTATAAATTACTTTCAGCTGCATTGATGATGCTCATGGCTGCCATAGGAAATGCCGGTAATTTTTATGGCACAGGATTATGTGGTTACCCACAATACGATTGTATTAAAGTAGAGTCGGGGCAAAGTTGGGAGACCTTATTTCCAGATGCAAATCAACGCGATATCGTACAGAGAGTCAATCGTACTTATAATCCTTTATGGGCTGGCAAGGTTATTGCTGTTCCGAAAAATCTGGCTTATCTCACCGTTTTTGACGTAGCACCTTTCCCATTAAAAATTCCAGAACATCAAAAACAAATTATTGTCGATCAGGATAAACTGGCTTTTGCCGCTTATGATGCGGAAGGTAATTTAGTGAGATGGGGACCGATTTCATCCGGAAGAGATAAATGTTCCGATTCCAATCGCTCTTGTCGAACTTTAACGGGAATTTATCGAGTTTTTAGTAAAGAAAATGAGAAATGCACATCCGATGTATTTCCGATTGGTAAAGGTGGCGCAAAAATGCCTTATTGCATGTATTTCCATAAAGGTTTTGCCTTACATGGAGCTGATGACATTCCTGGGGTAAGAGCAAGCCATGGATGTGTTCGAATGTTTGTTGAGGATGCCAAATGGTTAAACCTGAGCTTTGTTGAATTATCCAGCGAAAGAAATAATTTCATGGGTACAACAGTTATTGTACGTCCAATAAATGACAGTGAGTGAGAAATATGATGAATACAATAAAAAAAATCACTTCAATTTCATTGATATTTTGTTTGGGGCTAATATCGACACACCTTGAAGCAGCTAAACCTAAAAAGAATGATCCTAAAGAGATGCAAGCTAAAGCGGAAAAGGAAGAAGCCCGCTTTCCTATAGGATGCAAGCCTGTGGGATATAAGGAAAGTTTAAAGGTTTTGTCTCTTTTTCCAGGTAAAGAAGGTGCTTTGCAATCTTTATATTTCTTCTTTAATAAATCGCCGCAAACTGTAAGCTTGTATCAAATGCGTGATGAGGATAGCCAATATACCACCCGATATAATCATACAATAGGCGGGCGGCAATGGGCAGCATTAGCTACAGGAGAACCATTAGTCAGGTTCATTTGTACTTTAGGTGATGGTAAAAAGTCCTATGGAAAAATTATTGATTGTGCTGATACGATTAAAGTATGTGAATATGTCAATGTAAAATTTGGTTTAAATAATAAAGGCAACTATTGGATAGTCGATGGCACTACAAGAAATGGAGCCGTCAATGAAGTAGTGCATTATGGCATAATACCCGGGGTATAAGTCTGAACGTATGACAATAAAAATCGGGTTAAATTGGCATGCAAAGAGGGAGAATTTTCATGAAATCGCTAGTACCTTGGGTATGTTTATTTGTTGCATCAGCTGGGCAAAACGTTTTTGCTGATGATTTCAGTGCTTATCGATTAGGGAATTACAATAAAGCGATAGAACCTTTAATGAATCAGTCGGGTAAAAATGCGGTCGCTGATTACTACTTAGGGCGAATTTATCTTTATGGATATGGCCAACTCAAAAATAGTTTGTTAGCAATACGCTATTTTACTCAATCCGCACAAAAAGGATACCTCCCCGCCATTCAGCTTATGGCCAAATACACCCTATTGCATGATAAAGATCCACAACAAGCCTTTACATGGTTTAAAAAGGCAGCAGATGCAGGAGATGTAGACGCCCAAATGTTTACAGCAGCGGCTTATATGTATGGAGTTGGGGTGAAGAAAAATATGGATGCAGCAACGCGTTATTATATTAATGCGGCAAAAAATGGTAACTCCATAGCACAATTTACCTTAGCGAAAAATTTTATTGAAAGCCGTAATGCATCAAATAGAAAATTAGGCCTTATTTGGTTAAATAAAGCAGTTGCCAATAACAATCCTCAAGCAATAACTATGCTGGGAGAACTTTATCTCGAAGGAAAGCTATTAGATAAAGATGAAAATAAAGGTGAGCAGTTATTAAATCAAGCTGCGGCTCAAGGTTTCGCACCTGCAATGGTTGCTTTAGGAAAGTTGGCTTTAGAGCAAAACCAAAAAGAACAAGCATTGGAGTGGTTTAATAAAGCAAGTAATCAACACAATAATGAAGCGTATTTGGATCTGGCTCATATTTATTTACAACAAAAAAGTCCAGCTTACGATCCAAAAACTGCATACATGTGGACTTTGAAGGCAGCACAGAATGGATTGCCACAAGCCAAACGTGAGTTAGCTGAAATGTATCAAAAAGGAATAGGTGTTGAGGCTGATCCTGATTTGGCAAAGCAATGGTTAAATCAGGCGATGCAAGATGAAAGTGCTAAAAATCAGGAGGCAGCCTTAGCACAGGCTGCCCTCTGGTTAAGTAATGGTACAACAGATAAATTAGAACAAACTGATTTTCAAATGAAAGGAATATTGAGTGCTTGGAATAATCCCACGGTATTGGGCGATTTTGCGTATAATCAGGCGCCGCAACTGAAAAAGGTAACGCGTCAGTCTATTTTTCATCCACAGTTTGAATTAGTTCAGCCTAATGATGTTCCTATAACCAGTTATTATGATGCGATTTTGAATAAAACTCCTGGCTTCCAGGCGAATCAATGGACCTATCCTCTTTATCCTTTAGATCATCAGTTATCAGCATTAGAACGGGTAAACACGCCTATATATGCGCGTATTAATTTACCAACTCCTTATATCGATGCCAATTTTTATGACTACGATGATAATTCACAAGCCAATATTATGGATTTGTGGACTGAGGGATGGCAGGCGCAGCTTAACTATATGTCTGTATTTAATCATTTATACTTTAGGGCAATATTAGGTGATGCCCAATCACAATTTCAAATAGGACAAATGTTTCAATATGGTATTGGTGTGGCGCAAAGTGATTCTTCGGCCATTATTTTTTATCAAAATGCAGCACAACAGCAACACTTGGGTGCAGAATACAATTTAGGTATTTTATATTTGCAGCATGCCAAAGATAAAAACGATTATCAGTTGGCGTTAAATGATTTAACTGATGCGGCATTTAAAGGAAATAAAAAATCCCAATATGTTCTGGCTAGAATTCTTTCCCAGGGAATAACTGGACCAGATGGCACAGTATACATTCAGCCTAATCAAGAACAAGCAACGTCTATGTTGTACCTGGCTGCGGCCAATAATTATGGCCCTGCAGAATATGAGTTGGCAGATAGTTTGGCACGCCAAAATGACAGCGCTTTAAGTGTGAATGTTAGAAAACACAAAATAGCCATGATTCGCCAATTGTATCAAGGAGCAGCAGATCGAGGCGTTTCCCAAGCGTTACTACCACTCGCGTTTTACAATGCTATGGATCAAGATAAGCAAAGACAGGCACAAGCTTTTCTGATCGCCAAAGATGAAGCTGCTACTGGTAATGAACATGCCGCATTGTTAATGGGATTACTCTATGATCGGGGCATTGGCGTAAAAGCTGACCCAGGACAAGCAATTACCTGGTATCAACAATCAGGGCAAAATGCCGTAAGCGATTTTATTTTGGGGACTTATGCTTCCGAAGGGAAAGGAGTGGCTCAAGACAAGACAAAGGGAATGGAGCAATTGCAACGATCCGTAGACGATCAATTCTCATATGCAGATTTTAATATAGCAGTTTTACAAAAAGAAGCTGGACAAGACTTTTTACCTAATTTGATACGTTCATATAAGTTAGGAAACAGCCACGCTGGAATTGTTTTAGCAGATTATTACTTGGCAGAAAATTCTGATCCGGAAAGAATGCAAGAAGCCAAACAAATTTATACTGGCTTGGCTGAAAAAGGAGATCAGTATGCGCAATTGAAACTGGCTTATATGCTGGAAAAAGGCCTAGGTTCTGAACCTGATCTTGCAAGTGCACAACGTTGGTATACTGCTTCTGCAGAACAGGGAAATCCTCTTGCACAGTATCAATTGGGTCAGTTTTATCAATTGGGTGAGAATGGTGAGCCTGATTATAATTTGGCAAAGCAATGGTACGAGAAAGCGGCTGTAACTCTGCCTGAAGCCTCTGTTGCATTAGGATTTATTGATGAAACAGTCAATGATAATTATGTTATGGCATTAAAAGCTTATGAACAAGCTGCTATGAAAGGAGATGCTTTAGGGATATATGATTTGGCGTTAATGTATTTATACGGTAAAGGAACCCCTGTCAATTATCAAAAAGCTAGAGATTTATTTGTTGAAGCAGCAACTCATCAAGTGCATGAGGCAATGAATCAATTAGGAGCTATTTATTTCAATGGATTGGGGCACCCTCGTGATATACAACAAGCTTTATCCTGGTATAAAAAGGCGGCAGAATTGGGTAATGCTAATGCCCTTTATCAGTTAGGATTATTGTCTGAAACGGGTTTTATCACCAAGCTTGATTTTACTAATGCGCTCAACTATTACCAGCAATCTGCAGATAAAGGGAATGAGAAAGCAATGTTGGCTTTGGCACGAATGTATCATTATGGTTTAGGTGTTGAGAAAAACCCCAAAATGGCGGCAGGTTTTTATGAAAAACTGGCCGCACGCCAAAATGCGTATGCACAATACCAGTTAGCTACTTATTATTTGGAGGGTACTTTGGGTGAGCGTTCTCTTTCTAAAGGCAAGGAATTACTGCAGCAAGCCAGTGACAACGGGAGCATACAGGCTCGTAAAGCCCTGCAAAGAATGGAAGCACAAACTCAAGCTCGCGTCAGTTTTATTGAACCTATATTAATGAATAAAGTACCTGTTATTGCGGAACAATCCGCTGATTTTATGTATCTGCAAGCACTAAATGAGTGGAATCAGGGGGATGAAATTTTATCACGCATGATTTTACAACGTTTAGTAACCCAATTTCCTAATTTCGCACCGGCAAAACGTGCTTTTTATCAATTGAATCAGGCGCAGAAAGAGAATATTTATAGTTAACTGATTCATTTCTTATAGACTATAGCCCGGGTGAAGCAAAAGCATAACCCGGCAAACCTGTCTCTATTGTTTTTTCGAGCTTCATTTAGCTTCATCAGAGTCTGTTGGCTATTTTGGAGATCACATTCTAGCAAATGCTCAACAAGCGCAAAGTTTATAATATATTGAATCTAAATAAAAAATTTTATTTAGATTTATTCCTTTTTTCCATGGGGCAAATTCTTGCATATTTTATAATTTTTACTCAAAATATCTACTGTTTTATCTAGTTTTTACAACGGAATGCCTAAACTTAAACAACAGGGGTGTTGAAATGAAATATACGGTAACTTTTTGCGTATTTGATCATACTATAGGGGGGAATCCTTTTTGGCATGGTTCTTTTTTTCTATCAAAACTGGATGAACGTAAGCGATTGCTTGAAGTCGTTGAGACTTGGGGTTTTTACGGTGTTACCAGTACTGGAGATAAAAATAGTCGTTTAGAGAAATTCAAAATCAAAAATCACTTAGATGTTGATTTTCAAGGCAATCACGGTATGTTAATCCGCGAAGAAATTCGTTATATGGATCTGGGACATGGTTTACATGGATATACTTTTGAACTAACCCAAGAGCAGTTTGAGGAATTACAAAAGCGGTGTGCAATAGCAGTCGCAGAGCAAAAAGCGGCTATTGAGGAAGTGGTAGGTAATGGTCAAAATTTCACAATAGATCCGACAAAGAAAGGACGAATTTATAAGGAAGAAGCCTATTCCAGACAAATTTATGAAATTGAGCAAATTAAAGCAGGAATAGAAGGACGTCCCTCCAGGCTTAAGCCTTTTGATTTTCATCTATCATTGGGTTTTAGGAAAGCAGGTTTTTTCGGGTTAGAATTTTGGTTACCTGTTCCCAGTCTTGAAAGTTCAAATACCTGTAAAACCAGGGCGGTTTCTCTTTTAGAGGGCATCCTCACTGAAAAACAACTGGCGCCTTTCAAAAGCTCCTCTTTACCAAGATTTATTCCCGGTTTAGAGCCTATTTTATTACATAGTGAAGGAACTTTACGTCCTCATGCTAAGTCATCAGGTAAACAGGTTTTCTCGCGAAATTGGAAAGATAAAGATGTTAAATTATATTGGAGCGTGCCGCCGCAGCGTTTTGATCAATTATCAGAAGATACTGCAGACTTATTTAACATAGATAAAGAATATCGCAATGAGGTGAAGCATATTGTCAGTAAGTTACAGGAGTTAGAATGGACAATAAGAAATGCATCTTTTTTCGAGAAATACGCAGACAATGAGGTTAATTTAATTAAATATAAAAATGATCCAGCTTATCGTCAATTTAAAGATAATTTAATTAAGTCTAAAGATGATCTCGCTGATTTGATTGTTAAATGCTACAGAGAGTTTGCCATTATTGAACCTAAAAAAGATACTAAAATATCAGGTTGGCAAGGTTTTGCTCTTTCTTTATTTTCTGCACCCCGAAGTAAGGAAGAGAAAAAATTACAAGCTAAAATTCATCAGGCTAAAATGCTTTTCAATTCTATTTATTGGGCAATAGCGGATGAGTGGAAAATCTATGCGGATTATCCTTCTGAGGCCTCTGCCCCTGAAGATGCGGAAGAATATAATCCTTTTGAGGCGGTAGCTTCTTATTTATCGAAAGAAGATAAAGAAAATCTATGCAAGATAATAGGACGAAATTATATAGAGAGTAACGAAACGAACGAGATAGAAAGCGAAGAAGCAAATGAAACTTCGTTAATACCTTCGCTCACCTAGTGTTGTGAATGACAAAAACTTCTAAAAATAGTGGTCTGGTTATGATGAAATAAAAAGTGAGACAGAGTTTACTTCAATGTATCCAGACCACGACTTTTAAAATCAATAGCTCGATGCCAATAAAATTTCTTGTGTATCAATTCATTTGGTATCATAATAAAAAATAATGCTGTGCTTTTTTAGGACAAATTTACATGGGTGATCCTCTAGACCTTTTCCCAACAGGTTTTCTAACTATCCCATTTGATCAATATCCTGGCGCTAAGACTCCCAAGGTTTCGAGCATGGACCTTGAGTGGTTGATTGCTCAGCTTAATGATTTTATAACGGAAACTCCGGTCGGCACTATAGCAGAAAGTAATTTTGGTTACTGGCTAACGTATGCACTCCAATGTGCGACGAATATGTATGATGAGAAAGCAGCACAGCAAATTTGTGCGCTTTTATATAAATTATACGATGATGAAAATCCAGAGGCTTTAGTTTCAATCCTTTCGCAGACTCTGGGGGGAACTTTTGAGGGGCAAACTGTTGCTTATGCTTGGATGGATAACCTCTTTACCGCTACGTTCGATTCCAGAAATAATTCAGTGCTTGTAGCAATTAGTTATATTTTCAACCAACTGTTAGAGAAAACAGGTGATGAACTTTCTTCCATTATGGCAAAAAATGTAGAAGAAGGCAGTGAAAAAGGAAAAAACGCAATCCTCGTTCTTGCGCGCGCCTTGGCAAATGCTACTACAATATCTGATAATCAGCCAACAGCTGAATTAATTGCTGAACTTTTAAGAGGTTTTCTTAAAAAATCACCTAGAATTATAAGTACTGCTTTAACTGAAGAAATTACTTATGGTTCTTTTAAAGGTAAAAGTAGTATCTATGTATTAGTGGGTGCAATAAAGAATACAGTAGTCAATAATCCTAAAGTAGTACAAATTCTTAGTCGCATTCTGATTGATGTAAGTAAGATGTGTCCCGCTGACCTGGTTGATTCTTTATGTAAAATTCATGAGTTAGGTCCTTATAAAGGAATGCATGCGCTGCATATTATTCTTATTTCACTGGTTTCGGCCGCATACATTGACAAAAATTCAGAAACTTTAAGCAATTTGATTGATGTTTTATCTCAGATATGGGAGAGCAATTCGGATGGCAAAATTAATTCAGCGTTAATGCAAACAATTCATACTGGTGAGCATGCAGATCTGAATGGCATTATGATGATAGCGCGTGCATTGACTGCTGCCATTGATCATCAACTTGCAATAGCACCAATTATTGAATTTTTAAATAATTTTATAAAAAGTGACCCCAAAGATTTAGATTCTGCTTTTACTCACAAGGCTCCAAAAAGTACTATAGGTAATTATACGCTGTCACCATTACTGCTATTGATAAATACATGGAGTAATAATAAAGATTCATTTCTGAAAACGAAACTTCAGAATACTATTTATAAATTGGCTTCTTCTAAATCGGCGATAGAAATGTCCTATTCTTTAGATGGTGAACCAAAATTATTTTTTATAAAAAAAGTAGCAAGCGCACATTCCTTGAATAAAGCGGATGTTGCTCGACTCCTTAGCATGGCAGGCGAAAATCCAAGTTCTGTTCCCCTTGATTCTGATTTTTTTTTGACAAGAAATAATTTGGGCAAAAAACAATTTTTTTTCCAACCCTTCGATGAAGCAATAGAGACAAAAAAAGTAGAAGATGCCGAAAAGAAAGCTGCTGCTTGCTGCTTTTAAATTCGTGTTCTTTACTTTTATACGTTATTTAAAAATTCCTTTTAATATCCAATAGCTTAGTTGTGTTCTTAACGATTAATCATTGATTATTTTTTGGGCACAAGTTAAAATGCCCGGGCAATATGGGATTTTTTTGTAATTGATGGTGGTCATTATGCCAAACCCTTTTTTTGTTTTTTTAAAGAAAAAACATGTCGTTAAAAAATTTACTTCATATGAAAATACAGAGCAAACCAGAGAGCTTCAATTGCTTGTTGCATCGGGTAATAAAGCACAATATAGAAAAAGAGAGCAAGAGCTTAATGAAGAAGGGTATAAATTTAGATTGACCAAAGGAGTTGTTTATGAAATTAGGGATGAAGGTGAAACAATAGAAGTTCGCGTTGCTGTTCAGGTTAAAGGATTCAGTTTAAATTGGTACTTTTGGGCTCCAGGTGGATTGGATCAATACCCTCAAGACTTCAGAGATAAATTATATAATGCTGCTGCAGCGGCTCATAAAGAAGTTGAGGATGGATGTGATTTATATCTCAGAGGCAGTGATGACCTCCATGGCAAATTAATGCATCATCTACCATTAGAGTTTGGACATAATCACAATCATTATCGCTTAAAGAACAATAAAGCGTATACCCCTAAAGACTTTAATCAACACATGCTCGCTCTAGCCAAAACTGAAATTTATCAAGAATTTTTTGAAGAAGGTGAAATTGAAGATCTTTGTAAAAAGTTTGAACTTTTTTACATGAAATGGGTTACAAAAGCAGATGATGGGCTCTCACCTGAAGAGCGATATCTTAGCTCTCCATCACAAAAACTAGAATTAGAAGATGTGATTGAATTGGAGTTATTTGCCCACCAACAGGAACCTTGTCGAATTAATATGACAGAACTAAAAGTAGATTATCAAGCAGCCAGAAAGGAAATAGAACGGATTGTTAGAGAAGGCTTAACAACGGAAAGCCTAAGTACGTTATTAGAGAAAGTAGATAATGAATATAATGAATTTGTGGCGTTCAGAAAGGAAGGCGGTAGCAGAGGACTTACGCCTGAAATAACCGATCCGAGTCAAATTAAAGGAACACGATATCTAGCGAAACTACCGAGTATGGGCAGGGATGATAAACTTAAAAAAGAATTACCCGACGTTCCAAAGTGGGCGCACAGTGTTCAATCTGCCATAGCGAAAGCAAGAGCATTTATGCTTGAGGATGCGAAAAAAAGATTAGCTAGTATTGAAAAAGCTGGTGAAGAAGTACTGAATACGCTTGGAGACTCTTCTGTTTCTGAACCGCCTGTTATAGCTGCTTCGAGTAGTTTAATTAAACCAGTTAAAGAACCGAAAGTAGATAAGTTGGAAGTGGACCTGAGTACGTCTGGACTTGCTCCTTTGAAAAAAGAATTAGCTGTTTCTGAACGGACTACGGAGGAACCGAAAGTAACCAAGTCGGAAGTGATATTGAGTGAGCATAGCAACTCTACTTTCCTTGGCTTATTACAAAGAGAAAATGAAAGTACACAGATGAAAGGTAAAACTGATGTACTGTCAGCATTAACAGTTTAAATGCATGACGCTAATGACATTGAGGAAATAGAAATGAGTAGGCTTTTTCAGGAAAAAAAGAATAATGTTAACCGAATCATTGATAGTTTTATCGAGGCTAAAATAAAAGTTGATGCTTTTTGTGATACCCTGAATGTGTTGCAAAACGAGCTTCGTATGGCAAATACAAAAGAAGAATTCGATAACGTTGTTCACAAGATGATTAATGAGGAAAAAAAAGTTCATCACTTTTTATTGGAACTTACAAAGGGAACAGATGAAGAGACTCTGTCAAAAGTAAAGACATATATAGCTGACCTTCCTAATTTCAAAAATGTAATGACCTTGTTGAGTTATACTGAGATTACAACAAAAAATATTATAGCTAAAAAAGAATTATTAAGTCTTCAGGAAGCATTATCCAATCTAACTGAGGCACAACAAACAGAATTATTAGTTTTTATTAAAAAACTAAAAGAGCTTAAGCCTGTTGCAGAGCTACTTGTAAATCAAAAAGAGTATTTTAAAGAGCGCTTGCAAGAAGCCTGCTCACTAGATGCTATTGATAAAATAGAGGATGAAATCCAAAATAAAAATCACCTAATTACTGGCGCTTTAGAACGATTGTTACCCTATCCCAAAGACGAGCTGGTAGGTGAGCAAATTATTGAGCTCCTGAAAAAAAATAGACATTTTCTCGCTATATTGGAATCATTCAACGTGCATGAATTATTAATGGAAGAAATATTAAATGCAAGAGCGACATTAATTACCATGAATGACGAATCCCTTTCTCTCGGTGGTTAGCCTTTACACGTTAGTACAGTAGCCATTTGCGCGTTATTTCTAAAAGTAATCATAACCTGGGAGCAAGGCAAAACCCAGGTTAAAAGTACTGCGTTTCTATCAGGAAACAATGGTATTCGATGCATTTTGCGAGAAAACTTTCCTAATCAATGCACTCATACTGATGTATGCTGCACTGCTTAGAAAAAATTTTCTCACAACTTAAACTGACCGTTTCGAGGAAACATTGATAGGGAGGGAGCAATGCATCACTCAAAGAAGTTTTGTGTGTGCCTCAAAGCGGGGAGCAGCAACATAAAAAAATCGAACTGGCACTGCCAGTTCGAAGTTTATGAATTGAAAAAAGATTAAGCGGTCATTGCCTTAACGCGAGCTACCAGGCGACTTTTAATACGAGAAGCTTTATTCTTATGAATTAAACCTTTTCCAGCAGCCTTATCAATAATTGGTTGTGCTTTGGTGTAGGCAGCATGAGCGGCTTCTTTATCACCTGATTCAACAGCTTTAATTACATTTTTGACGTAAGTGCGGAACATAGAACGTGCACTGGCGTTGTGTTGACGTAATTTCACGTTTTGGCGAGCACGTTTGATCGCTGATTTAATATTTGCCACTTAAAAATCTCCACTCATTCAGACGGTACAAAAAGATGATGATCATGCACAATGAGTTAGAATTTGTCAATAGAAACTTCTTTGTTTCTAAAGTATAAATTGATTCTCTCAATTGCGAAGTGTATAATTTATGCCCAATTGTGTTGGGAAATAGGATATCTACTAGCTCAGGTTATTTTAATGTAAAGACTGATACGCTGTTATTTAAGATTATGACAGCCGATTCATTTGGGTTATTATAAAGTATTTTACTTTGTGCATAAAAATTATGGCAGCAACTGATTCAGAGATTATGGTACCTAAACGGCAAAGCTTATTGCGTTCAACGACATTGGTTTCAGTGATGACTTTTATTTCACGTATTGTAGGTTTTGCGCGCGATATGGTTCTTGCCAATTTTTTTGGTGCCCAAGCAGGTATGGATGCTTTTTTTGTAGCATTCCGCATTCCTAATTTTATGCGTCGTCTTTTTGCCGAAGGAGCATTTGCTCAAGCTTTTGTACCTGTACTGGCCGAATATCAAAAAACACGCACCCCAAATGATGTACGAATTTTTATTGCACGTATCGCCGGATATTTAGGGTCTATTCTTAGTGTTGTCACTTTAATTGGGATGTTTGCTGCACCTATAATTATCTTTTTATTTGCCCCCGGTTTTAGCCATGACAGTAGTCGTGCCGTATTGGCTACTGAAATGCTGCGCATTACTTTTCCTTTTTTAATGTTGGTTTCGTTGACTGCCATGGCAGGGGCAGTATTAAATACCTATGGCTATTTTGCAATCCCCGCGTTTACGCCCGTATTGCTGAATATCAGTATGATTCTTGCAGCGATTTATTTATGCCCTCATTTACCAAAGCCTGTAGTAGGTTTAGCTTGGGGGGTTCTTATTGCTGGTATTGTACAGTTGTTTTTTCAAATTCCTTTTTTACATCATCGGAATTTATTGGTAAAACCTCAGTTGGTTAGAAATGACGCTGGAGTGAATAAAGTGCTTAAGCTTATGATTCCGGCTTTATTTGGGGTTTCTATTGCCCAACTTAATTTAATGGTGGATAGTATTTTTGCTTCCTTTTTAAAAATTGGCAGTGTCTCTTGGTTGTATTACACAGACCGTCTTACAGATTTCCCATTAGGGGTTTTTGGAGTAGCGATTGCAACAGTAATTCTTCCACATTTATCCCGAAGGCATGCCGAACAAAGTATAAGCCAATACTCAAGTGCATTGGATTGGGGATTGCGTTCTATTTTACTTATAGGAATTCCTGCGAGTTTAGGATTGTGTTTGTTTGCTATGCCTTTAATTGCAAGTTGCTTTGCTTATGGCAAGTTCACTGTCTACGACGTGCTTCAGACGCAAAAAAGCCTGATTACTCTTGGAGCAGGTGTACCTGCTTTTATGATGGTCAAAGTATTGGCTTCTGGTTTTTATGCACGACAAGATATTAGTACCCCAGTTAAGGTGGGGGCGATTTCTATGGTGGTTAATACATTATTGTGTTTCCTTTTTGTTTGGCATTTTGCTCATGCAGGCTTGACTTTAGCTTCCGCATTGGCAGGTTATGTCAATTGCGGCACTTTATTATTTTTACTCATTAAACGAGGGGTGTTCAAACCTTCTCCGGGATGGATAAAATACAGCATACAATTACTCTTTGCTAATGCAGCAATCAGTATTTATTTAATGCTTATTAGTGGTACAGTAGATTATTGGCTTAGTTTTTCTCCAGTGATGCGTTTAGGCTTATTATCCGTCCACGTATTAGTTGCCGTAATGATTTATTTATTAGTCCTGGGATTAGCCGGGCTTAGACCTGCTCATTTTCGTGGTCAAGTGAAGGAATAAAAATATGCAAGCAAAATTGTTTTATGAAACTCAGAGTGACAGGGCCATTCCTCTTTATTTGATGTCACAAAGCCAAAGGGAAGAAGGAATAAGTATGCTGTCTCCAGCAGAACAAAATTGTCTTGCCTTGTATCAATTTAAAGGAAAAATAGGGGATTGTTGTTTTATTCAGAATGCAGATGGATTAATTGATAAAGCTTATGTCGGTACAGGCGATGGGAATCAGGTTCAAGCTTTAGCCAATGCGGCATTATCACTTCCGCCTAATATTTATCAGGTGCAAGGCACTTGTACTCAGGAAGCAACAATGGCTTGGGCGTTGGCGCAATATCGTTTTGACGCATATAAAAGACACGATCTGCAACCTCGTCTTTTAATGATTCATCCAGATGATTTAAACTCTCTTTTGGCATTAACCCAAGCTCATTTTTTAGTGAGGGATTTAATCAACAAACCAACAAGTGATTTAGGCCCCAAAGAATTAGCGGAAGTAGTGGAGCAATTAGCTAAAACCCATAAAGCACAATTCAGGCAGTGGGTGGGCGATGAATTACTAAAGGATAATTTTCCAGCAATTCATGCTGTTGGACGTGCTTCCAAATCAGCGCCCCGTTTGTTGTCGTTAACTTGGGGCGATGAGAAAAACCCTCATATTACTCTGGTAGGAAAAGGCGTTTGTTTTGATAGCGGCGGCCTAGATATTAAATCGGCATCGGGCATGCGGTTAATGAAAAAAGATATGGGCGGCGCAGCACATGTAATAGGCCTTGCACAATGGATTATGACTTGCAATTTGCCCGTGCATTTACAGATGCTTATTCCTGCGGTTGAAAACTCTATAGGACCTGATGCATTTAGACCTGGTGATGTCCTAACAATGCGTAATGGCTTAACAGTGGAGGTACATAATACAGATGCAGAAGGACGTTTGGTCTTGGCTGATGCTTTGGTAAAGGCGTGTGAAGAACAGCCTGAGCTGCTCATTGATTTTGCGACTTTAACTGGAGCTGCTCGAGTTTCAGTAGGTACCGAAATAGCTGCTCTGTTTACTAATAATGATCAATTGGCCGCAGAAGTGGCGGCTGCATCGCATAAAGCAGCCGATCCTATCTGGCGTTTGCCTTTATTTGCTGCTTATGAAGAATTGCTTCGCTCAAGCATTGCTGATTTGACTAATGCCAGTGATCATCCTTATGCAGGAGCAATTGTTGCGGGGTTATTTCTTCAACGTTTCGTAACAAAATCCATCCCATGGATGCATTTTGACATTATGGCGTGGAATTTAAGCAGTAAGCCTGGAAAACCTGAAGGAGGCGAAGCGATGGGGTTACGTACTGTTGCAGAATATTTGCTGAAGGTTTATGGATAATAAAATGTGGTGTTTAAAAAGGAGATTTTGATGTTAATAACATTTCATACAGATGCCTATGAAGACATTACTTATTTTGCCGATATAGCTAAACGTTTGCTTTCTTTAATGGGACATAGCGGCACCGTTCCTGGAGCGATTAAATCCGAACAGCTTCCTGAAGCTTTGGAGAGGTTGCAGACTGGTCTTCAAAAAGAAAAAAAAGTTGTCGAGGATGATGAAGACAACGAACAGGAAATTAGCCTTGCAAAACGTGCTGTTCCTTTAATTAGTTTACTACAAGCGGCAATAAAAAAAGATAAAGATGTTCTTTGGGATTAAGACATTATTTTTTGTAGCCTGGGTGCAGCGTAGCGAAACCCGGGATTAAGAAGTTTTATTCATGCTCCATTACCCCGGGTTTTCGTTACGCTGCACCCAGGCGACCAAGCTACAATTTGCCATTTGAATCAAATAATTGGCTTGGCGCTATTTCATCTCAATCTGATGTGTATGCAACTCACAACCTTTTGCTCTGTAGTCTCTATAATGTGCGCGGCTTTGTTCTTTTTCAGTTTCTACATTGATTACTAATTCCATTATACGTTTAAATCTGGCATAAAAAGATGGAATAGAATTGGAAAGATTTAACAAAATATCATTAAACCCTCTGGGTTCACGTTCATAACCAATTTGTATTGGGGGAGGTGGTTCAGGACCTTCACCTTGTAGGTTATGTGGGATAAAACTATCTTCTTTGAATGTCCATAACAACTCATCCAGTAGCTCAGCATCCTGTTTGTTATTGCACAAGACATAAACTTTATGACCTTTGGCATAAGCTTTTTCCAAAAGACGACAAGCGACCAGCCAACGTGCATCGTTCTGATCGCTTGCTAATAAATAAAAATCAACGCGAATTGCTGGCATGGCGTATTATTTGAGTGAGTAAGGGAACAGGTCTACCCGTAGCATTACGATTTTTACCAAAAACCCAGGCTGTACCTGCAATGTCCAAATGTGCCCAACGATACTTTTCAGTAAAGCGAGATAGGAAACATGCAGCAGTAATACTACTTGCAGTGCGATCAAAACCTGCATTGATCATATCTGCTAAAGGGCTATCAAGAGCATCTTGGTATTCATCATCTAAAGGCATACGCCAGACTCTATCATTGCTTTCTTTAGCCGCGTTTTCAATCAGTTGTGCCAACTCCTCATCCTGAGTCATAAAACCGGATGCTACAGTCCCTAAGGCGACAATAATTCCACCAGTAAGGGTTGCGATATCGATGACAAATTCAGGTTGATATCGTTCTGCATAAGTTAAGGCATCAGCTAAGACCAAACGACCTTCAGCATCGGTATTAATAATTTCAACAGTTTGTCCTGACATACTAGTGACAATATCTCCCGATTTCACTGAGGTGCCACTCACCATATTCTCAGCACTGGCGATTAAACCTATAACATTGATAGGAAGCTTTAATAAAGCACAGGCTTTTAAAGTACCTAATACACTGGCAGCACCAGACATATCATATTTCATTTCATCCATCGCATTTGCCGGCTTGATGGATAGTCCACCTGAATCAAAAGTAATTCCTTTCCCCACCAAAATTATTGGAGGTAGATCACCAGCCCCCTTGTAATGGATGTCTATAAGTCTTGGTGGCTGGGCTGAGCCTTGTGCAACTGCTAATAAAGTCTCCATGCCCATTTTGCGCATTTCATCGGGGCCCATCACCTTACAACTCATGTGTTGGGTGAATTCTTTGGCAAGCTGTATGGCTTGTTCCCCCAAATAAGTTGGTGTACAGATATTGGCGGGCATATCTGCCAGATGACGGCTCAATTCAACGCCTGCTGCAATTGCCTGGCCTGATTTTAATCCCTCTTCACTGGCATTGGGCAAGTAAAAAGTTATGGCTTCTAATTGATGAGGTTTGGCTTTTTTCTTTTTAAAATCCAGTAATTGATAGCATTGATTATCTATTTGAGTAACCATTTGCTCCAATTGCCAATCCGCAGAATATTGAGTGATTAATGGCAAACATACAGTGGCAGTTCGGATGCGGTGTTTAATTAATGCCCCTGTGATCTCACCTAGTCTTTTTTTAAGCTGGGAAGGAGTAAATTTTGCTTGTTCGCCACATTGAATGATCAATAAACTGCCATGCACATCATGATGCCATTGTATATCGCCTGATTCAGAGGTTTTCTTAATAAGCCTACTGATTAGACCATGATGCTCCTTATCTAGAGCCATAGCAAAGTCGGTTAACTCAGCATCAGAAAATACCCCAAGAACAAGACATTCACTAGTTGATAAAGTGGGTTTATGCGTTAATCCGTAATTCATTTTAATGATCCTAATGCCTGATGTAGCCTGGGTGAAGCGCAGCGTAACCCGGGAATTTTAGTCCAATTAACCCGGGTTACGCTGCGCTTCACCCAGGCTACATTTGTTTTGTAGTTTACCCAAATTAAGTTTGATTTGAAACAGGCATTTTACAGTCTGCTAATGGCCTTTTAGGTACAACGATTTGGACATTGATGCCTTTAATTGTTGGACTGCTTTGCGCTTTCTCAAGATAATCAATCAATGGCACATCAACTACTTTGCCATATTCTGACGAAGCTTCGCGAAAATACAATTGACCATTATTTCTAATTGCAAAGCCCAAATGTGAAATATTTAACGCGGTGCCGATTTTTTGACTTAAATCCCAGTTTGGTCTAACAATTTCAATAATTGCTCCATGAGGAATTTGTGCAAATAAATACATATTGGGTTTATTTTCGGAAAATAATGCAGTAAAAGGCAGATAAGGAACTTTTTCTGAGGCGACTTCTAATTTAGCACCTTTGCTTTTTAATTCGGCCAATCGTTTCTCTTCTTTCACTTTATCTGTGCGTTGCAATCTAATTGTTTCTACGGTTTTAAAGGCATACCAATTGGGCTTATTAATGACTGCATCAGCAACTTTGGCAACCGGCTGGTTATTTTGATCTTTAATAGTGAGCGTAATATCTTCCAATATTCCACTACGCTGATTATTTTGATTCCAATCCAAGCCAGTAAAATGATTTCGTTGCAGGTAAGAAACTGTCCCATTTTTATAACGTATGTTATTGATACATTGTTGAAATGAGGTAAGGGAGTTTGCTACAGCTAAAGATAAAATGGTGTTTACGTAGGTATCACAGTCGAACGCATCAACGCGGTATTTGGGAAATTGATCATATCGAGCTGTTGAACCTTCTCCAAGAGAGCCAAGAAGATAACGCACCCCTAAAAATTGGCTGCTAATCCAATCAATTCTGTTTGGCATGGAACTATTCGGCATGCTGCTTAGATTATGGTATAGTTTCTCTATTGAGGAATTAGCCTGTTTTTCAGTACTATTTGCATCAAAAGCATTACTTTGAAAAGAAACGAAAAGACAGGTTATAAACATCAGATGTTTTAAGGGAGTAAGTGTGTACTTCATCAGTTTTTTCTATCTAAGGCCAAAAAATAACTACATTTTAACCTGTTCCAAAGTATGGAGGCAAGAATGCTCAATCTAATTTGGCTAGGGATGATACTGATTTCTGTAATAGTAGGGGTGATTGAGGGACGTATTGATGAAGTTGCGCGTTCCGTTACTGAATCAGCCAAGCTTGGTTTTGACATCGCTCTCGGTTTAGCAGGAATCATGACATTATGGTTAGGAATAATGTCTATAGCGAATGAATCAGGTTTGGTTAACTTACTCGGAAAAGCGCTTAGGCCGATTTTAAGACGACTATTTCCTGATATCCCCACTGAACATCCTGCAATGGGGGCTATAACAATGAATCTTGCTGCCAATATGCTAGGACTTGCTAATGCAGCAACGCCATTTGGGCTGCAAGCGATGAAAGAGCTGCAAACACTGAATCAACATGCAAAAATTGCAACAAATTCCATGTGTACTTTTTTAGCAATTAATACTTCGAGTGTGCAATTAATTCCTGCTACCGCTATCGCCTATTTGGCGGCAAATGGCAGTACTAATCCCAGCAGTGTTATAGTCAGTTCCTTGATCGCAACGATCATTTCTACTTTGGTTGCCATTATTTCTGTAAAACAGTTAGAAAAATTACCAATGTTTCGTGTTGGAAGGAAAGACACCTTATGAGTGGATTTGCCAATCAATTATCCAATTGGATGCTTTTAGTTTTTATCGTGGGCATTCCTCTATATGCTGCAATAAAAAAAATTAATGTGTTTGATGCGTTTATTGTGGGGGCAAAACAAGGTTTTGATACAATTTTGAATATTGTTCCTTACTTAATTGCAATGATTGTTGCAATAGGCATGCTACGTGCTTCGGGATTTTTTAGCTTATTAGCAAATCTTCTTGCTCCGCTTCTAGCCATGATTGGCATGCCTCCAGAAGTTTTACCATTGGCTTTAATCCGCCCCTTTTCAGGAAGTGCTTCAACAGGAATGATGGCAGAATTAATTCATCAATATGGAGGGGATTCACTTATTGCTAAAATTGCAGCAACTATGATGGGAAGTACTGAAACAACATTTTACGTCATTGCCGTATATTTTGGTTCTATAGGAATTCGGCGTACACGACATGCTATTCCAGCTGGTTTACTCGCAGATCTCGCCGGAATTATTGCTGCAGTAATTGTTTGTCGTTATTTATTTGGGTGATAATTTTGATAATGTCCCTTTCTTAACAATAAAAGCCAGTGGAATTACAAATGTAAAATCAGAGACGGGTTATACATTTCCGTCTGTTCCGTATCAGACATTCAAGAAGCAGCAACTTTCAATACTAATGATGGTTCTGCAAGTTGTTCGACCCCTGTCAAAATACATTAGGGAGAGTTATATAGGTTATCCCACTTTTGTTTTCTTCTTGCTCTTGTTTTTACTGGCAAGGTCTGTTTTTTCAAGTGATTTTAAACGAGCAAATACATGACGCACTTTTGCCTTAAACTGAGCCATTTCTCGCGCAGGAACAGGAGACGCTGTAGGCAAATAGGTCGTTGTTGGATTCCTTGGTTGATTGTGAACATGCAGTTCATAATGGCAATGAGGACCTGTCGCAAGACCTGTCTGACCTACATAGCCAATCACTTGACCTCGTTTTATTTTGCTGCCTTTTGATAGACCTTTTGCGAATCGAAGCATGTGTCCATAAAGAGTGCTATACGTTTTATCATGTTTGATTTCAATCATATTACCGTAGCCATTATGTCTACCAATGTTGGTAATAGTCCCATCGCCGACTGATTGAATCGGAGTACCAATGGGTGCTGCAAGATCGATGCCTTTATGCGCTCTTTTATAGTGTAATATTGGATGATATCTGGAATTTGAAAAGGTTGAACTGATATGGCTAAATTTAATGGGATATCGTGAAAAAGCTTTTTTAAAGCTTTCTCCTTTGGGAGTATAGTAGTCACGAGTACCATTTCTACTAATATGGCGTATCGCTTGGGCGGTTTTGCCTTGATTGGTATAGCTTACAGCAACAACATCCCCAATGCCTACCATTTTGTCTTCCACATACAACGTATCATAAGCGATAGAGAAACGATCACCGCTTCGAACGGAACGGGAAAAATCGATTTCCTTGCGCAAAATTGTAGTCATTTGTTGAATTAATTTTCTGGGGATCCCTAAATTTTGGGCCGTAGCGTATAAAGAACCTTTGACCACACCACTGATATAACGCTCTTGCGTTTTCACTTTTTTGGAATCAATTTTGGTTTTATAAATAGTGCCATCCCTATAAACAGTCAGTGTTTGTATATTGTTCATCGGGATAACTAATTTTTCCAACTTATTTTTATTAATTAAAAATTTCAGTTCCTGGCTTGGCTTTATTGCAGTAAGTGCTTTTGCATAAGGATTTTTTTGCATCACCAAATGCAGATTTTGTGCTGATAATCCAAGACGCTTAAAAATGGTAGCCATGGAATCACCAGATCTAGGTCTAATGGTTTGCCATTCATTGTCCTTGACGATTTTTTTGACGGGTCTTACTGTATTAACCACGTTCTCTACAACTGTTTTGGCTGTTTCTTGAGTAAGTTCTGATGGAGATTCTTCAGCAACATGTTCTTCTTCAGTGGGATATGTATCTTCTTGATATGCCTCATCTTGATATTCTTCAGATCCATCCTCATCCAGATCAGGCAGAGTAATGGATTGAGTTGTAGGCTCTTGCTGAGGATTATGTGAGAATTTTTTTACAAGGAAATAGGGAAGTGAAAAGGCAATAGCCAAAGCAAAACCCATTAATACCTTAGATGGCTTAGATTTTTTATTTTTATTCGTTTTTCGTTTTTCGATATATATATAAGGTTTCTTATCCATCGTTTGCCTATACATTGCCACCCAAAATCATGCTATTGTCTGCATTTTTTAAATTTCGGCTGACAAATTATCTTAAATCACCTTTTAGGTATGGCAGGAAATTGCCAACCGGGCTAAGATACTCGGTGTGAGAAGATAGGTCAATCATTTATAAAGGTTTTGATGTCATGATAGTCGAAGATTCAGTATGTTCCGAGTTAGTAAGAGGCTGTGAGGAGGTACTTCCGCAGCAAGAATTAGAAAAAAAATTACAAAAGGGAACTTCTTTAAAAATAAAAGCAGGTTTTGATCCAACTGCACCTGATTTGCATTTGGGGCATACTGTATTACTTAATAAGCTAAGACAATTCCAACAATATGGACATGAGGTCATTTTTTTAATTGGTGATTTTACCGCAATGATCGGCGACCCAACTGGAAAAAACGTAACACGCTTGCCTCTTAGCCAAGAAACAGTTCTTGAAAATGCAAAAACATACCAGG
This sequence comes from Legionella bozemanae, assembly GCF_001648595.1. GTDB lineage: Bacteria > Pseudomonadota > Gammaproteobacteria > Legionellales > Legionellaceae > Legionella > Legionella bozemanae. Next base: position 963 of record NZ_LBAW01000027.1, on the reverse strand, counting down.
AGCAAGTTTTTAAAATTTTAGATCCTCTTAAAACAAAAGTGGTGTTTAATTCTCAATGGCTTGCCCAATTTAGTGCAGTGGACTTAATTCGCCTGGCGGCAACACATACGGTTGCACGGATGCTAGAACGTGATGATTTCAATAAGCGTTATACTACGGGCCAACCAATTGCAATTCATGAGTTTTTATACCCTCTACTGCAAGGTTATGATTCCGTTGCACTCAAAGCAGATGTTGAACTTGGTGGTTCAGATCAGAAATTTAATTTGCTAATGGGTCGTGAATTACAAAAGCATTATGGCCTTGAACCACAAGTAGTCATGATGACCCCGTTAATTGAGGGCTTGGACGGTGTGAAAAAAATGTCTAAGTCATTGGATAATTATATTGGTATTAATGAGCCTGCCGCTGATATGTTTGGTAAAATTATGTCAATATCTGATGAACTAATGTGGCGTTATATTGATTTACTTAGTTTTAAAACAGGAAAAGAAATACAGACTTTAAAACAATCTGTAATTCAGGGAGCAAATCCTAGAGACATAAAAATTGATTTTGCTAAAGAAATCGTAGCTCGTTTCCATGATCAAACACAAGCAGAACAAGCACACAAAGAATTCATAGAACGCTTCCAGAAAGGTATTATTCCTGAAGATTTGGAAGAACAAACCTTAACTTTAAAAGAACCACTTTCTTTAGTTCAATTATTGAAGCAAGTGAATTTAACTCAAAGTACTTCAGAAGCAATCCGCTTAGTGAAGCAGGGTGCGGTTAAAATAAATGGTGATAAGGTTGAGGATGGGGGGCTTGTATTGCCTGCAGGCCAAACCTATATAATACAAGTTGGCAAGCGTAGAATTGCCAAGCTGCATTTACAATAAACAGAGTGTCATCATTTTTTTAAAAAAAATGAAAAAAGTATTTGACACTGAGAGGGAAATCAGTAGAATACGCAGCACGCCT
>NZ_LBAW01000026.1 GCF_001648595.1 Legionella bozemanae | reverse complement strand
AAATAACTGTTAAGCATAACGTTATTTATAACTGTTTCTAAAACAGAAATTCGCACTTAGAGACTGAAACTACCTTTATACTGCTGTATAAACACTTCCTTAGGCATCTTAAATCCCAAACATTTGGCTTATCCGGTTCATCCCCATTGGGGAAATGCGCAGATGCATTTTCATTCATTGGACTTTGGGGAATAATCCCATAATCCGCTTCGCTTCTTACGGGCTACACTTGCTCACGAGAATATTGTACTCTTTGGCAAAATCGATTTTGAGGGTATCGAATTAGAGATGAAAATGATTTGCAGGGAATAATTGATAAGAGATGAGGATATGGAGAAAGTCCCGTATTACGCTTTCGCTAATACGGGACTGCGCTAGCTAAGCAAACTCAGATTTGCCTGAAAATTCTGCTTTACGATACCCTGGATGGACTTTCACATGCCAGAGGGGCAGCATCATAAATAATGGAATCAGGCAGCAAATAAACAAGGTGAGGAAAAAATTATCCCAGCCGTAATTTTTGATAATTGCACCCAAAGGAGCACCAGCCAGAACAGCACCTAAACAATAAGCAAAAAATCCGGCAAAGCCAGTTGCTGTCGCCGCTGCTTTTTTATGTGATAACTCCGCACACGCCATACCAATCATCATTTGTGGCCCAAAGATAAAAAAACCAAAGAAAAAAAGAAACAATGAATCGAGGAATGGTGTATATCCCCTAGTCAACGTAAAGAGCAACAAAGTGACAAATACACCTCCAGTAAAGAGAACATTGATTGGGTTGCGTTTACCTTGAAATATTTTATCAGAAAGCCATCCGGCAACCAGACTTCCAAAAAAACCACCCACCTCAAACCATATGACACAACTACCTGCTGTGATTAAGGAATAATCCTTCACCTCAGTTAAGTACAGCATGCTCCAATCATTAAGGGCCGTTCGGACAATGTAAATAAACAAATAAGAAATGGACAGTATCCAAATATATGGGTTGCTTAACACATAATTCCAAAGAATTTCTTTGATTGAGAGTTCTGTTTTTTCATGGTGGTGATTGGATAAACCAGAAAAATCTCCTCGATATTGCTCTATCGCAGGTAAACCCAGCGACTGCGGAGTATCTCTTAAACGATTGATTAAAAAAATACCTCCTAAAATGCAGATAACCCCCGGCACAAACATGGCTGAACGCCAGCCGAAATACTGCGCGCACATAGCAACAATCAATGGAATTAATGCACCACCAACGTTATGTGATGTATTCCAAACACTCCACCAACGACCACGTTCGGATTGAGAATACCAATGTGTTAATAATTTAGTACATCCTGGCCATCCCCACCCTTGAAACCAACCATTCAATCCCCAAAAAATAGCAAACAACCACCAGGTGGAAGACAATCCAAACAAAATATTAGCAATACCTGTCAAAATTAGCCCAATCGCCATTAAATAACGAGGATTTGACTTATCGCCAAGAATTCCACTCAAAAATTTGCTGATGCCATAACTTAAGCTCAAAATGCTCGCAATCATTCCCAGTTCGGTTTTGCTCATCCCTAAGGCGCTTTGTAATGCAGGCATCGCGAAGGTAAAACTTTTTCGCGTGAAATAAAATAAAGCATAGCCTATATACATTGCATAAAAAGTGCGAATACGCCAATAACGATATTGCTGTTTAACAACAGTTTTATCCTGAATTTCATTAAGATAAGGAGCAGGTTTTAGAAAAGTCAAAAATGCCACGATTGTCCATCATCATGAAAAAAATAAGATTAGAATGTAACTCGTAAAGTATGTCAATTCTTTCTAATAAAAATAATAGCCGGATCATACCTCTTAATAATTAATTAAAAATTTAAATGGAATTCTTGTGAAATTATAAATAAGCTACATGATTTGCATTAAAAGGGATTTGTCGTAATGAAAGAAATAGTTAGTTTATTAGAACAAGAGCAAATCGATTTTGCTAATTATAAACGTCCTGAAGTCATAATGGTTTTAAGAAGAAAATTTCGTACTCAAAAAGATTGGATTATAGCTTCTTTCAACCAATATCAATTTACTGAAAAAGAATCACAAAAAGTCCAACAGGCGATCCTAAATGGGGATCTTCGAATAACAGATCTTCTAAAACGTCCGTTTACCCACTATTTTTGGAGTTTCCTTACCTTTAAGTGGGGAGAGATACTTTCGGGTGGAAAAAAATTATCCAAACAAGAGGTCTTACAAATTGCTACCTACTCTAGCAATAGCCAAGAATTTGCAAGAACCCCCATTCAAAATAGAAATAGGCTGCTAAAAGGAGTGCCATTAGTCATTGGCAAAGTCGTTACCTCCATGGCGCTTTGTATGGTATTTTGCCTGGGATTATTAAGTACTTTAGGGGCACCCTTTGGCGTTAGCCTCGGCTTAGCAATAGTACTTTCCTGTTGTAATGGAATAGTGTGTTTATTAAGTCGTGGACAAGCCATGCTTGATAGTGCTGGCTTTCAGCCTCAAAAACAAAAAACGTTTAAGACCTTTGAAGAAAATATAAAAGAAAAAACGATACTCGATAGAGGTCAGAAATTATTTTTTGGTGTGGTGACATTGTTGGCATGTATTTCTGCGGGCATTTCTGGATATGCTGGTCTCGTAGGACTTCTCACTTTTTTGGGGGCGGGTATGCTCGCCTCTAACCCTCTAGTTTTGGCAGTTACGATTGGGTTATCTGTGATTGCAGCTATCTCTTTTTATTCGTTTCAAGCTGCAGGCATACGTGAAAATTATACAAAATTTAAAAATCTTTTTATTGAAGATTATAAAAAACCCTATGGTCTTTTGCGATGTGTCTTATTAGGAGCCGTAAGTACGGTCTTTTTAGCTGTTTATGCGACGCTAACTTGGTTTACTACTGTCTCAGGGGTTAATAAGCTTTTCAATTCCTTAGGTGCGACTCCCGATACCCTTTTAGCACATGTTATTGCTATGATATGTACTTCAACAACCATGGTGGTTAACACTTTTTCACAAGTATATAAAGTCTTTAACCCGAAAACCTATGTCGATCTAAAAGAAAAATTTGAATCAATATATCAACCACCAGAAGAAAACCAGACAAAAGTACAAAAGATAAAGCATGGAGCCATCAATATGCTCAAATTATTTGCTTTGATAGGTGATTCTCTTGCTTATTCTGTTGCCGGTGGAATCCGCAGTGGAATTCATGTTGGTGAAACATTGGGAGAAGCAATAGGAGCAAAACTTGCATTAACCGTTACCATGGCAATACTGTCTCCAGTCATTTTGGTATTCGTATCGATAGCTTTTACTTGGCCTACCGTTTTTCATAACAAAAAATCGACTCAAGATCCTTCACAGATGGAGAAGCCATTGAGAGAAAAAATAAGTCAAAGTCATACTCCAGATGCACTGCAAAATAATACGCCATTACCAACAGCAGAAAAATCTATCAAACCTAATAATCCTAAAAGTAGCCGAGCTGGGCTAAGATTTTTTGATGCATGCTTGAATGAAGAGTCCAGTGGTAGCCCTACTTTAGAGAGAAAAACAGTTTTGACATCCTCCATGCTATAAATGTTGTATTGAAGGCGGCCAAGGCAATACTCTGGCATTGGAGTACATGGTCATTAAAGTATGAGTGATTTAACATACTTCGAATACTCAATTCAAATGAGTGCATTAAATGCTAGCCATTTGCTGTGAGAGTATATAGCGAAGATTTGGGGAGAATTTGTGTATTTGAGTACGACACAGTTATACATCGTCAAGCATTTGTAGTGGATTTCTAAGAGAAAATTTATTTTGAAAAGTTTTCAAAGCTTCTGGACAGACCTCCCATGGATAATGAAAGATTAAAAAAATTATTTTCCAAATCTCCACCATGGGATGAATAATGCTAAAAAAGCCAGTCCCTATTAATAATAATATTTGATCTTAGTGATTTTGATAGTTGTAATCAAAACTTAGATTCATGGTTTATAAAGCAAGCTAATGAAAGTGGTTCAGCGAAGACCTATGTCGTTTTTGACGATGAGCAAGAATTGCAGTTAGAAAAGATTATCAGGGTAAGAACATAGGTCGCAAATGAGGTCGGTGTAAGAGCTATATTACTCACCCCATTGACGATATAGCAGAATCTTTTTATAAACATTTCGGCTTTGAAAAATCACCACGCACAAAACAAGCTTAGGATAGTGTCCGATTTTCTGAGGAAAGATCAATTCGCATCTCCTCTTGTTCAACGGACAGTGTTTTACCTTGAAAATAATCGGTAAATTTTTGCAGCACTATGCCAATAGCAAGTGTCACTCCCATTGGTTTATGCTGGGTTTTATATTCAAATATTCTTTCTTGATATTCTGAAAATTGCATACCATTATCTTTCAGTATTTGCAAAAGGTAGGTATCTGTTTTTTCAAAATTTGCCATGGGAATATTAAGTCTACTTAAAGACTCTCTAGGTATATTCAACTCTTTAATTAATACGTTGGCTATGGATGGATTGTTTCTCTTGATGGCATCGATTAAATAGCTCAATTTCGTATCGAGTGGAACTTCAATGGATGAAATTTTGCTCAACATTATTCGCACACAATCCGGATTATCACTTTTAATAGCATGCTGTATCATATCTTCCGTGCCATCAAAATATAATTTCTTGGTGATTATATTCTGAGGTTCGAATTCGGTTAACTCATTGAAAAAATCACTCAACAGTTCAGGGTTTCCTCCATTAGCTGCAGCTGCCAGTAAAGAATTAGTCATGGTTTCATCTTTAAAAACATCCTTAAATTTCTCTGAAAAAGGCAGCCAGTTACGTAAGGTTTGATAACTTTGGCGTCTACCATATACTAATGCTTGAAAAATGAGGTTTGGCAAATCACTTTCATTTAAAGCAGGCAAAAGCGCCTTTAGCGACTCATGATTATTATTTATAACAGCCTTGGACGCGGCATCGGAGTATTCTGAAATGGACCAATTCCCGACTTCGATAATTTGTCCCATCACCTCTGCACTATTACTATTTTCTGCAAAAAAAGATAAATTATTATAATGTTGCCCAGCTACTTTAATAGTACACTTAGGATCCTCAGCGAATATGTCCAGAGAAGGAAAATCATTTCTTGGGCTGATATGAGGATTATTTATCACCCGAATGTTCAGTGCGAGTCCATCACTACTACCGTACCAAAATGACAAGTAATTAACTATAGCAGCTTCATCATCACATTTAATTTCTTTTCTTATCGAGCTAGGATCATACAAATAATATTTATCGCCTTTTTTTCTGATCCCCATAGCATGGTCTGGTGTGGAAATAAGCATTACTTCATTTTCCTGAAGCTTTATATTTTTGATAAGATTAGCCATAGTTTTTTTTCTACCTACCAAGGATATATCAAAACATGCTTTCATACTCTTTGAGGTAACCTTATCACCTTCTTTTTGATTGACGCTTAATGCCTGATAACTGTTATTTTGGTTTAAATTTTTGTTGAACAACTCTGGTTCCATGGTAAGTAACACTTGGTTTATAAAGGTATTTACTTCCTCATCATATGCGGTTACATTTGACGCTCGTTTCAATAAGTCTTGGAATTCATCAGCACGTCCTTCAAGTACATATTTTGCATATAACGAGGCCAAGCCATTACATACTCCCTGTTCATCAAATTTCAACGGAATATTTTGTGCTTTCAGATATTCATTAATTCTTGGAACAATGCTTTCTTGAGTAGTCATAGTATAAGGTTAAATCATGATATGTTAAATTATAGAACATTGGCGGGGCTTTGCTTAAGGTTATTTCGAAAATAGAAAATCCAACGTTGCAAAACAAGATCCTGTTGGTTTTGTTAATCGAATCAATAAAGCAATCATAGACGAAATTCAACGTACACCTGAATTACCGCGTGCAGTAAAGCGCTCAATTTATTTAAATTAACGAAGCATAATATCGCTCGTAAAAATATCAAGCGGTAAAGCAAGAGTACAACACGCATTGGGTATGTCTACAATTCCACTGATGCGTCCTTCGATAGGAGCTGCACTTAATAAAAGATATGCTTGTTCTCCACTGAAGCCCATTTTGGTTTTTAAATATTCAATTGCATTCAAGCACGCTTGTTTATACGCAATAGTAGCATCTAAATAATGTTGTTTTCCTTTTTCATCAACCGATATTCCCTCAAATATAAAATAGCGAGAATAATGTGGTTCTAAAGCAGGGGTATAAAAAAGTGGATTTTTAAGTGAATATTTTTTGCATCCTTGAGGGATAAGATCTACTTTTAAGATGATCCATCCTGCCATTTCAATTCCACCGCAAAAACTAATTTCACCATCTCCTTGAGAAAAATGAATATCGCCTACTGAAAGATGAGCGCCTTCTATAAATACAGGAAAGAAAATACGCGACCCTTTTGTTAGATTTTTAATATCACAATTTCCACCATTTTCTCGCGGAGGAATAGTACGAGCCGCTTGATGAGCAATTTTTTCATAATCATTATGTGAACATCTTCCTAATAATGCTCCTTTTTTCTGCGGTAATTCAGCATAAGGAGGAATCCGTTTAGGATCTTTCGCGTTAAGCTCCTCTTCGCGTTGGTTCCATTGAGCTAAAAGTTCATGAGAAGGAGCACAGCCAATTAGGCCGGGGTGAAGTATCCCTGGGAAGCGAACACCTGGAATGTGCCGAGAGGAGGTAAATGCACCTTCAAAATCCCAAATAGCTTTTGCGGCATGAGGAAAGTGGTCAGTTAAAAAACCCCCTCCATTTTCATGAGCAAAAATTCCAGTAAACCCCCATTCCGCTCCTTCAAGTGCACCTATGTCGAGAATTTCCACTACTAAAATATCACCAGGTTGTGCTCCTTGAACTGCTATAGGACCACTTAAATAATGCACTTGGGCTAAATCAACATATTTAATATCATCTGCATCATCATTATTTTTTATTTGTCCTCCTGTCCAATCAAGACATTCTACACGAAAAACATCTCCAGGTTTTACAGTTGCTACGGCAGGAATATCAGGATGCCATCGATTATGAAGTGGATATGGTTGCTCATGAGGTTTTTTATTGAGATCTACTTTAATAAGTGTTTTTGGCATGCCCTCTCCTTTTTATGAGCTCTCCTTATGTAAGAAAAATAGTACCACAGAAAAGTCTTTGATAAAATTACGCTGATATTCGCTATTGGTTTCGAAATATCAGCAGATGCAATGCCAACAGTGCTGTATAAAGATCATTAACATGAGAATCATAGTACAAATACATCATAGGTATATTCGTAAATGCATCATTCCCAAAATTGCAGTACTAGCCTTGTGCGAATTTTAATTTTGAAGCTTATCTTTTTCTTGTTCAAGCCACTCCAAAAAAGCTTCACGATCTGATTTAGACAAGTTAAAAAATTTATTTTTAATTGTTTCAATAGGCTGTTGTTGTTTTCTAGGAACTTTGACCCAAGCGTCGTTTATATTTATTTTTCCTTGTATCACGTTTTCATAGGCGAGGGGATCTTTCTTTTTTAGCTTCAAAAGTTGGCCATCAACAGATCTCGAACGAGAGGGTAAATATGTAATAGTGTTTTCCTGATACAAATTAGGATTCGTATTATCTTGCTCCCTAAGATCATTATTCAAATTTTTAATAGAAATTTTATTTTCCTTTGCATACACTCTGACACAGTTATCCACCATACTAAGCACATCACCCCAATGAGCTACATGCTGCGTATTTATATCCATAGCAGACCGCAATAACCACAGCATTTCATTGTTAGTAATACCCAAGCCGTCTGATGATTTATCAAGGGCATATTCCCCAAAATTTTTATAGGGGTTATTTCTTTTTTTCCAAACTTCCCGCTCAATGATCTGTGATATTACAGAGGGAAGATTCTGAAAAATCAGTTGATTAAATTCACTTATATACTGATTCGCTTGAACATGTAGTTCTTCATCAGAAAGGACTGGCTTCTCTTCATTTGATATTTCTTCTGATTGCATTGTAAATCCAGATGTTGATCAACTACTAAATAGTTATCTTAAGCTGATAAGCTTATTAAACTCAATATCCCAAAATAGCGTGTTGCTTCATTGGAGCTAATAAATAAAAAGCTTGACCCTTTGTAATCTTATTGTAACTATGTGTAAAAAGGAGCTGATTTATAGGAGATTGGTTGATGCTTAGAATGAATTCTTTGAAGGCAGTATTTCAGTCTAGGATTTTTTTACTGTTTGTATTTGTTACTGCCTCTGCCAATGCCTCTGAGCCTCTAATTTACATGCGACCAAACGAAACGCCGATGTTCACTGAATTGTACCAACGTTATGGCCTACTCAACCCTCCAGCGGTACATGTTTTTGACAGTGCTGTTTATCTGGGGCAACCTGGTGAAAAAAGCCTACTCATCCCTTCAAGCGTAGCTTTTTTTAATGAAATAGATCAAACGCTTCGCGCTTATCATGCACGCATTGGTAATAAGGAATTGTTTTTTGATCCGCGTGAAACAAACTATGCCTTTTGTCCATCGAATGGATCACTGCAAATTATTTTTGCCCTAGTTTATGCTATCGCTGCAACAGAACCACAAAAACGCTTCCTTTTTGTTGAAAAGATCCCTTTTTATTCATTCCATGAGCACGCAGTGACTTTTCGACCCTATCCAAATGCACGATTTCAAGGCTTTAACGATCCGAGTGAAGTGAAGCCAAAACCTGATGAAACCGTGGTTGAATTTGTAACCTCACCCAATAATCCTGACGGCACATTTCGCAAGCCCTATACGCAAGCAGACATCATCATTGCTGATTTAGTCTTTTCTTCACCATCCTATGGTAGTGATGGTACGGGATATATTAAAGACAATATTGCTTGGCTTACTAAAGCAAGGAATGAGGGCAAACATGTTCTGGCGTTTAATTCTGTTTCCAAAGCACTTGGAAAACCGGGATATCGCCTTGGTTATATGTGGTTTCCTATGAGTGATTCATATGCTGCCAGTATTTTTCATAATTTCTTTTCCTATACCTGGAAGTTAACAACAGGAGAAAGCACACCCGGTGTTGCTGACGCGTTGAATCTTATGTCTGCTCTGGTCGCACTTCCTGATGCAGGACAAGCCCTTCGCACCGATGCCTTTCATACTATTGTAAAGCGGCATAACATGGTCAAAACAGAGATACTTAAGCGTTATCCTGGAACAGAAGTCATAAGCATTCCAGGCAGTCCTACTTTTTTTGCAAAGCTCAATAGCCCAGACATTGCAAAAATGACTGGCGAGGAGGTTCTGCTGAAAGATCTTAATGTTGCAGTGGATAATGGTAACGCGATGGGTGCTACAGATGCCTTCATTCGCATTAACTTATGTGGCTATAGTGGCGATCTTGCGGAGTTTTTGAATCGCCTCGCCCAAGCTAAAAAATATAATGCAAATGAGCTGCTGGTATCATCAGCAAATCATTGCAAGCACAGGACGATTCACAGTAGTGAAAACAGCCAGTATGTCGCTAATCTTGATGATTGTGTTATCGATGTTGATGCAAAAGACGCAAACGTTGACATCTTATTGCCGCAATTTATTAACTATCAACAAAGCAATTTAATTTCCATTAAAAAGATTGATAATTCGAATCATTCAGTTACCGTGCGGGCAAATCAATTAACGAAATCACTTAAGGATAAAAACGAACAGTTACAAATACAGTGGACGCAACCCTTTTTCCTTAATGGTCAGTGGCACATTGCACATTCATAACTTGGCTGTGTTCGTTGAGCTTTTGGATTGTCCTTGCAATTACTTTTAACCTACTAGCTTATGCCCTTTCTTGCGATGGAAGCCTTAGTCCCATTGTTTTTGGCTGTGGGGAATCAAGCAGCTTTTTTTCACTGTTAGGAATGACAGTGTTTTTTTTTATAAAACTTCTTAAAATAAGTCTTTACAAAATAATTAATTGGATTTTTTTAGGATGAAAATCGAATTCTTACAAATTATAAATATATAAATAATAGAGTCCATTATGCGATTGATAGATAATCAGTATGAAACATTAACTTCTTCCGAAGATAGAATGAGGTTCCGCGCAGAGCTTTGGAAATTAACTAGCATTGCCAGAAAAAATGAATTAGAAAAACAAAATCCATCCTCGTTGAACAATTTGGTATTAAGCATCGAGAGTATTTTAACTAACAAAAATCTTGATGAAAAACAAAGCAATAGATTTAAAGAGATTTTAGTAGATGTTCGTTCCATCTTATTTAAAAATCAAGAAAATAGGACGGTAGCATATGATGTCTTGTTAAAAGACTTAAATGGTAAGGGAAATTTTTCCTTAGGTGTGAAAAGCCTCTTACCTAAAGATGATGAACCTTACTTTGAGTTATTTTTTCCACCCTGTTTAAATAAAGCGATAAATAGTGCATTAAAGCCCTATATATATTGGTGTGAGGAATTTATGACATTCGCTATGCGTAATGACATTGTTTATCTGAATAAAGCTTCTATTTTGGGCAATGAGGACTTAATAAATGATGCGCTAAAAAAGGCTATTTTAAGCCACAAACTAGAAATAATCGAATCACTTAAACGAAATATATCTTCACAACTCGACCGATGCCAATCAGACAGTTCTCGTCAAAATGATACCAACTTAAAGATGTGGGCTAACGATGCTCAACTTAAAATAAAAGAACTGGATGATGCAGCTCAGGATCCTGCTGCAACTGTTAGCAATATATTGGATATGATTAATTTAACATCTGAATTTAGTAGTAAAGTTGATGGAGCCATCGAAAAATTTAAAAAGATAAAATCAACAAAAGAAAAATTGTCGCAATTAGAAAAGAGTGAGGGTATAAATAATAGTTCATTACCAGCAAAAATAGGGATATTTGGAAATTCTTTACCTCAAACTAAAGAAGTAAGTATCCCTAGAAGTTTTGAATGCCCAATCACTGGGGAATTGATGAATGAACCTGTAATCTTATTGCTGGATGAACAAACTTATGAAAAATCTGCGGTTTTAAAATGGTTACAGAAAGAAAGAAATGCACCAATGAATCGCAAAGAATTGAAACCTAATCAGCGACCTGAGGATGTAATTATCCCTAATAGAACTCTTGCTAGTGCTATTGACGAATTTAAACAGGAGCATCCGGAGTTTACTCATAATATAAAAATTTAAGGCTTTTGTGATTATTTTTACGATAGTTGAATTTCTTTATGTTTGAGTCCTTGTACTGCTCGCGATCGCTCCAAGATATTAAAAAAGAGTTCTACGGAAGAACTTCTGCAAGATAGATTGGATCGTTCGACTCAATATTATAGGAGTTTTCGATAGATTGGTTGTTGGTCAAGATTACCTCCTACTTGCTCTTTACTGCAAAAATAGGTCGAATATTTGACTAAAAGCTCAATCATTTATACTATCATCGATTTTTTGGAGAATAAAATGGAGCAATATGCATTTTTTAAAAGAAAAGCAATAAAGGCTGCAGTTACTGTGGCTTTTGGAGTGGCTGCCATGACTGCATTTTATGCAGCATACACCAATATGTTTGCTGAACAACAAAATCAAACTCCTGGCTTTGAATTTTAATTGCTCTTTTCTATTTTATACTTAGAGCAAGTTGGGTCGTTCGACCCAACAAATTCATTCGTTGAAAAAAATCAGAGTATTTTTTTATCACTCAATGGACTTTTCCTTATAAAATAAGCAGAATTGATTTAGGGAATTCAGTATGAGAAGGGCAAAGGATATGCCAAAAAACTATAAATTCCATGATGATGATAATTCTGAGGAATCGTGTTACGAAAGTGAAGGAGAAACAGAATATTATCCAGAAAAAAACATTGGTTCAGGAACATACGCCAAAGCAAGAAAATTTCAATCCGCTGATGGTCAAAGATCATGTGCAGTACTTAAGCCTAGGGATCAAGATGATATTGGTTTTAAAGAAGTTTATAATAAATATCAATTTTTCAAGACTCTTTACCCTACACAAAATATTGAATTAATAGAACAAGAGAATACTTATCGCCTGGTGCTTCCTTATATTGTTGGCATACCCTATGAGAAGTTGCATTTTACTAATCAAATGCAACAGATAAAACTTTTTATTTCTGCAATTGAAGCATTAAAAGATTGTCATAATAAGGGATATATTGTTCTGGATTTAAAAGCAGATAATATCCATTATGACATAAACTCTGGTAAAAGTTATTTACTTGATGGTGGTATTTCCGTAAAGAAAGATGAGCTACTCGATCCTGATATCTTTGCTGTAGACTCTAATGAAGATCGGATGTCAAAAAAAAAGAAATATACGCAAATTGCACCCGAATGCTGGTCGAAAACGCCGATATCTGCCCAAAAAAGCATGGATGTTTACGCTCTAGGCTCTATGATGCAATCTGTATTAAAGCCATCTTCGGATATCAATCGTCTGATTCAACTATGTCTAGCCCCCAAGCCAGAACATAGGCCCACTTTGCATACACTGGAAAAACAACTTCGAAAATTATTACTTCGCCCAAGAAATCAGCAAAACCCATCCCCTGCAAAATACTCAAGTAATGCAAAAAGCAATTATGCCTATTCTTTGAAAATACTAGCAGAACAAGGTATTGTGCCCACAAAAAGACAATATAAAAGGCTTAGAAGAAATAATAAAATTCCAAAAGCTATTGTTGATTTTAATAATGCATGTGCCCAGATCCATGAGCACCACAATACAATAAAAAATATTTATTTTAATATTTATAAAAGAGAAACTCTAACCCTAATGCTCCGGGGGGCTGTCGAATTTAAGAAAGAATATCCCACCATTGAGAAAAGGGCTCTTATCTTTATTAATACTCAATTGTTTAAAAAATTCACAGAAACTCAGGCCGTTAAAATTTTAACTACACTAAACAGCTCCCAAGCAGAATTAGCTACAACACTTACCGTGAGTAAATCGAGAAACAGCATTTTCAACGCCCCTAAAAAAATACCTGAAAATGACGAAGCAAGTTGGTGGGGCAAGCGAACCAACCTATTCGCGAAGAGCTATTTGGTTCCATAAAGTGGCATGTCCCAAATAGGGCTTCGACATGGCCCGACCTTGCTAAACCGTTGTGCTCCTATTTTTTTAATTCTTGTTCTTTTAATTAGAAGGAATAGGCAAACATTAAAAATAATCAGTCAATAATTTTAACTTCCTTCCTCCTACAATTAACTTAGAAATTGACTATTCTAATAGACGAATATTAGGACTTGAAAAAACAGGAGTTCTTAATGAAAACGATTGGTTATGCCGCACACTCATCAGAATCTAAGCTAGTACCTTTCCATTTTGAAAGACGTGATCTTCGCCCTAATGATGTGGCAATTGAAATTCTTTACTGTGGAATTTGCCACTCGGATCTTCATCAGGTTAAGAATGATTGGGGATTCAGCCAGTACCCAATGGTACCTGGTCATGAAATTGTTGGCAAAGTTATTGAGATTGGTCCAAATGTTACTAAATACAAAGTTGGGGATAATGTTGCAATCGGTTGTATGGTCGATAGTTGCCATAAATGCAACCAATGTCAAAAAGGTGAAGAACAATTTTGCCGGGAAGGAAGCGTTCAAACCTACAACGTCCCGGATAGAATTTCAGGCAATATAACGTATGGTGGTTACTCAAAACATATTGTTGCTCATGAAAATTTCGTACTTTCTGTGCCTGATATGCTGGATATCAGCCGTGCCGCACCGATTCTTTGTGCAGGAATTACTACCTTTTCTCCTTTACGCAATTATAACGTCGGCCCCAATAGTCGCGTTGGTGTTATCGGCCTGGGTGGTTTGGGGCATATGGCGGTAAAACTTGCAAAAGCCATGGGTGCATCGGTAACCGTACTTACCCATTCGGCAGCAAAACAGACATCAGCGCTTTCATTAGGGGCTGATCATGTCTTGATTTCAAGCAATGATGAGGCAATGACTCAAGCAGAGAATTCGCTCGATGTCATCATCAACACCATCCCCGTCAAGCATGATATTACCCCTTATATACCACTTCTCGATGTCAAAGGTACTCTTGTCATCGTAGGACAGGTTGGCCCTCTAGAAGAACCAAATACCATGCCAATGATTTTTGGTAATCGTAGCGTAGCGGGGTCTTTAATTGGCGGGATTAGGCAAACACAGGAGGTTCTAAATTTCTGTGCTGAACACAATATTCACCCCGAGTGCGAAATTATTCGAATGAATGAGATTAATGATGCTTTTGAACGTTTGGAAAAAGGCGAAGTGCCCCATCGAATTGTCATCGATATGGCAACACTTCAACTCGAATAATCCCCGCGCACTTAACGGTTAAAAAGACACGAGGATGCATGGGATAGGAAGAAAAGGTGATGATTATGACTAAATTTAGTGAAAAAGTGGCTTTTATTACCGGAGCAGGTACAGGCATAGGCCGAGCAGCAGCCCTTGCATTCGCCCGCGAAGGCGCTAAAGTTATCGCAACTGGACTATCTGATAAAAACGTGCAGGAAACAGCAAATCTTGTTAAAAAATCGGGAGGCACAGCACTTCCAATCAATTGCGATGTTACCAATGAGGAGGAGATCATAAGTGCCCTTGATCAAACAATTAAAACATTTGGGCGATTGGACTTTGCCTTTAATAATGCAGGCATTGAACAGCCCCTAAAACCAGTGATTGATATTACACTTAAAGAGTGGGACCAACTACTAGCTGTCAATCTAAAAGGTGTAT
The DNA here is from genome assembly GCF_001648595.1 of Legionella bozemanae. Lineage (GTDB taxonomy): Bacteria > Pseudomonadota > Gammaproteobacteria > Legionellales > Legionellaceae > Legionella > Legionella bozemanae. Next base: position 27,584 of record NZ_LBAW01000026.1, on the reverse strand, counting down.
TTCTCTGTATGAAACATCAAATTCCGCTGCTGTTAAAACAAGGTGGCGGCGTTATTGTCAATACATCATCAGGTGCCGGAGTCAAAGGATTTCGGGGACAAGCTGCCTATGCAGCAACCAAACACGGTTTGATTGGCCTAACTAAATCAGCAGCACTCGATTACGCCGATGCAAATATTCGCATTAATGCCGTCTGCCCTGGCATTATTGAAACGCCTATGATGGATCGCTTTACCGAAGGTACAAATGAGGGAAGACAACGAGTTATCGCTCAGGAACCTGTTGGACGAATGGGAAAACCCGAGGAGATAGCTGAAACGGTTATCTGGTTATGCTCGGATGCCGGGGCATTTACTGTTGGAGCTGCTATAGTAGTTGATGGTGGACAAACGATCTGAATCGTTTATCATGATATTTGAGGTAAATAGTATGTCAAAAGTAAACAATGTTACAAAGTTCCCCACTGCGGGAAATCAGGATGATTTTCCCGACGAAGAGGATTTATATAAACTTGCAAAACTTTTAGAAAAATATGCCCCTCATGATGATCGATTTGATTTAAACGTTGAAGGACTGCATGTTTTTAGGGCCTCAAAAACAACACATGAAAAAACCTATAGCCTGGCTCAACCGGGAATGTGCATTGTTGCTCAAGGAACAAAATCCGTTTCGCTGACTAATAATTATTTTAATTATGACCATTCCAACATGGTAGTGTATGCTGCTGAGGTTCCTCTCAACGTAAAAGTTGTTGAGGCCAGCAAAGAAAAACCCTATCTTTGCTTAGTCATTCCAATTGACCCGCATAAAATGGCTGAACTGATTTTAAAAATTTTCCCTCATGGTGTCCCCAAAAAATCGGATGTTCGTCCAATTTATGTTGGGAAGAGTAACCCAAATATTGTGAAATCAGCCATTCGTTTAATGGAAATCATTCTTAATCAAGAGGATGTAGATCTACTCGTTCCATTGGTAATCGATGAAATTCTGATCCGATTATTACGCAGTCCAATTGGAGCATCAATTGCGCAAATTGGTATATTAGACTCTAATACCTATAAAGTTTCAAAAGCAATTTCTTGGCTTAAGAGCCATTACAATCAAGCTGCAAAAATAGAAGATCTGGCAAAAATCGCCGGTATGAGCCTGTCTCCCTTTCATACCTATTTTAAGAAACTAACACTAATGAGTCCTCTTCAATATCAGAAAACTTTACGATTAGAGGAAGCGCGCAACCTTTTAGTTGCTAGAATCATGGATGTAACCAATACCAGCTTTCATGTAGGGTATTCGAGTGTATCTCAATTCAGTCGCGAATATAGTCGTTATTTTGGCAAATCACCTATTCAAGATTTAGCCAAATCCCACTGATACATCAAACAAAGGTAAAAAACAATCTATACTACAATCAAAGGATTAAAAACATGCGAATGGGTATAAGAAAGGTAATTATATGTCGTTTTTTCGCTTCTTAAACAGGCTCAATCATTTGGTTAATCGAACCTCTGAGAAGAATTATAGGTCAATAACTCCACGTGAATTAACATTACATCATATTCGAGATTTCGAAGAGCAATTTCAAAAAAATCGAGAAGCAATCCGCTATTCCAAAGAAATACTGCAAGACCTGATCAATAAAAGGCTGAGAGCATTATTACTTCATGCCAAATCAAAATCTCCTTGGTATAAAAAAACACTCGCAAAAATCAATGTAGAGAACTTCACCAAAGAGCGATTAGATGAGCTTCCTACTATAAATAAAACCATCCTAATGGAAAATTGGGATGCAATTGTCACCAATCCTAAGCTTTCATTAGCCTTAGTTGAAAAGCATATGAGACAAAAAAATGATCGACTTGACACATTGTATCTATTCTCCAATTATCATGTCGTGGCAACTGGAGGAAGCAGTGGGAAACGGGGTATATTTATTTATGATTGGGATGAATGGATTACCTTTCACACTGCATTCATCCGCTTCCCACTCTACAATAATGAACGCACACACATTGTAACGACAAAACTAAATGCAAATTCAAAAACGGTAAGCCTGTTTGTAACAAATACGGCTATTGCCGCCTACTCTTTAGCAAAAACTTTTTGGCTGCATAATGAAAATACGTATTTTCTGCCTATGGCTGTAACCCCTTTAAACGTAGTTATTACTCGTCTCAATCAAATTCTTCCTGAAGTCATAACCGCCGCTCCTTCATACATTCACAAAGTATGTCAATTAGTTCAAAAAGGACAAATAAAAATCGAACCTAAGATTCTTTTTCTTGGCGGAGAACCCCTTTTTGAACAAACCTTAGCCTTAATCAAAGAAACTTGGCCTAAAGTGGATATTTTTAATATATTTGGCTGTACCGAGGGGATGGCCGGCTTAAATTGCCGGGCGAATACGGATGAGATGCACTTGAATGATGATCAATGTATTATTGAGCCTCTGGACGAACAAAATCGCCCTGTTGATAAAGGAATTATGGCAACCAAAGTGTATATCACTAATTTATATAATTATACTTTGCCGCTAATCCGCTATGAAAACTCGGACGAAATTTTATTTTTAAATAAAACCTGTGATTGCGGCATCCATTATCAGCTTATAAAAGCACCTAAAGGCCGACCTGGATGTGACTTTACTTATCCTGGCAATATTTTTGTGCATCATTCGCTTTTTTTAGGAGCGCTTTTGCCAGAAAAAAATATTCAGGAATATCAGGTCGAACAAACAATAGATGGAGCTAACATTAAGATTGTAACCAATGGTTTTGTAAACAAACGCCAATTGCAAGAGAAGATACGCTTACGGTTAAGCAACGTAGGTTTTCCTGATGCCAAAGTAACGATTCTTGAGGTGCCTGAAATTATCTATTTGTATTCAGGTAAGCTGAATCGTTTTATCCCCTTGAAGTCGAATTCGGGTATTGAATCATCAGGCTAAGTTAAGAAAAAAACTCCCTCACCTACACCCTGCCGCTTGATACGGAGTGACCACTTATTCATCATAGCTATGCATAACCAGGTGTGTATTACTTCCTCCCGCGCCATAGCTAGAAACTCCAGCTAAATAGTGTTTTTTAATTGTGGGAAAATCTTGAAATTCAGTGGCAATATATAGGGGCGAATCGTCCAACATAAAATCTGGATTCGGAGTTTCGAAATTAATTGAAGGAACAATAGCTTTATTTTGGAGCATAAGTACCGTTTTAATGATTGAAGCCATACCGGATACTATACCCGTATGGCCCAGATTACTTATTACCGAGCTTAGTGGACAACGATGAGTTTTTGTAACATCTTTGAACGCTTTTTTTAGGGCATATATTTCTGTTGCATCGCCTAATTTGGTTGAAGCGCCATGGGCTGCAATATAATCAAGATCACCTGGCTCAATCCCAGCATTTTTCCAAGCCGACTGCAAGCAAGTATATTGGCCATGAATCCCTGGTGCCATAAATCCTTCTTTTGAAGAATTACCATCATTATTCATAGCGGCTCCGATAATAACCGCATGGATTTGATCATTATCTGCAATTGCATCTTCAAGCCGTTTTAAAACAACCAACCCAGCACCACTGGAGTATAAAGTGCCGCATGCTGAAGCATCAAAAGAATGACAATGACCGTCAGAGGAAAATAAGCCATTCTCTTCATAAATATATCCAATTTCTTGAGGTAAATCGATTAAGCACGCACCTGCAATTGCCATATCACATAAATGACCATTTAACTCGCGACAACTTTGAATCACAGCAGTTAAAGAAGACGAGCACGCGGTATATAAATCAATGGAGCTTCCTTGAAATCCAAATTGATAAGAAATATAGGGGGCGATTACTTTTGAATAATACCTTTCTATCGCTTTTTGGGTATCAATCGCTTGGTAATAGGCTGCGCCCAAGAAATGAGAGGCGGGTTGATTATTTGCCCCAATATAAACAGACGTATTTTTGATGAAGTTATTTGAGTTGTTTGCCTGACTTCTCATGGTACTCAAAGCACGATAAGTTAGATGGGACATCACTTTGCCTTGAACGCCTAATAATTCAAAATTTTTGGTGGTACTTGCAAACGGAGGAGTATCAAACGATTCTAAGTCATCTAATATTCCCCTATATGGTTTATAATAAGGGGCATCGATTAACTGCTCTGAAATGCCCGACCGCTGTAATTGCTCTGCAGAAAATTTACTAACCGCTTCGTTACCAAACCTTAAGAGATCCCAATATTCCTCAAGATCATTGGCTCCAGGCAATTTTACAGCCATACCCACAATAGCAACTTTGTTTGAGTGGTTATTTACATTCATAATTAAAAGGACCCTGCTTTACTCTTTGGTATATTTTAAATATAGGTTATTTTTTTTATTTGAATTAAATAACAACCCAATTGAGTATTTTTATTTCATGATGTTATTTAGGCTAAATGAAACTCAATAGTTTCTCTTTATCTATTTTTCCATTTTCTTTTATTGGCAATGCGCTTAACCATATATAATGCTCCGGCACCATGTACTCTGGGAGCCTGTTTTTTAAAAACAATTTAAGCTCAGCATTACTAGGTTTTATTTGTTGGTTATTAGCAATTAAGAACACAACCATTCGATGATCAAGAAAATCCACTTTCTCGCAGACTACAACTGCATCCTGAATGTTGGGATGCGCTAATAAATGATAGTGTATTTCTCCTAATTCAATACGGATACCATGTAATTTTACTTGATCATCCTTACGGCCCAAAAATAATAATTCATGCTCTTTATTCCAACGTACTATATCTCCAGTACAATACATTTTTTCTCCAGGCAAGTAAGGATTGTCTATGAACGATGCCTGAGTAAGCGCTGGATTATTTAAATAACCTTGAGCTAATCCAATTCCGGAAATGAACAGTTCTCCGGGTTCGAAACCGGTTGAATCAAGTCGCTCATCTAACACAAAAAATTGAATATTCTGGATGGGCTTTCCAATTGGAATAGTCCGATAACATTTGTGCTTTTCACAAATAAAATAAGAAACATCTATTGTGGCCTCTGTAGGTCCATATAAATTGACTAATAATGTTTTTTGATCTTGAAACAGCTTATTAAATAGATTAACACTTCGCGCATCAAGCACCTCTCCACTTGAAAAGACATACTTTAACGAGCTTAAGCGAGTTATCGAAAAATCTTCTTTAATATAACTTAAAAAGATACGTAATATGGAGGGTACAAAATGAATGACGCTGAGCTGATATTGCTCAATCATATGAATAAATAACTTAATATCATGTTCTTTTTGGGGCGGCAAGAGAGCTACTCCAGCACCCGCAATAGCCCACCAACAGGTCTCCCACACAGAGACGTCAAAACAAATATGTGTTTTATGAAATACTACGTCATGGCGTTGTAAGGGAAAGGTATTTTGCATCCATAGAATTCGATTAACGAGGGCTTGATGTGAAATCATGACCCCTTTGGGTTTGCCTGTAGTACCTGAAGTATACATCACATAAGCTAAATCGTGTTTTCCTCGGCGCAAGTTTAAATTATGGCATTCTTCATGGCTCACATTGTCACGAATACTTAATACGTGCAGATTATCCTTATCATCTAATAATCCGGATTTTTCTGCCAATAATAAACTCTCATCAACGATGAGAAATTTGATTTGACTGTCTTCAAGTATGGTTTGATTTCTCATTACAGGAGCCAGGGGATCTATTGGTAAATAGGCTCCTCCTGCCTTTAATACTGCAAAAATTGCCACGAGCATTTCAAAAGAACGCATGAGTTGAATGCCAACAATTCCATTTAATGGCAGCCCTTTTCTTTGCAGATATCGTGCATATTGATTGACTTGTTTATTAAATGCATCATACGAAATGTGCCGATCTTCCAGATAAATTGCCGTATTTTCCGGTTTTTTCTTTACTTGCTCTTCGAATAAGGAGCAAATTGTTGGGTACTGTTCAGAGGATCTCATTGTATAAAAATACCCTTTTTAATTGATGCAAAGCTTCGAAATGAGAATCTCGTGCATTTGTGAGGTCCCCTCGATAATCTCCATTACCTTGGCATCTCTATAATATCGTTCAACAGGATAAGCGTCATCAAAACCCGCTGCACCAAATATTTGCACTGCATGATTCGATACAAAAACAACCATTTTAGAGGCAACATATTTTGCTACTAAGGTTTCAGCAATGTATGCCGGATTTTTTTGTTGTCTCAGTTCTCCTGCATAAAAACACAATTCTCGGGCAGCTTTAACTTGCACCACCATTTCAGCTATCATTTTTTGAATTAACTGATGCTCATCTAATGGACGATCGAATTGTCTTCTTTCTTGGGCATAGCCACGAGCCGCATCCAGGCATGCTTGTCCTAAACCAACACATCCACACGCTGTTGTATAGCGTCCTTCATCTAAAGCAGTTTGGGCCACATAGGCTAAACCCATACCAATACTCCCCAATAGATTTGTTTTAGGGATGCGGCAATTATCAAAAAAAATTTCTGCCAACATATTAGAACGTAAACCTAAAAAATTAGACATTGGTGAAATAGTTACGCCTGGCGTGTCCTTTTCAACTAAAATCACAGTAGGCTGTCCTTGACAGTTTGCTAAAACTAGAAACAAATCCGCTATTTGTCCTAAAGTGATGTATTTTTTACTCCCTTTTAGAATCAATTCATCACCTTTATCCAACAACTGAGTTTCAACGTGTTCCAAATCACTACCAATATTAGATTCAGTGAATGCGAATGCAGCTAAAATTTTCCCTGATGCAATCTGGGGTAACCAGGTTTGCTTCTGCACTTTTGAACCAAACTGTATGAGTGACTTATTCACCATGCCCAATACAGTTAAAATATTTGCCAAGGAACAAAGCTCTTTAGCAAACGATTCATGCATGATCCCAATGGTCAATTCATCCCATTGCTGCCCGCCAAATTGTTTAGGAATGCAAGCGCCTAAAAAACCATTTTGGGCTAACGTATAAAAAAAATCGCGCGGGATATTTTGTTCTTTATCAAAAGTTGGCGCTTGCGTGTGAAGACAATTTTCGATGAATTGATTAAAAAATCGCTGTTGCTTCACATATCGAGGTTGATAATTTGGCAAAATTCCTCTCCTTAGAGTTTGTACCATTTTACTATCTTGGCCAACTCGCTCCCCTACTTCCCGCGGCTTATCCGGGGGAGCCAGAAATTTCGCTCTGTGCCTGAATCTGTGGATCCCGCGGACAAGCCGCGGGAAGTAGGAATGGCGTGCAAACAAACCCTATTCATATTGATAAAATCCTTTTTTCGTTTTCTGTCCAAGAAGCCCTGCATCAACCATATTTTTTAATAACCAGCATGGCCGGTACTTTGGATCGTTTAGCGCTGAATATATGGATTCTAAAGAATAGAGAACCGTATCCAATCCAATTAAATCTGCTGTATGCAGCGGCCCCATTTTATGCCCAAAACATTGTTTAAATAGAATATCAATGTCTTCAATTGATGCAATGTTTTCCTGTACCATAAAAATGGCTTCATTAATAAAAATCATCATTGCCCGATTACTTACAAAGCCAGCAGAGTCCTTTACAACAATCATTTTTTTATGCACTTGCTCAAGTAGCACCCTGGTGCTTTCTATTGTCAATTCATCCGTGTGATATCCCTTTATCACTTCTACCATAGGCATCATTGGTGCCGGGTTCATAAAGTGTACCCCTATAACACGTTGAGGATACTCAACAAGCGATGCTATTTTCGTAATGGATATGGAAGAAGTATTTACCCCGAAAATACAGGTTGAACTGCATTGTTCATTGAATACTTGGTATAACGCTTTCTTCTGTTCCCAATTTTCAGGGATATTTTCAATAATGTATTCAGAGTGCTGGAGTTCATCTAGTTTTGTTGTAAAAGAAATGGATGCCAATATTGTTTCAATAGAATGGTTTGATGGTAAATTCTGGGTTAATGCCAGATAGTGCAAATTTTTAGCTATTGTGTTTCTTGCTTTATCTAATTGCGATTGGCGATTATCAATTAAGGTGACATAAAATCCGCATTGCGCAAAAAGTTGTGCAATACCTGAACCCATTGTTCCTGCGCCAAGAAGAGTCAGTTTTTTTTGTTTCATGTCGTGTCCATTCCGCATGCATTATACAGCCAAAACTTTATCTCGGTTATCCATATTGAATTATAGTTTACTCGAAATAAAACCAGCAATGGCATCAATACTCGTTAACTGATTTGGCTCAAACTCACCGACCTCAAGATCAATTTTATATTTCTTCTCGATAAAAACTAATAATTGAATGAAAAATAAAGAATGCATGGCACCTGTATCAAAAATATTATCCGAATAGCCAATATCCTTAATTCTAAAAGAATTAAGTAAAAATTGTTTTACTTCTTTTTTTATGTGCTGAATTTCCATCGGATCTTCCTGTTTGGCTTCTACTATGAATGCCTGTGCTTGGATAGGCCCTTTTAATTCTGAATTATGGGACGAATATTACACTGCCCTCGCTGTAGTTCCCCCATCCTTTTCCCCGCTCCCCCTACAAAAGTCCGGACATTCACGATCACTTATTACATTGATGATTTTTACACGCCTCTAATTTAAATATAGTAGAAGTACTTTAAATTGTTGGATCGAATGACTCAACCTACTCACTCCTCAATGCATTTTATTCATATTGGAAGCGCTTTATCTGATTGTATGGGCGATGGCTGCCTTTTGCTGAAATAAAATGCTACTATGGCGCCAACTATAAAACAACATGAACTAAAAGTGGGGATCTTGCAATGAAAAATGCTGCTGAGATGCTAGTCGAATATTTAGAGTATGTATCCGATGCTCTGAAAAATACACCAGTAGACGATAAAGATGTAGGTGAACTGTTAAATAAATTAAATGGAAGATTATTTTTTACACCGTCTCTGGGAAATGTTCAGATAAAAGAACCCACGGAATTATTAGAAATATTATGTGAGGACAAAGTACTCGAATCATTTGGTAAACTCTTCGATCAATGGAAACCTCGAGTGAATGAAGCGAATCTAAGTTATACCAAAGCAACATTTTATAAATTTTTTTTCGAGCCTATGAAACAGAGTGAAGCATGGAATAGCTTTTGGGAAAAACAAGTTCAATTAATAGTAAAGCGGGTTATGTCTGAAAATGGTGCGGCCACAGAAGAAGATGTAAGCAAAGAAATCCAAAAAGTACACGATCAAATCGCCAGTGCCATTATTTATAGAATACAACAAAGTTGGCTTAACATACAAAACAATAGAATTACCAATGAATTCACCCAGACAGACACTGAATCTGTACGTGCTGAACTATTAGTAAGAAGGAACCTCTTGACTACTAAAGTAGCGGTGTTTGCTACGGTAATTAATAATGCCTGGAATACTCTAGAACATTTTTTAGGTTCGGAGAGTAACCCCGAAAAGGGAACTATCTATTTTGATTTTAATGATGAAATGAGAACCTTGGCAACTAGCTTAGAAATACGAAGTTCCCAAATAGGACAAATGAAAAAAGGATCCAAAGAAAAAGAAGAGGCAATAAGTAAATTAGCTGCCGCTATTCATAGTGCAAGACAAGGAAAAGGATACCGTAATCTTGGTGAAGAAGTGAATGAAGGAAAACTTCAAAATGCACTGCGGGTTTTTGTTATTAAACTAATGGCTGATACTTCGAAGAAAGGTAAGTCGGTAATTGAAAGTGCAGCAAGAGGAATATTAGAGGATATCAAAAATAATCTTATGCGCCCCCTTGATGTGGTTAATTTCCCAGAATATTTAAGTACCATACACTTGTTAAATACTATAGAAGATAAAAATATCAAGAAAATGTGTAAAGACTTATTAACTGTATGCGCTACCCAAAAGGACAAAGTAAAATTATATGATAAATCTGAAGAGGACGAACGCCCTCTTTCTTATAATATAGGGCGTGATCGAACTGAGACTATTTCAGAACCAACATACAGCCCAACTCATTCCCCGCGTCTAACTCCTCGACATACAATGGAGCAAACACCAAGCAAAGAAAAAACATCCAGTCTATTCGAACGATTCTTTGGGAAAAAATTAGTGGAGCAGAATAGACCTGTTCTTAAAAAGAATAATTCATTTATGCTCCCTGAAGGGATAAAAGATAAAGAGATAAGAAATCTAAAAAGAACTAAAACATCTTTTTTTAAGACTCATGATGATAAGGAAAATCAAATGCCTCCCCCACTATCCAGTTTAAGCACAGGATTTGATTAAGGGCAGTGCAGTATAGCTAGCATAAGTCGCGCGATTTAGCCCAGCCTTGTGTCTTGAAAATATGATTTAATAAAGTCTTATTATCGTCGTACGGTAATAAAAAAGAGAAGCGGCAGGTCGTCCCAGCCATGGGTTACGAACCCGAAGCGTAGCTTGATCGCCGCTTCATTCCCTTAAACAAACTCGAACAGTTGCCAGGGATCACGGATCCCGTACCTACAAGGCAGAGTGATTAAAGGATCTTTATTATCATGTTTCAAGAAGAAAAAATCTATATTGGGATTGATGTATCAAAAGCACATCTGGATGTATTTATACTTCCAAAAAGAAAATACATGCAATTTAGCAATGGCAGGTATTCAAAAGCTACTTGCTAAAGTAAAGTTATTCCCCAATACACTGATTGTTTTGGAGTCTACAGGAGGATATGAAGTTTCAGTGAGCAATGCACTTAGCAAAGTGAATCTTAATGTGTGCGTTATTAATCCACGACAAATAAGGGATTTTGCGAAAGCATCTGGACGATTAGCCAAGACAGATAAAGTTGATGCAGAAATAATTGCACTATTTGCCAGTAAGATGGAGCCTGAACCCAATGTTATTTATAACGAAAAACAACAGGCTATGGCTGCAAATAATGCGCGTAGAAGACAATTGATCGATATGATTATTGCTGAGAAAAACCGGTTAGATAAAGCCACTTCTGAACAAGCAGAGTCTATTCAACGTATCGTGGAAGTTTTAGAAAAAGAATTAGAACGCATTGAGGCGATTCAAAAACAATTTGTTTGTCACGATGAAACCTTGAAGGAAAAGAAAAAAATATTAACCAGTATTAAAGGAATAGGTGAAGTAACCGCAATGGCTATGCTATGCGAACTTCCAGAGTTAGGTGCATTAAACACGAAGCAAGTCGCGTCTTTAGCAGAATTAGCTCCTTTTAATCGTGATAGTGGCACATTAAAAGGAAAGCGAACTATTTGGGGAGGTAGAGCTTCCGTGCGAATTGCTCTTTATATGCCTACTCTTGTTGCTATTAAGCACAATCCTCAATTACGAGCGTTCTATCAACGATTATGTGAGGCAGGAAAAGCTAAAATGGCCGCTTTAATTGCTTGTATGCGCAAATTACTCATCATAATGAATGCCATGATTAAGAAAAAACAATGCTGGACGTTTGAACCGATTCAACCGTCTTGAATTTTATTTCAAGACAGTTGCTATGCAGGCTTATTTTACGTCAGAAGAATCCCAAGAAAAAGGGTAAAACCATCTGCAATTTTAAGTTGAACAACTAAAATTTTCTTGTATGATTTGATTCGCTTCTGTTTCGTTACCTAAATCAGAATCCCCAGTAAAACCAGCCATAATGACGCGTAATTCCCTAGGCATGGCCTCGCTAAAAAGAATAACTAAAATCAAATCGGATATTTTCGGAGTCTTTTATGAAGGGGCACACTATCCGTTTTTAAACTGCCATGTCCATGATTTACAAAGCAATCATACAGGTCTATACAATTTTAAAAGGGCTAAATTAAAAACATTTTAACATGAATATTGCGACATCCTTTATTAAGGAAAATAATTAAAACAAGAGAATTAGCAAAACTCCGTATTTTCCAGTATAAGTATTATTAAAAACAGGTGCAAAGGCATTCTGCAATTGGTTTCATTGCACCAAAATCGTTTGAGAATAAGTTGAGAAGTTCGTATAGAAAAGTCTATTCAATCGGGGTTTAGATCACAAGCGTAAGGCGCGCCGCAGGAACGGGCCTTACGGACACCCCTTTAGAAATCGGAGTTTTGATGAAACAAAATGTCTCCCATCTGCCAAGAGAACTCAGCCGTATGGTTTCCTGGTCCCTTACTCGTTTAGGGAAAGCCATTGCAGAAGTCTATGGAAAAGAAACATATGAACGAATTGAGCAAATTCGGCTATCCATGCAAGACACAATTGGGAGTGAACCGTCTGTACTGAAAAATGCGCTTCTTAGTCTGCACGTTGAGCTTTCCAAGCTTGATAGAAATCAACTTTATCAAATTGCCCATGGGTTTTCTCTCATCATGGAACTCATTAATGCCTGTGAAAGTGCCTACCGTATTTTTCGTATCAACCAAAGAGAAGAAAAAGTCTACTCTGACAGGCCTCAGGGAATTCATTATGTCTTAACAGCGCATCCAACAGAAGCTCGTACCAATGAATTTTTAACGCTGTTTAAAACAATTCGTGACTATCTTGTCGAGACTCTAAAATCCCCCTATCTGCTGAATGAATCTCATCTTGATCAAATGCTTAAAATCTCGCTGCAGATTAATATTTCCTATCAAAAAAAACCAAGTGTAGAAGATGAAGCTCACTACATCTATCAATATGCACTCGATCCACTCAACATCAAACTTTATCATTCCCTTTTAAGCAAAGGCATTCCCATTCAATTACGTACTTGGGTAGGAGGCGATAAAGACGGGCACTCTGGTGTTAATGAAAAAATTATGATTAAAAGTCTTGAGCTTTCTCGATCCTTTTTTATTGCCTATATCCAGGAATACCTAAAAGAAGTACTAGAAATTATCAAACTCTCAACCGCATTAAATAAAAACAAAGCATTGGCAAATCAGATCAAACAGCTTATTAAAAAAGGGCACGATCTTAAGAAAATACAACCAAGGGATCATGAAAGAATCTCTGCATTCCAAAAAGAATTAACCGGGCTACAAACAAATGTCCTAAAGTTTTTAAAATTCAGACCCGAACAATTTGCCATAATTGCCACCATTTTTCAGCTCTATCCCGCTCTAGTCATACCTCTAGAGCTCCGGGAAGATTCAGCTGTTGTAAAAGAGAGTCTAACCAGCATCAAAAAAACAACCATCATCAGAATGCTTGAGCGCGTCTATTCTATAACCCATGGGACTGATCCCAAAAACTATATACGAGGTTTTATCCTCAGCATGGTTGAATCTGCTGAGGATATAAAAAATGGAATTAACCTTGTGAAACAAGTTTTTAGAAGCTATGCCCTACCTGTTGTGCCCTTGTTTGAAAATCAACGTGCTCTTACCAGTGCTGATACTATTTTAAATAATTCAATCACAGAAGACATTAGACAAAAGCATCTTCACCAATGGGATGGGAACTATGAAGTCATGTTAGGCTATTCCGACTCGTCTAAAGAAAATGGCGTATTACCTTCTCGACTCATGATTGCGAAAAGCTTAAGAAGTATTCAATCTACGCTCGAAAATAAGAACCTTAGGCCCATCTTTTTTCATGGATCAGGCGGCAGTATTGAGCGAGGGGGTGGGGATATCAAAGAACAAATCGCTTCCTGGTCCAAGGAAATGATGGCTAATTATAAAGTGACTGTCCAGGGAGAAATGGTCGCAAGACTCTTTGGTTCAAGCTCCATACTCAAAAGCCAGATTGACAAACTCCTTGATATCTACTCACAAAAAGATAAAAACACAGACGATGATTATCCTGAGGAACTGCTATTATTTTCTACAAAGGTCAGCCAGAAATATAAGACGCTTATTCAAAGCGAATGGTTTTGGTCCACAATTGAACAAGCTTCGCCCTATCATTTTTTAACAGAGCTGAAGATTGGCTCTCGTCCGACCAAACGAAAATCAGGGTCAGATCAAAGAAAGCTGCGGGCCATCCCATGGATCCTATGCTGGACGCAAACACGACTTCTTTTCCCCACTTGGTGGGGGGTTGGTTCCACTTGGTTAGAGCTGGATGATCTTGGAAAAAATAGGCTTCAAGGTCTCTACAAGGAAAATGCTCTTTTTGCGTCCTTCGTAAAACAATTAGGCGTAACCCTTTCTAAAGTATACCTCCCCATCTGGGAACAGTACTTGTACCAGTTGACTGGCTCCAAGGAGTCTCTCGAGCCTTTTCAAGCAGAACTCGAGTCAACCATCCTATTCTTCTATCAAATAACAGGTGAGAAAAATTTTTGTTTTCATCAACCCTGGCTTGGGGAAAGTATTCAATTAAGATCAACCCTAATTCATCCTTTGAATCTCATACAGATTGAGGCCATGAAAAGGAAGGATTTACCTCTTTTAAGGAAAACTGTCACAGGCATTTCTTGTGGTATGTTGACAACAGGATAGGGATATAAATAGTGTTGGGTCAAGATGACTCAACCTAAAACCCAGCTTTATTTTTTGGGCATTTAATTGACAACATCAATTTTAAAGGTACTATAACAGATTTTGGATGGCTAGCTCTTAATATCTCTAGTCTTTACAAGGAGTAATTCACATGTATTCCCATATAGAGCCACATAATAATTACGATGAGTCTATAGCGAGTGCTTATAATATATTGTTCCTACTAGCCGGTCTTGCTGTAGCGACGTATGCCATTGCACGATTCGCTGAGTCTAACAATCAACTTAACTATGAAAATCGTTTTGCCCGTATAATAGCCGGTCTTTTGTTGCTTATGACCCGAATAATGCACACAAAAAGTGGTGATTTAGAGATTACTAACGCACCAACAGAAAATAAACTCATTGCAGTAGGCCCGCATCGAACGGGCTGGGAAGCAATTGTCGTTGCCTCAAAAATGAAGGGCACGCCCCCTCAATTTTTCGCCACAACTGCTTTTAATTCTATACCTGGTGTTTCCTCTTTTCTGAAGATGTTTAAAACGATACCGGTCGAAGCAACTGCAACTAAAAGTGGTAATGGGCGCTCTGCTAATGCTGGCGCGTTAGAACAAGCGAGTAAAGCACTGAGTGAACATGGCTGTGTCGCACTATTCCCTCAAGGTAATTTTGCACGATTAGATCAAGAACCTCCTAGAGTCTACACCGGGGTAGCCAAGCTTGCATTGATGAATAAAACACCCATTCATGTTCTTAGGCTTGATGGTTTCTGGAGTTTACAAAATCCAATCATTCCTGTATTTGTTCGCAATAGTGCTTATTATCGTGCATTTTTGTCCTGGTTCCATATGAATAATGTACGCACCACATTATGTTGTGTGATTGATTTTCACTTAAAGCCTGAGAGTGAGGACCTAAGTGAAGAGAAAAAAATTGAGGAGATATGTGCTCAACTTTATGCTTACTATAATCATACGCAAGAACTTACTCCGAAACAAATTAATACTATTACAACAGAAATATCTAAAAAAACTCATCTCCTAATTTGGAAAAATAAAGTGGAACAAGATGAATTAAGAAAGCAACTCTCAAATTTAAAGAAAGAAGAAGTGAAATTGAAAGAACCCACTTTAGAATCAATGAAATTAAGTTCAATATAGCAAGCATAGGATTGAGTAATTATGAGTCGATAATTTTAAAATCTCATTTACACATCCAATTCATCGATACCTCTGATTTAATATGGTGATTGTGTTTAAATGGTTGGGCAAAATGCCCCAACCTACCTGCCTTACCATTCGTGTCCTTTAAACTTTAGCAATTCCAGCATCACAACACACCAATCTATTGGAGTGCTCTATAATTAGATCATGTGTCTTTTTGGAGATCAGATATGCCAAAACCACAAGATTATATTGATGCCATAAGAAAGGGCAAATACTTATTGGCCTTAGGTTTAGGGCAGTTAGTCTATGACAGGTATATGCCTTTAAATAATGACGAGATCTTGGGAGGTGACGACGTTACTCCTTTAATGGCAAGTTTACTTGCAGAAACGGACCTTACTTTTAATGACATCGTAAAGATTCAGCATGGAATCTTTTCCTTAAATGCACATGAAACTGCGGAACAGCAATATTATTTGACTCAAATTATGTCTGCCGTCTCAACGCTATTAAGCCATGAAGCATGGTTAATGCAGCAAGAAGGTAATCAAGGTAAATCACCACAAGAAATTCGCCAAATGGTAAGGGATGAGATTGCTCAAGCAATTGCAAGGCCTGTAAATCCAAAAAAAGAAGCAGCCAAAGAGGTTGCCAGAACAACTATAATAGATAAGAGCCCAGAAATGGAAATTTTGATTGAAAAAGAAAAGTCTTGCCAGAAGGTATTTGCTTATGCTGTGGATCATTTAATAAAAAGAAATGTTGAACAAATACGTGACATGGGCAAACTACTTAGTGATTACCTCGATAGTATAGAGGCTGATATAAAAGCTATTGATCAGGAGACAAAACGATTAGAAGCTGAGCAACTGGAGCCAGGAGGTGAAAGGCAAGCCCGCATAAAGGAATTAGAAAAATCAAGAAGGGAGATCTGGAATCGTAAACTTGAGGTAGAAGATCAACTTTCGCTTTTAAGCCGCCCGGAAACGCATGGGCAAATTTCAGCACAATCAGTAAAAACTGCTTTAGAAGGAGTACCTGTTGAAGAATCTTTTCAAAGTATACATCAACAAATTACATCCTATTTAGACTTTTTAGAAAACAACCGTCCTCATAAACATTCAATATTGTTAAAAGCTTATGAGGCTCGTAAAATTGCTGCTGAAAATATGCTTATCGCGGTTACAACTTCTAATTTAAGGACACCAGACGAGACACTAGCCTATTTAGAAAATAATATTAAAGCCATTGAAAATAACCGCCCCGGTTTACTCGAGTTAGGCTTTATCGCTTGGGTGAAAAATTTCTTTAAAAATTACAAAGCGGAGATGATAAAAAAAACCGATAATACCTTAGCAGCAACTAATACTGAGCTAAAAACATTTAAAGAGAACTTTGTTGAACATAAAAAAGCATTAGGTATGATTATGGAAGAACATAGGGCGGAAGAAGATTTTAAAGGTCCCAAAAGCGAATTTTAATTGAATGCGTATAATTATCGAAAACAAATTTTTTATTTAACCACCGAATTGTCGGGCCAAGGCCCGACCTGTATTTTTCGTCTCCAATCTTATTGTTCCTGCAAAATATCCGCTATCTTTGCTCCAATCAAATAAGCCGTGGCCATAGGAGTACCATCCATTGGCACAGGAGCAATAGATGCATCCGCTACAATGAGATGCTGTACTCCATATACATGCCCTGTACCATCCACAACACCCCCTTGATTTAAGGGCGCCATACGGCAATGGCTTTGAAAAACCATGTTACTACCCACTTCTTGCTTTATAAAATCAGTAAGTTGTGACACATCATCAAGTACTGATGGGTCAGGAAAAATCATCTGATAGCTCGGATCAATAGCTTGTAATTGGGTATTGATATTCTTAATGTAAATTTGCAGTGTATTGATATAAAGCGTTAGATCAGATTGCTGTTTAAACTCGCCCAAATCCATATTGGGTTCTACAAAAGGATCACTGCTTTTAATCATAATAAAACCAGCACTCGCAGGTTGTACCAAATCTAATAAGACAACAGTGATGCCTGAAATCGGATTAATTGAGGCAAATCGCACAGCACGTACCCCAGGATTCGCTCCACTCGGATCCGGCAACATTGCAATTTGCGAAAATAAGCCATTTGGCGCATTCACATGAGTACCAATATATTTAATAAATTGTTGACCAATAGGAGTATTTGCTAAAGCAGAGATAATATTGCCTGCAATCTGCAGCACGAGCGATGAAGGCGTATCATTGGGATTAGAAGTATAAATCAGTATGACATGCGGTTGATCAGCCAATCCCTGACCTACATTAGGGTTATTATAGACTACAGGGATGTTGAGTGCCTGTAATAAAGGCGCTGCTCCTACTCCAGAACGCATTAAAAATGCACTGCTTTTAATCCCGGCGCTTACAATAATTCCTTTGGCTGCATAAAGTTTTTTGGCAGTACCGTTTTGGAAATAATTCACGCCTACTGCCTTATTACCGCTCCAAATCACCTTATCTGCAGTAGCATTAAATAGGACGCGCAATTTACGCCCATTAGCTCCATTGCCATTATGATCCATGACATTATTGTTTAAAAAAACAATCGCGCTACTTGCTCGAAAAACACCATCGGGATCCATTTGTGTGTATTGCAATTGAGGAGAAACCCCTATAGGGGCATTGGGATCATTATAATCCGGAACAAATCCCACATGGGTAGCATTCATGATTGCTTGTGACAATTTAAGTGATACTTGTGTAGGAGCAGTTTCTTGGCGAATCGGGAGTGGCCCGCTAAATCCTCGGGCAGCAGGATTCGGCGTTAGCCCCATATAACGTTCTAATTCAACATAGGTATTCTGAATATTTGCCACTGACCAGTTTGGTCCTGCTAGTGATTCCCATTGGGAATAAACTTGATTGGTACCGCGAACCCAAACCCCTGCATTAATTGTAGTTAAATGATTAAGGTATTGAATAGCTAAAGAAGGACCTACATTACCCCTGCCTGGCTCCTGCAGAATAAACACCTGGGAATGCAAAACTAATAAAGAATATTTTAGGTGAGCGCGTAATTATTCGTAACTATCTGATCCCTTAGGTCATACAACTTGAATACGCTATTATAAATTGATACAAACGTCAATTAGCTCAAACCGTAGTTCAAAGCAACCCTATACCTAGAAGCAAAACATTTCAAAATTTATCAGATCCATTCTTTTTGCAAGCAACTGAATTATCAGCAATCTCAAGCTGTTTACAAAAATGCAGAATAATTGTATTGTCCGCTGGGATTCTTACGATACTCGAATTGAATCGAATTGTCCTATACGCCCTGTGGGAAAGTTGACCGTAGAGGGCTTATTTTCATTCACACCCAAGAGGTTTTTAATATGAAATTGTTTCGAATGATGTTCCTTGGCTTGTTATTTTCCACCACGCTAATCACTCACGCAGCGGCTGCTCCGATAGAGGATTATGATTTCCAACAAGAACGAATGAAGCTCACTCCTGATTCGGTAATGGCTATTTCAACTTTTGATAGTGAGGATCACGTCACTGCCTACACCTATGCTGGAGTTCGTTTATGGAATGCCCCCTTCCATGCGAAAATATTATCATGGCAAATTGCAGGTGATTTTGTTTTTATTTTTTCTAAAGACCGTAAAGGGACAAAAACTTATATTACCTGTCTTAACAGACATACCGGCGCTCCAATTTGGCAAAAGCCTTAAGCTTTCACCTCAATGGAAAACGCAGCCTGTTTGCTTGCAGACGGGCTGCCTGTCTGATTTCACCATTTGATTACCTAACCTTAAAATCCTGCATGTGGCTTCTTTAGAATAATCCCCATTTCCAAACAACAATCAACCTGTATGATTCAAAACGCTTGGCTCAGCAATTAAATTAATTATCAATTTTATATCTATCAGATTTTTTAGGGAATTTCTTTAGCTATACTTTTTAAAAGCGGGAAAAACCAGATAAAAAATTAAATACTTCCTGCTGGTAAAAACGTCTCTGAATATTAAAGTAAAAGGAAATTACAAAATACGCACCTTTTTTAGGAAAAAAAATGGAATTAGATAAAATAAAAAATAATAAATTCTATTTATTAATCAGCGCCTTCATATGCATTTTTTTATTTTTTTTACTCGTGAGGGCACTTTTTCTTCAAAGCCCCTATTTATCTATTAACATTGACTTATATTTATTAATCAAAAAATTACAAAATGATTATTTATATTGGATAAGTATTTTTTTCTCATTATTTGGCGATAAACATATTGTTATACCTACTTTTGTCATTACAAGTGTTATGCTTTTTGGAAAAAAGGAGCAGTGGCTTGCTTTACATTTAATTGGTGTCGTTTTAATTGCAGCCCTGCTAGCACACGTTCTAAAAAATGCTATAGATTATCCCAGACCCGAAATATCAACGAGTACGTTACCAAGCTATGCATTCCCTAGTAGGCATGTAACTTTATGCTCAGCCTATGTTACTTTTCTGTCTGCACTTATTATTCCACAAATATCTTATCGTTGGCTTGTGATAATCTGTGCATGTCTTCTAATTATACTCGAAGCAATTGCCCGTTTAATCCTGGAAGTGCATTGGCTAACTGATGTAATAGGAGGTGCCCTGCTCGGTGCCACTTGCGGTTTCTTTGGTGCATATTCCTTTTTCCTAAGACCAAAAATTTGCATTAATATTAAATCTATCTTAATGACTTTATTCATCGTATTTTTGGTCATTTGTGTACTTTATTCTCTGGTCATATACTTAGTTGAACTCAAACTATTTTGAATAGCTGGTCTGAGGGTTTTTGGGCCCCTTAAAAATGTGCTTGCAGCCAGAACTTATTGAGATGCGTATTCTAGAAAATCCTACTCACAAGCAACTCAAGCTACGATACTCGTTGCTGATATTGCTCATCTTAAAGAAAGGGAGCGTTTTCGACATCCGCTCCACTTTAAATAGACTATAATTACAATAGTTGTTCTACACTAGGAATTTTAATGTTTTATCGATTACTTTTAAATTACTTTCGTCTTAAACTAGTCCAATTTATTTTCACACAGCTTATGATGCGTCTTAAGTTAAAAAAACCGGAAAAAACAAAGAGCCTCATCGGCTTTTTGGAATTATTTCTCAGTCATTATATGACTAAAAAAATGCGTAAATAATTATCTACTTTAATTAAAACATTAAGTCACCATAGTCCAACTTGGCTTAAATCAAAATGAGACAGATGCATTATATGAAATACAACTGCATTCATTCTCACAATATTTTGTTTCGCTCTAGTAACGCGTGATTGCAAGTCATCTGCCTGCTTGCCATTATTCGGGGTAACAATATATATCACTTCCGCCAGTGACGCCTGCATGATATACAACTGCATTTACACCAACAATATTTGTTTTCTCTGTTATACATCGATAACCAGAATAAGTATAATAAAATTCGCTCCCTGGTAGAGGTACATCTCCCTCATTAACAGTATAAATGTGTTTTTCGGCATTTACTGTAATGGGAATGCTTTTCCATGTTTGGGTTTTTGTTATGATGGCACTATCAGCCATGGCGGCCATACTCCATACAGTGAGTAAGGAAGATATTAATAATTTTTTCATGTGTTTCCCTCCAATATTTGCTCCTTTTTTCCTTCTATTTATAGATTAGCCTCATTAACGATATTCGCAAATAATAGCAGAGGGATATCCCATTTAAATCGCTCATTCCTATTCACTCATTATTCTGCAGATTGCTGTCAACCTCCTTGCTTTGCAGTATCAGGATTTTTTGTCTACAATTTGAATAAATACAAATCTTATTGTTAATTATGAAGTCGATCAAAAAGCTCCTAAAAAAACTCACTTCGTCAAAAAGAGATTCCAGTGAAACAACAACTATTAGTCCTCACGATGCAGAACCTGTCCAGAGTAAACCTCTGTTTTCACCAAGTCAAACAACCAGTGACTTTTTTTCTCATCAGAAAATGAGCGATTTGGCAGAGGTTGGAAAAACAAAAGCATTGGGATATTTACCATTAGAGGCAATTCGTGGTTCCGGATTTGAACTATTTCAAGTCACTATGTTATTAAAAAAAGCAGGGTTAAAATCTTTTGTTATTCCTAACCCTCTCCCCGAAGAGATGTATGCTTATGATGCGGGCAAAAAAAGATATGTACGAATAGCAGACAATACGGAATATAAAGTAATTCCCAAAGGCGGCTTTTTAAGTATTCGTTCAGGAGCCCTTGTTGCGTACGATGAAAAAGCTGTAAATGACTTATTAAAAGAAAATGAAAACATTATCCAAAAAGAAAATAGTAACGAGCCCAATCCTGAAGATCATTGGCCGCTGGTAGCAGACGATTTCGTTAATATGCTATTTAGAAAAAGAGCGGAATCAGTAGAAATGGATTGTTTGGTAGGTAAAATTTTCAAAGAAATGCCAAATCAGTCTGAATGGGATTTGAGTATGAAATAGAAATAAATATCTCTGTTGCAGCAAAAATTGATTAAAATCTTAATGTCAGATCAAAATAACTCAACTCATTTGCTCAGAAGATTAAGGTAGCCTAAAAGTTTAAGTGGGATTCAGTATATTCTCTAAAAAAATTGGCGAGTCGGTGATTAGGCTTATTAGCATAAAAGGATTTAAAAGCCTGCAGATCGAGGCTATTCATTATTCGATAATGAACAAGTGCGGAATAAATGGGCCATAATTTTTTTGCTAACAAAAATCCTTCTAACAGCTTGTCTTTAGCCGCTAAATCCAGCCAGTTTTCGCAGCAACTGCCTTGAAGTTGCTGGTAAGTTTGATCCTGTTCTTTTACACCATGATGGGTAATGCCTTGGCGAAGAAAAGTATGTAAGGAAAAAAATGGATGGGTAATCACTATCTCTCCCAAATCAATGAATGTCAATTTTTGGGTACTCGGATTAATCAGAATATTGTTGCTGTGAAAATCAGATTGAACTATTGTTTCCGGAATATTGTATTGGGATAATAATTTGAATTCTGCTGAAATTTGCGGACTTAAATCATGTACTGACCGTAGTTCTTTGTCCGTCATACCATCTGCTTTTAAAAACTCTTCTTGGTTGATAATTTGATCATAGAGTTTGGATAATTTGTCTAATCGCCAATCTGGGACTCCTAGTGCAAGCAGGGATTCTATATGGTTCTCTGTCGAGCGTTGCATTGATGTATATTGCTTAATGGCTTGACACAATAAGTTCGTCTGCAATTCGTGTTTCAGATATTCGCGCAGTGATTGTCCGGCATCTTTCATCAGAAAACAATGCAGCTTATCGTTAATCGCTATTACAATAGGTACACTGGCATGAAATTTATCTGCCAATAGTTGTATGATCTTTGACTCTTGAGATATGGACGGTGCTGGTTGTTTCAAATAAATATAACCTTTTGAAGTTGAAAATCGAATCACATTGGACCAAGGGGTTTCCAGCATGATTTCAGGTGAATGCAGTAGCGAATATCCTTTAGAGAGCAGGTAATGAGTTGCCCACTTGAGGATAAGTGTATGATTTTTCATTTTCTAGCTCTCTTTACGTAATCAACTTGCATTTGTTGCACAATACGCCATTTCATTCGTTAAATGAGGTATGGGAAAACTTATCATTGATTAAAGGTATGTCATTATTAAATAGCATAATTGCTCTTGATACCTACTTTTACTAATGTAGCGTTTCGTAATAATGTGTACTACTTACCAGAAACTGTAACTCCTGTGGTTTTTATTTCTTAAACATTGACGCTACAGAACTTGTTTGCAGCCTCGAAAAAATTACACAAAAGTAAAAGTTCTCTCAACGCCAAAAACTGTCACTGTCATGATAAGAGAGAAAAAACATACTCTATACTGCTATGAGAGAAGCTATTTTAATTTCTAACATGCTTTAATCTACGTAACAGCGAACCCTCTATTAAAATGTAGGGATTCGCTGCCGTTTCCTTATTTAATTAGCACTTTAAATTATTCAGTTAAAATGTTCCAACTTATCTCTCGACATATTCGCTCGATTCCAGGAGCTCGTAAATCTTCATCCAAAGGAAACTTATAATTTTTAATTAAGCTAATCATAGATATTTCAAATACTACTCCGTCAGATAGTTTTGAATTTAAAGCTTCTCCACCGAATAAGGTCATACGCCTTCCATCAAAACGGTTATTAAAATATTTCTTCCAAAACCCTACCGATCCAGGCTGGATCATCATATGGATGCCTTTATTCTGTTTAAGAGCATATTCGATTGCTCTTGATACAAGTTCGCTTCCTAATCCAGACCCTCTAATATTTTGATTCACGAAGAGCTGGGCTATTTCTATTAATTTTTTATTTTCCAAGGTTATGGAAGAACTTATTTGAACATAGCCATGTATTACTCCTGTTGCTCTTACTTTGGCTGATATCTGAATATCTTCGTTTTGTTCCGTAAGTTCAAATTTATATTTAGTCATAGTGAAAATACAATTAGTTAAATTTTAAATCTAATTAGATGAAAATTTTAGATCAGTATTTGATCAAAATTTTTTATATAAACTTTAGTGCATCAGTGAATAGTAATTAGCTTAAGTTTATTTAAATGTTGTTGGGTCAACAATGGGCAGCTTACTTTTTTCCTATACAAAAAGCTACACCATATTTTATTTCAATAATTATAATAATGTGAGATTAGCAGTGGAACTCGGGTTACAATCCTTCGGACTAGCACCCAGGCTACAATAAAAATCTAGGGATATTATTTAATCTCTCAAAGTCTTAGGATCCATAAGCATTTTTTGTATTTCACCAATATGCATTTCCTCTTCTAGAATCATGTTTCTAGCAAATTCTTCGACTAGCACAGATTTTTTCTCTGAGAGTTGTAATAGTTGATAATACAAATTCAAGCCTTGTTTTTCATGCTCAAGAGATTCTTCTAAAATATGGCCAATATTATGTTCATGGGTCTCTAATAATTTGCCAATCTTAAGCGTAGGATGATAGGCAAAATGGGTGATAAGTTCACCTATTGAATGAGCATGGTTTAAACTCTCTTGAGCATGATCACGCATCCATTTACAGATAGGGATACGATTAAAACCAAAAACCATGAAAGAGTAATGGGTATAACGCACAACACCTGCCATCTCAAGCTCTAATAATGAATTTAGAGTTTTTATAATCGCATCATCAATTGGTTCAAATTCAGATCGTCCATGTGGCATATTTTTATTCTCTTTCATTTTTACTTATGTAAGAGTATAGAATAATTTTCCCATTATCCCAAAGCGTTTTCGCTTAGTGAAGCAGATTTTTGGCTTATTCTGAACCAACCAATCTGCCTTTTACCCTAAACCATGTGATTAAGAAGTTCCGCTTAAATTATTGGAACTACTTTGCTCGTTTTCTTCTTCTGCGTGAGCTTCTGTATCCATCATCAACATCAACATGTTTAAAACTAATGGTACTGCTCCTTCTTCATTATTTTCCGACGTTGGCATCAAATGGAATACCAAGATAGCTGGAATTATCGGATTAGTACCATTCTGTACACCAGGATTATGGTTTCCATGATGTGCGTGTAAAAAAATCGGCTGGAAAAAGAATGAGTGAGGATTTAGAGCAGATTGGCCGAATGTGTTTTGAATCAGATCCTCTGTCCATTCATCTGTTAATTCTTGTTTAATGGAACTGTTAAACTGTTGAGGAGCTACTTCATTAGGATCAAAAGCAAAAAATTCTTTAACCTGTTCTTTTGTGAGTGGTTTGGTTGTTAATTTATCATCCTCAAAGAGGATCTTATTACTTGCAAGGCCAATTAAAGTGTCAATGGAAATGGGCCAATATTCTGTAGCGTGCGTAGTGGGATCACCAGGCAGCTTCTCTAATCCTGAGGATACTCCCTTAATACAGAATTTATTATCCCCAATTTTCACTAAGTAAACATTGGTACCTTCATTCA
This sequence comes from Legionella bozemanae, assembly GCF_001648595.1. Taxonomy (GTDB): domain Bacteria; phylum Pseudomonadota; class Gammaproteobacteria; order Legionellales; family Legionellaceae; genus Legionella; species Legionella bozemanae. The sequence continues at coordinate 2,042 of NZ_LBAW01000026.1, read as the reverse complement.
GTAGCGTGTCTTCCAGCATGATTGGATCAAAATAGGTTGGCATAATCTTATTCCTTTAGTAATTATTTAACCTAAAATGTAATCTACTAGATCATTGTGACTTATTCAATACTTTTTAATCACAATAAAATCAAAAAGTGTTAATTGTAATTAATGTAGATATAATTAGTTGCAATTGTATAAGATTAACTGTGATGCTCGTGAGAAGCGAAAACTTTTGCTCTCAAAACTCCCTTTGATAAAAGAACGAAAAAATAGCAAGGTAGATTTGATCTTGAGACTTGAAGTATCATCAATCTTTTTGATAAGAAAGCTTGTTGTATTGAGCCATTTTCAATAAATATTCTACTTACTACGTCCCACGGCTTGCCCCTGAGAGAACCACGCGAAATTTGAATGTCACTTTATGTTTTTTAAATGAACTATACTCAACATCCTACGTACTGCGCTTTATGCGCGGTACGTAGGGAGGGGTAAGTTTCGCGTGGCACCAATCTATTGTACCTTGGTTTTCTTAGGTTCTATAATGGCCAAGTCTGTTTTTTGATCTAAATGTTCTTTATGTTTTAAATCTTCAATAACAATATTTGCACCATAATAGTTTAAATGATCGCCATTAAAGTAATAAGGCAGTACCTCACCACGCGCTGTACATTTCGCGCCTTTACAAAATAAAGGCCTGGGGTCATAAATTTTTACTTGCGGGAATTCTGCTAACAATTGATTCACCACATTGTCATAACTACTGTTTATCTGTTCAAAATTTGCTCTATCCATGGAACACTCTTTATTAATACCCCCTTTATGAGGCAGCTGAAGCGGCCTTGATTTAAAACACGTTTTTATATTGAAATTTAAGCTAGGTATATCCTTTATAAAAACAATCTCCTTGTTTCCCTTAAGCGCTTTGCTAAGAAAATAGCGCCCATTTTCTAGAAAACTTTTAGTTCTTTCCGGATCTAAAGCCTTTGCCATGCGCCAGTGAGATCCTTCCTTCTCAAAACCTCCTGTCATTAAATAAGCCCAATAGCCGCCTAAAACTATCGTTTTAATGGATTTATTCGTTTCCAAAAATGAAAGTATTTCATCATATTTTTTCCTGCACTCGCCCTTTAAAAAGTAATTACTGGAAAAAGGCAGGCAGGAGCTTGATACAAGCATCAAAACCGATTGCGAAGGAAATTGCTTCCATAATGCGTTCTGATAATGCCAAATATGAGAATCGCCAAGAAACATAATATCTGGTTCTTGATTTTTTGATAAATAACAAACACCATCACCCGCAAATTTAAAATTCTTAAACTCAGGAATTTTCAATGCACATCCAAAAGCTGGCTCTATTGGAAGAAGGGGAAGATTAATGATTGCATTTAAGCTGTTTAAATCATTTAGATTTTTAATCCTAAAGTCGAGGCCATTATTTTTTTCTATGTAGAAACCGAAACTCGCCATAATGGACATGAAACTTACAAGAAAAACTACTTTAGCTCTATCCTGCCCAAACCCATGCCGTATTGGCCTTTCGATTAACTTATAAGTAATCCAGGCTAACACAATAGAGAGTCCAACGGCCACCCATTGAAAAATTTTATGATGAAAACCTCCTTCCATAATTTTTACAAAGGAGAGTAACGGCCAATGCCATAAATAAAGTGGATAACTGATTAAACCAAACCACACTAAAATACGATTGGAAAGAATGACACGATTTGTCCATGAATTTTTCCCAGCCACAAGAAGTAAAGCTCCTAGCACAGGAATTAGAGCCCAAGCTCCAGGAAAAACTGTAGCTTTTGAAAAGGTAAAAAAGGAGCAAATAATAATGAGAAGCCCGGAAAAAGAAAGAATATTTTTTAATAGTGCCCCATTAGACTCCCTTCCATTTTGATAAATAATTTTGGTCAGTACAACATCTGTTTTTTTTCTTACCCTACTCAATAGTTTAATATCATAAAGAGTAATATAGGCTAATAAACTGCCGCATAATAACTCCCAAAAACGGGTTTGCGGTGAATAAAAAGCAGCCGTGGCATCTACGCTAA